>CAYXPN010000269.1:0-5838 GCA_964467075.1 uncultured Planctomycetaceae bacterium
GCGCGAGGTGGCCTACGCCGCGGGCAAGGTGGGGATCGACGTGCAGCGGCTGGGGGGCTGAAAGACCGTCGGGCGGGCCGGCGCGGGGCGGCCCGCCTGTGGTGTGAGGTGCGCGGGGTCAAGGGCTTGCGTTCCCGACGGGTCGCGTGGCATACTGCCTTTGGCGGTTCGCCGTTCCTGGTGCTCATTCGGCGGCCTGCGGGCAGCTACAGACGACGCTTGGAGGCCAGTCGCGGGCCAGTGAAACTGGGGCGTGCGGGGGGCGACCGTCCTTCCTCTCGGCAAACCCTGGGGGCGAAAATGGACGAGCGGATCAAGAAGATCCTGTGTGAACTGAAGCGCGGGCTCTCGGTGCTGTATGGCGACCGTTTCAGCGCCGTCTGTCTGTATGGATCATACGCGCGCCGCGAGGAGACCGACGAATCGGACCTGGACGTCCTGATCGTGCTGGATCAGGTGCCGGATTATTCGCGGGAGATCGACCACACGAGCGAACTGATCTCGCGGCTTTCGCTGGAACACGGAATCAGCATCAGCCGCGTGTTTTGCTCCGAGGAGCAGTGGCGCGAGGATCAAACGCTCTTCTTCCAGAACGTGCGCGAGGAGGCGGTGTTTGTATGAGGCAGGAAGCCCGAAAGCTGCTTGAGAAGGCCGAGCGCGCGTTGCACGCTGCGGAGACCCTATTGCGCGAGGGAGACAGCGAGTTCGCCGCGGGCCGCATCTACTACGCCATGCTGCACGCTGCTCAGGCGGTCCTGCGAGAAAAGGGATTCCACTACCGCAAACATGCTGCTGTGCATGCGGCCTTTGGTGAACACTTCGCCAAGACCGCAGAACTCGATCCCAAGTATCACCGCTGGTTGCTCGATGCCTGCGACGAAAGGCTGCGAGGAGACTATGACGTTGATGCGGCATTCGGTCCGGAGGCGATGGCTCGCCGGATGGAACAGGCGCGCGAGTTCCTGCAGGTAGTACGTCGCTACCTGGAGCGTGACCCATAAACAGAAACGGAGACCTGGGGAACATAGCGATCTGACTGTCAAGCGGGAGTAATTCTTCAGAAGCGTTGGTAAGAGCACGCGTGAGAATCGCCGTTCGTACGCTTCTGCTCGTTCACCCCCCGGCCTGGGCCCACGAGACGCCCTTCTGCCCCTCGCGCACGTGGCCGATCTGCCAGCAGTCCAGCCCCAGGCGCCGGAATTGCTGCTGGATGCTGTCGGCATAATAGGGACTGACGACCAGCACCATGCCGATCCCCATGTTGAACACGCGATACATCTCCTCGTCGTCCACGGAGCCGAGCTGCTTCAGCCAGGTGAACACCCGCGGCACCGGCCATGCCGTGCGCTCGACCACCGCCTCGACGCCCTCGGGCAGGATGCGCACGAGATTGTCGCTGAGTCCGCCGCCCGTGATATGGGCGATGCCGTGGACCACGGCCTTGACCTTGTAGTGGGACAGGACCTGGCGCAGCGGTTTGGCGTAGATGCGCGTGGGCTCCAGCAGGAGCTGGCCCACGGTGGCGCCCGAGGGCTCGACCGGCGCATTGACGTCCAGCTCCGCGGCCTCGAAGACGATCTTCCGCGCGAGGCTGTAGCCGTTCGAGTGCAGCCCGCTGGAGGCCAGCCCCAGGAGCAGGTCGCCGGAGACGATCCCTTTGCCGTCGATCAGCTTCTGCCGCTCAATCACGCCCACGCAGAAGCCGGCCAGGTCATACTCGCCCGGCGCATAAACGTCGGGCAGGATGGCCGTCTCGCCGCCCAACAGCGCGCAGTCACCCTCCAGACACCCCTCGCTGATGCCGCTGACGATCTGCTCCAAGAGCACGGGATCATCCTTGGGCATGGCCACGTAGTCGAGGAAGAACAGCGGCTCGGCGCCCACACACACCGCGTCGTTGACACACATGGCCACCAGGTCGACGCCCACGGTGCGGTGCTCGCCCGCGGCCGAGGCCACCTTCAGCTTCGTGCCCACCCCGTCGGTTGAGGCCACCAGCACCGGCTCCTGGTAGCGGCGGGCAAAGAGCGGATTGGCGAAGTCAAGCTGGAACAGGCCCGCAAACCCGCCCTCCAAGGGCAGCACGCGCGGCGAATGGGTCCGCGCCAGCCAGCGCGGCAGTCGGGCCATGGCCTGGGCATACTGGTCGAGGTCCACGCCCGCGTCTTTGTAGGTCAGCTTGGCCATCTTTGAGCTTCGCGGAGCCGATGATCCCCGGGGTGGGCAGGCGCGCGAGCAAGCGGCCTTGTCGGCCGCGGCGGCGCCCGGGTTGTCGCCATTCTAGACGAATCGTCGCCTTTGAAAAAGCGGCCTGATGGTCGGTCCCGCCAAAATGCCGAGACCGCGGGTTACGTCTTGCGGGGCCTGGCAGGCTTGCGCCGGCGCATTACAATTGGCGTTGGTCCAGGCAGGAAAAGACAGGAGGAGGGCGACTGGTCCATTTTTCGGCTGCAAGACGCTCTTCGCACTGAAAACCACCGACCGAATACGTGGACTTGTTCCCTTTGGCTCTGGACAGGATCACAGGATCGCGGGACGAGGCGCTGGGCAGAGGGGATGGCGTCGGCCCTGAAGGGGCCGAAGATGAAAGCCCAGGGCGAGCGCAGCGGAGCCCTAGTAGTCCGACACGGCTAAACTGTGGGGTGCCACGGTTGGCTTGCCCAACCGTGCATTCGGCACTGCTGGACAAGCCAGCAGTGGCACCCGACTCGACACTTCACGTGTGTCGGACTACCAGGTTTTTCGGCGGGCCCTCGCCCCGCGAAGCCCTGAAAGGGCGCGATACGGCGCCAAAATGCGGGCCAGCGTCGGTCGTCCAGACGGCTGAAGAGTTACTCCAAGGCCAACTTCAGACGGCTGAAGTGCTACGCCGCTGGAAGAAGCCCCCCCACATGCCCGCCAGACGCAAGAGAGAATGGTTCGACGACGACGCCCTCTGGCAGGAACTCTACCCGTGCCTGTTCCCGGAGGAGCGCTTTGCCGAGGCCGCCGAACACGTGCCCAAGATCCTCAACCTCACCGAGCCCCGCGCCCGGTCCGTGCTCGACCTGTGCTGCGGCCCCGGCAGATATGCGATCGCCCTGGCCCAGGCCGGGCTGAGGGTCACGGGCGTGGACCGAACAAAGTACCTCTTGGATAAGGCACGTGCCAGGGCCAGGGCGGCCCGAGTGAAGATCGAGTGGGTGCAGGCCGACATGCGCGATTTCGTGCGCCCCGGGGCCTTCGACCTCGTGCTGAGCATGTTCACTTCGTTCGGCTACTTCGACGACAAGCAGGACGACTTGCGCGTGCTGGGGAAGCTGTTTACCAGCCTCAAGGCCGGCGGGGTGTGCCTGATCGACGTGATGGGCAAGGAGCGCCTGGCCGCCATCCGGCAGCTGACCGGCTCCGACGTCTTGCCGGACGGCAGCATCCTGGTCCAGCGCCGCGAGATTTTCGACGAGTGGACCCGCATCCGCAACGAGTGGATTCTCATCCGCAAGGGTCGGGCCAGGCACTTCCGGTTCCACCACACGATCTACTCGGGCCAGGAGCTCAGAGACAGGCTGGAACAGGCGGGGCTGGCCGAGGTGAAGCTCTACGGCAACTTTGACGGCGACGAGTATGGGCCCGACACCCCGCGCCTGATCGCCGTGGGGCGCAAGCCGGCGTGAGAGCGCCGCGCGGCGTAATCCCAGCTTTCCCTGCGTCACAACACCGTAGCGGCGTATTCGCATCGGCGTATGTTTCAAGGGGAGCCCACTCCAGTGCCGATGGGTGCCAAGAGGACGGGGAAATGGGACTATCCAACCGAGCACAGGGATTTGGTAAAATGCAAATAAGGGGGAAGGTTATGCGATCTCGCGGCGGCGACAAACCCGACGATTCATTTTCATACGAGTCTCAGTTCGTGGATCAACTTTGCTCAGCTTTACCAGACCACCTATCTTGCCGTGCCAACGCTTGGCAGGTTGCTCGGGAGGTCAGCGTTGGGCGGTGCATCGCGGACGTGGTTGTGCTCCTGCCTCACGGGAGCGACTGGCACCAGCCACTGGAGTTGCTCACCACGTACGAGAGTGTGATTCTCTCTTCGCTTCGGTTGGGTGGGCCCACACGAATTGACTTGCTGGAGAACCGATGCGGGATTGCGCATGGTGGCCTCCGTTCCGGGGCGCTCGATCGTCTCGTGGCATGGGAAATGGTCACCTTGGGAAAAGGGGGCCGAATTTCCCTGAGAGTTGAGAAGTGGCCAGTGACCGTCATCGCCATCGAAGCCAAACTGATGAGATGGCGCGATGCCTTAACGCAAGCAGTCGCATATCGTAAGTTCGCTGACGAGTCATATGTTGCGATCCCCGACATGTATGCAGCACCGGCGACCAAGGCATCTTCTCAGTTCCGCGAGAACGGTGTCGGCCTCTTAGTCGTGTCAGGCAATTCGGTTCTCGTCTCAATCGACCCCGCAGCCAGTCACGCGCAGGACTGGCGGCGCGAGTTTGTGGTGTCACGGCTCACCGCCAACGGGCACAAGACTCACAGGGGCAACAACCAGTGTCCAGTGATCTCCTAGACTCGATTCGCACGTGTCTGCCACAGGGCGTGGTAATCAAAGACTACCTTGATCGGGGCGGACAAGGTGCCGTATTCCGAGGGTGGGCGGACGGGAAGCCCGCGGCAATCAAACTGTTTAAGCCGCGCTCTGATCCCCGTCGGCTTGAACGGGAACTCGAACTTCTAGAGTCCCTCGATTCCCCTCATCTGGTACGAATCATCAGACACGACAGGATTACCTACGAGGGGACAGCGCTGCCATTGGTTTCATACGAACTGCATGAGGGAGGCGACCTGCGGCGGCTTCTTCACCCTGCCGCGGCTCTCGTGGACTTCCGGACGCTAGCGACTATAGGGTACCATGTAAGCGAGGCAATCGAAGGCCTCTGGAGCAAACGAATCGTCCATCGTGATGTTAAGCCTGCGAACATCGTTATTGGGAGCAACGGTCAGTTCATCCTGGTGGATGTTGGACTCGCACGACATATCGACCGATCAGACATCACTGCTCTGGGCGCGGCACCAGGCACGCCTGGGTACAAGTCTCCTGAACAGGCGAAGGGCAGAAAGCATTTAACGATCAAGTCAGACTGGTTCTCTCTTGGTGTGACGCTTTATCATCTGGCGGCGAAACGCCATCCCTTCAACGGGCAGCAATACCTGGTTGGCCGAATGACGCCCAGGTCGCTCAAGGAGGTACGCACCGAATTCCCCGAACCGTTGTGTCGAATTGTGCATGAGATGATGGCCATCGCACCGACAAGCCGCCCGCGAAACGTCGCTGCACGATTCGAGCAGTTGTTGGAGGACGACACATGTTCCTGCTAAACGTTGCCTACCATTGGAACCTCGCGAGTTCGGTCGACGAAATCAACGGTCTAATCTACTTGCCCTCGGGAAACACAAGCGAGAGGCTCACGCGAGCCGCGCTCCCCGAATGTCACAGGCGTTTGTTTGACCCTCAACTGTACTTGGCAGAACTGGACCCCACGACCTGTCCAACGGCCTGCATGCGACTCGCGACATATCCTTGGTTTCAAGCCGATATCCCAACGTTTGACAGCCAAGCGAGCACACGGCGTGCGTGGGAACAAGAAATCAAGTCACGCATTCAGGATTGGTGGGTGAGATCGGCACCCGAACCCGACCAAGCCGGTAACGCGGTCGGATGGGCGGTCGAGTTCCAGGTGAACTTGTCCTGCACACATATTATCCTGCCGAGTCCGCTGATTACGGAGCGCGAAGATGAGGCGTATACGTCAGCCCAGTGGCTCGATTGCGGTCTGGCGGCAGCGGGGGAAATGGAGG
>CAYXPN010000269.1:5848-7954 GCA_964467075.1 uncultured Planctomycetaceae bacterium
GACAACCAGTATTGGCGACAATCGCCATTAGCGAGAGCGCGTTGAATGAGGCGGCCTTTGAACAGGGTGGGTTTTTGGAGACGGTTGCCGATCAGGTCACGTCGCGCGAAGGGATTGACGGCGTGTATATCATCGTAGCGCAGACCCACGCAAACCATCCGTTTGCATCGGACAGTCGTGTCCTGCGAGCCTACTTGCACCTGGCAAGAGTGTTCAGTGCGGCCGGGTACAGTCTCGTTCTGGTCAATTTTGCGGGCGTTTTTGGACAGGCGTGTATGGGGGCGGGAGCTACGGGTTTTGCGTCGGGAGCATCGTTTCCCACTAGACGACTCTCGTTTGAGGGGTTCGAGGAACCGGGAGGGGGTGTGGCGCTGCCTCGCTTCTACTCTAACCGCACCGCGGGTGAATACCTCACTGAGACGGACCTTGACGCGATTGTCGCACGGCGCCTCTTGCGGCGGGTGCGGGACGTAACGCCTTACAGCGAAATGCTCATAGAGGTCCTAGCAACTGGTGGGTCGGCGGCCCAGATCCCGGCATGGGCCGAAAGCCAGAACAATCTTGGGGCTGCCAGCATGCATTTCGTCTCGCGCCTCGCTTCTGAAGCGACTCGTTTGGGGAGATACGGTCCAAGGCAACGATTTAACCACGTGCGAGATTGGCTGGAGGACGCCGCCGCCAACGCACTGTATCTCGAAAACCGAATCGGTGACGAGGTCAAACTGAGGCATGGACCCTGTGACAAGTGGCTTGAACTGCTCGATGAATCGTCCCAGTAGCCGGCCCGAATGCCCTAAGTTCGCTCTATTGTGAGAAGATCGCGCCCGACTCACGGGGCACGGCAACATATCTCGCGCTCGGCAGGACATCCCGACCAAGCCACTCAGTCGAACGACGTCCCGCCCAATGCTTGCACAGAGCCGAAGTACGCCGACCTGCGCCCTTCACATGACGGATCGCGCGGTGCATGCCGGCACCCACGCACCGCTCTACACTGGCCGGATCAGATGTACTCCCAATCGCGCAGCCACTCGTAGCGCGACGGCAGGTTGGCCCACGCACGCTCCATGGCCCGCTCCAGCTCGGCCTGCTCCTCAAGATCGAGCTCCCGGCGCTCCTTGACGGCCAGGGCCACGTTGTCCACCTGCTGCTGCGTGATCAGCCCGGGAATCGGCGCAGTAATCGCCGGGTTGCAGAGGATGTAGCGGATGGCCAGGCGCGCGATGCGGTTATCCTCCTCGAAGTGGGGACTCTCCGGCGAGCTGTCGCCCTTGAACACCGAGTTGCTGGCAAACGGCTTGATGCCGAACCAGCCCACGTCCAGCTTCTGCATGGCCGCCCACAGCCCGGTCTCGTCGGTCACTACCTTGGTCTTGGCCGTGTAGGGCGTGCAGATCGCCTCCAACTGCTCGGGATACTTCTCGATGAGCATCTTGATGTGCGGCCGGTCGTGCGACGAGATGCCGGTGAACCGGGCCCGGCCGCTCTTCTTGGCCCATTCCAGGGCCTTCATCAGCTCTTCGATCTCGCCGGGCGTGTGGCGGCTGCTCTGCTCGTGGCAGGTCACTCGCCAGAGATCGACATATTCCAGGCCGGCCTGGCGCAGGCCCTCGTCGAAGCTCTGCTTGAGCTTCTCAAAGCTGCGCCATTCAGCGCGGCGCACCTCGTGTTCGTACCACGAGTAGCCCAGATACATCTTGTCGCGCCGGCCTTTGAGGGCCTTGGTATAGGCCATCACCTCGCCGCCGGTGCAGGCGTCGATGTAGTTCACTCCCCGCTCGATGCAGCGCGTGACCACGTCGTAGCGGTTCTGGTCGAAGTCGGAAAGCTTGGGCACCACGGTGTTGATCCGCTTCCAGTGCCCGCCCAGGCACACCACCGAGATCATCAGGCCGGTCTTGCCGCAGCGGCGATACTCCATCTCGGGGTTGTAGTTGAGAATCTCTCTGGTGTCGGCCTGCTCGGGGTTGCCCGCGTGGACGGTGTAGGTCGCGCGCAGGGCGATCTGGGCCCCGGCAGCCGCGGCCGCGGCACGCTCGACAAACTGGCGTCGGTTGACTTTCTCTTTCATCGTGTTTCCTCCTCAGCAATCGAGGACCACCGCGA
>CAYXPN010000270.1:0-7879 GCA_964467075.1 uncultured Planctomycetaceae bacterium
GGATTCGGTCGGCGCTGCGGACGGTGGTCTCGTCAGAGCCGGCACAACAAGCCGGCAGGAAACCACGACCGGTAGATCAGCAGTGGGAAGTCAACAGCGCGCCAGCGGATTGGCCCGCCCGAGAAAACGGCCCCCAGGGCAGTAAGCGCCAGCCGGTGTCTGGGTCTTTGCACCAGCGCCAGCTAACATGGGGGCCGCCGGTGGCGTGGCCGGCTGACGCCCACCGCCCCGAAAAGGCCGATGCGCTCAAGGGAGGCGCTCGGGCACGCGCCACTCCCGGCGATACTCTTCCAAGGCCGCACTGACCTTGCGATCGAGCTGGTCGAGCTGACCGAGCAGCTCTTCGTGGCGCTGCTCCAGTTCCAGCAAGGTCTGCAATTGCTCGGTAGACTGCGCAGGACTATCCATGATTCGCTGGCCGATTCTTGCTTGAGCGCGGGACACGCCGCACAACGGCCTGCTGCAAAGGTGTTGGCTCTGAGTTTTGCGCCGTGAAACACGCGCAGCGTGCGGGCATCTTCCGCTTTCGGCTTTCCGCCTTCGGCTTTTGGTTGCGGCCGCAAGGCCGCGTTATGGGCATCGGCTCCGGACGCAGGCAAAATTCAGTGAACCTGCCGAGCCACCCGGCCCGCGGGTACGACCGGGCGGGCATCACGTGGTGGGAGTGGCCCAGGCCGGGCAGCGCACGGCTGGTCCAACCGACCGGCCGGATCGACTCGCGCTGCGCCCGGGCTCGCAGAGCCGAGCGCCGGGTTTTACGCTCGACTGGGGGGTGATCGGACCGGCCCTCGGGAGGCGGCCCGTGCGGAGCGATTCGGCGCCGGGAGGGCGCCGGGGCTTCGGTTCCTGGCCAGTAGCGGCGTTTGGGCAATTGGGCCTGGGAAAGCGCGGAGGAGTGGGCCTGGAATCGATCGGCCGGCTCGGCTCTCAGCGGCCCCCGGGGGCTTGCGGGGCTTGCACCCCCGAGGTCGCGCACTAGACAGGCGCGGGCAGCGCAGTTATATTGCACAGTCACGGTCGCAAGACCGTTCGAATCGCCGGGGGGCGGGCCTGAAGGCACCAGCGGGCGGAAACGCGCTGCCGGCGCCGGCGTGGAGAGTTTACGCTATCGGCGCACCCAGCCAAGGTGCGATCGCGGGTACGCTGTTGGTACGAAAAAGGTGATTGGGAGAAAGGAGGTTTGAGTGGTCAAACTGACGTTGCGTGAGCGTGAATCGATCCAAGAGGCGGTGCGTCGGTTCCGCAAACTGGTGGAGCGGAGCGGGATCAAAAAGGAGATGCGCCGCCGCGAATACTACGAGAAGCCCAGCGAAGTCCGACGGCGTGCTCGGCTGCGTGCCGAACGCCGTGCCCGCCGCAATCAGCAGCTCCTCGAATCCTGACTGTCGCGCTTGGGGCAGTCTTTGTTTGTTTTCTTTGCAGTTCCTCGGCGCTGAGCGTCTGCGCGCAGAATGGAGAGCGGAAAGTTACCCTTTTCTTGCCTGCTCCCAATCGAGCACGGCCCCGCGATCGGCGCTGGTAGCCATGGCCGCATAGCGGGCCAGACACCCCGTCTTGTAGCGCGGCTCGGGCGCCTGCCAAGCTTGGCGCCGCCGGGCCAGTTCCTCGTCGCTTAGGCGCACGTCCAGGCGGTGGCCGGGGATGTCGATCTCGATGATGTCGCCCGGCTGCAAGAGCGCAATCGGTCCGCCCGCGGCCGCCTCGGGGCTGATGTGCCCGATGCACGCCCCGGCCGTGCCCCCGGAGAAGCGCCCGTCGGTCACCAGCGCCACCGAGTCGTCCACCCCCACGCCCTTGATCGCCGCGGTCGGCGCGAGCATCTCCTGCATGCCCGGCCCGCCGCGCGGGCCTTCGTAGCGGATCACCACCACGTCGCCGGCGGTGACCTGGCCGCCCACGATGCCCTGGTAGGCCGCGGTTTCCGATTCGAAGATCACTGCCGGGCCGCTGTGTTTGAGCATCTCGGGTTTGACGCCCGCGGCCTTGACCACCGCGCCGGCGGGGGCGAGGCTGCCGTAGAGGATGACCAGCCCGCCCTGCTGGCTGTAGGCGTTTTCCACTTCGCGCAGGCAGTCGTACGGCTCGAAGCCCAGTTGCTCCGCACTGAGCTGGCGGATCGACGGGGCGGCCGGGGCGACGCTCATCGGCTTGGTGGTGCGCCGGCCGCCGGGGCGCGCGGCGGCCAGTCTCAGGGCCTCGGCCGAGACAGTTTCGCCGCGGATGTCGTACTCGGCGATGTTCTCTCCCAGGGTCTTGCCGGTCACCGTGGGGCAGTCCGGGTTGAGCAGGCCGGGCCGGCCGCGCTCGAGCGCGCCGAGGATCGTGTGGATGCCGCCCGAATTGTGGACCTCCTCGACGTGATAGTGGCTGCTGGGAGCGACCTTGCAGAGATTGGGCGTCCGGGCGCTGAGCTGGTTGATGCGCTCCAGGTCGTAGGGGATGCCCGCCTCGTGGGCCACAGCCATCATGTGCAGCACGGTGTTGGTGCTGCCGCCCATGGCCATGTCGAGCACCATGGCATTGTCGACCGACGCGGGGGTGACGATCTCGCGGGGCAGCAGGCCGTGGCCTTCGCCCTGCTCATCGAACAGGCGGGTCATCTCCACGATCCGCTCCGCGGCCCGGCGGAACAGCTCGCGGCGAAGCTGGCTGGTGGCCAGCAGGGTGCCGTTGGTCGGCAGTGCCAGGCCGAGGGCCTCGCAGAGGCAATTCATGCTGTTGGCCGTGAACAGCCCCGCGCACGAGCCGCAGGTCGGACATCCGATGCGCTCCAGGGCCTTCAGCTCCCTGGCCGTGATTTTGCCCTGGCCCCGGGCGGCTGCACCGGAGAACACGTCGATCAGGTCCACGGTGCGCCCGTCGGGCAGTCGGCCGGCCTCCATGGGCCCGCCGCTGACGAAGATCGTGGGGATGTTGCACCGCACCGCGGCCATGAGCATCCCGGGGACGATCTTGTCGCAGTTGGTAATGCAGATCATGCCGTCGAACTGGTGGGCCTGGAGCATGGTTTCCACCGAGTCGGCGATCAGCTCGCGGCTGGGCAGCGAGAACTTCATGCCCTCGTGGCCCATGGCGATTCCGTCGTCCACGCCGATCGTATTGAAGACGAAGGGTACGCCGCCCGCCTTGCGCACCCATTGCTTGACCAGCCGCCCCACTTCGTTCAGGTGGACGTGGCCGGGAACAATATCTGTATGGCTGTTGCAGACGGCGATAAACGGCTTGCGGAAGTCGCTCTCTCGCACGCCCGCGGCCCGCAGCAGGCTTCGATGGGGTGCCCGAGCGTCACCCGCCTTGATCGTATCCGAGCGCATGGCAGTCGTCTCTCCGGCTTTCGAGGCAGATGAGTTGGTGGGTCTGCGCCTGCGGCTTGACCCACCCTACACGGCTATGTATCTTGTAGGGTGGGTCGAGCGAAAAGCGAGACCCACCAGCAAGGCATGGTGGGTCTGCGCCTGCGGCTTGACCCACCCTACGTGTCTGTAGGCCGGAACAAGCGTAGCGCCGTTCCGGCAAGCTCCTGGTGCCGGAACATCGTGGCTTGCGCGACTTGTTCCGGCCTACTTTCTTGACCCACCCTACACGGCTACTTTCTGCGTGCCTGGCCACGCCCATCGCTTGCGCTGCGGGGTGTGCCACCCGCCGCCGGCATGCGGATTTTTCACACCTCGGCCGCGGCCCACTCGCGCTGGTGGCTTTGGAAACCGGCGTTGTCGCGCCGCTCTTCCTCAACCAATTCGGTGATCTTTTTGGCAGCCCCGGCCAGGGGCACGAGCTCGGGCTGGCTCTGCCAGCGCCACTTGATTTCGAGCTGTCCCTGTTTCAAGCCCCGCTCGCCCACCACCACGCGCAAGGGAATGCCGATCAGGTCGGCATCCTTGAATTTTACTCCCGCGCGGCAATCGCGGTCGTCGAGCAGCACGTCCACGCCGGCCGCTTGCAGTTCGTCGTGCAGGCGCGCGCCTGCTTGCAGGTTCTCCTGGTCGCTGGGCTTGAGCGGCAGGATGAGCACCTCGTAGGGGGCCAGGCTCACCGGCCAGATGATGCCGTCGGCATCGTAGCTGGTCTCGATCGTGGCGGCCAGGATGCGATTGACCCCGATACCGTAACAGCCCATGATGATCGGCCGGAGCTGTTCCCGCTCGTCGAGGAATCGGGCGCCGAGGGCTTCGGAATACTTGGTGCCCAGCTTGAACACGTGGCCCACCTCCACGGCGTGGTGCTGGGTGAGGCGGCTGCTGCAGCGCGGGCAGGGGTCGCCGTCCGCGGCCATGCGCAGGTCGGCGAAGCGATCAGGCTGGAAATCGCGCTTCAGGTTCACGCCGGTCAGATGGGCATCGGCCTGGTTGGCGCCGGTCACACTGTTGACCATGCCCTGGATTTCGCGGTCGGCGAAGATGGGCACGGCCTGCCTGAGGCCCACCGGTCCGGCAAAGCCCACGGGGGCCCCGGTCACCTGCTCGATCGTCTCGGGCGGGGCCAGTTGCAGGGTCTCGGCGGAGAGTGCCCGGCGGATTTTGGCCTCGTTGGCCTCGTGGTCGCCGCGGATGAGCACGGCCACCGGCTTGCCGTCGGCCAGATAGATCAGCGTCTTGATCAACTGCTCGGCCCGGCAGCCGAGAAACGCCGTGACCTGGGCGATGGTGCTGGCCCCGGGAGTGGGCACGGTCCGCAGCGGTTCCAGGGGCACGTCGGGGCGCACCAGATCGCGAGCCCCCACCTCGGCCCGTTCCTGGTTGGCTGCGTAGCCGCAATCGCGGCAAAAGACCACCACGTCCTCGCCGTTGCGCGCGGGGACCATGAACTCGTGGCTCGCATCGCCGCCGATCGGCCCGCTCTCGGCCTCCACGGCCAGATAGGCCAGTCCGCAGCGATCGAAGATGCGGCAATAGGCCGCATACATGGCGTCGTAGCTGTGGTTGAGCCCGTCGAGCGTGGCGTCGAAACTGTAGGCGTCCTTCATCAGGAACTCGCTGGTGCGCAGCACCCCGAAGCGCGGCCGCTCCTCGTTGCGAAACTTGGTCTGGATCTGGTAGAGCGTCAGCGGCATCTGGCGGTAGGACGAGACATGCCGGGCCGCCATGTCGGTGATCACTTCCTCGTGGGTCGGACCGAGCACCACTTGGACTTTGCGCCCGGGGCGGCGCAAGGTGAGCTGCACGAGCACCTCGCCGAAGTCGTGGACGCGTCCGCTGCGCTCCCAGAGCGAAAGCGGCGACATGGCGGGCATGAGCAGCTCGACCGCGCCCGCGGCGTCCATCTCCTCGCGCACGATCTGCTCGGCCTTCTTCAGGGCCCGCAGCCCCAGCGGCAGGTAGGTATAGGCCCCGGCCATCACCTGGCCGACCAGCCCGGCGCGGAGCATCAGCACGTGGCTGGGGATTTCCGCCCCTTCGGGCGTTTCCTTCATGGTGGGGATGAACGTGCGGCTCCAGTACATGGCAGACTCGTGGGATGCAAAAGGGGTTCAAACCGCCCGCCGCGGGCACCGGGTTTTCCCGGCCGGACGCCAGCGCCCGAACATGGCCGGCCGGCCACCAGCGGCCCGGCGCGTGTGGCGCCGGCGGCCCATGCCCAAATGCCCCCTGCGCCGGGCGCGGGGCGGACGCTGCGCGGGCAAAAGGTCTTATTTTAGACGGCCTGCGCCAGGCTGGCAATTGCCGGAGGTCTCTGGGCCTTGCTTCTCAGCCTGGGCGCCCCTGCTCGTCAGGCTGGGCGATCGTCGAATACCACGCGGCGAGGGCAGCCAGGCCCGCAAGACGGAGGCGTACAGACGCGCGAGGAATTGACCCTCGCGGAGAATTGACACCCGTGTGAAGCGCGGAGTAGAATCCGGGCAACCTGGCCCCTGCCGAGAAGAGAAACTCGGGTAACACTTCGGCCAAACGGAGCAACGCGAGTACAAGAGGCCCGGTCGCACCAATCCTCTCGGCCCTGAAAGGGCCGAATATGAAAGCCCAGGGCGAAGCGCAGCGGAGCCCTGGGTAGGAGGGGCCGTCCGTTTCCCCAAGAGCCCTGAAAGGGCGCAATCGGCTTTGCCGCAGCCGGCAGGAACGACTTCATGTGGCTGAATTGCCACAAACTCGGAAAGCCGAAAACGGAATCGGCACGTAGTGCACAAGGGGCTCGACAAGATGCGCACTGTGCGCGCATCCTATCGGCCAGGAATCCCACACGGAGCCCTATACCCCACCGACCATTCAGCAAATCGGGAGGCACTTGTCATGTGTGAGTCCTGCAATGGTGGCGTAAACCGAAGAAACTTCCTGGTCGCCGGCGGCGCGCTGGGCGCGGCTTCTCTCTTGTCGAGCGGGGTCCCGGCCGAGGGGGCCGACAAGCCGGTGCTCACGCCGCGCCCGAAGCACGCGGCCAAAGTGGCGGTGGTGTTTCTCTATCCGCCGGCCGATGTGGTGTATGCCGGCAAGAACGAGGACGGCTGGGCCCGACACCAGTGGTTCACCTGGCCGGGCAACCAGTTCCAGCCCGAGGCGCAGGAGGTCAAGTTCACCCAGAAGATCAAGGAGATTGCGGGGCGGTTGGGGATCGAGGCTGTATTCCACCCGCAACCCATCTACCAGCAGGCCAAGATCGACGAGTTCATCGCCCAGACCAAGGCCGCCCAGGTGGACGCCGTGCTGGTGGTCAACTTCTGGAACACCTTTGCCGGCCGTTCTTATGAGATCGCCACCCAGGCGGCGCCGAAGGCCATCGTTTACCAGCCGGTAGGCTCCAACCACCAGCTTCCCGCCGAGGTGTTGCGTACCAGCCCGAACCTGTTCTTCATCCACTCCATCGAGAACTGGGCCGAGATCGAACGCGGGTTGCGCGCGGTTCGGTCGGCCAAGATGATGACGCAAAGCCGATTGCTGCGGGTAAGCGGCCGGGTCAAGGAGATGGTCGAAGCCGAAGACGCCGACCTGGGCACGCACATCGTGGGTGTGCCCGCTGCCGAATACGCCGCCTTGTTCGATTCCATCCAGCCCGACGATGAAATCCTGGCCCTGGCCAAACAGGTCGAGAGGCAGGCCAAGCAAGTCAGCGACATCGCCGATCAATTCATGATCGACGCCATTCGCGCCCATCGCACCGTGGCCGGCATGATGCAGCGCTACGGCGCAGATGCGATTACCATCGAATGCCTGATGCTCAAGCATCGTAAACCTTGTGTGAGCTTTGCCGTCAACAACGGGAACCTGGTGCCCTGCGGATGCGAAAACCATCTCGACGGCACACTCACGCAGATGCTCGGACGTTGGCTGTGGGAACGGGCCGGGTTCATGCACAATCCTGAGTTTGACACCAGTGAAAACCGCTATTTCGGCGCCCATTGCACATGCGCCTTCAGGCTCCACGGGCCGGACGGTCCTGCGCAGCCCTTCATTCTGCGTCCTTTCTTCCACCAGTTGCCCAAGACTCCCGCCCCCGACGTGCAATGGACACCGGACGAGAAGGTGATGCTGGTCAAGTACTACAGCGGCCGGAAGAGACTCTGTTGCTGGACCGGTCGGGTCGTGGAGTCGCCCACCTGTCCTCCGACGGGCGGATGTGCCACGCGCGTCTTGGTGGACATCGACCGGGTGGAAGACGTGTGCAGCATCTACCCGGGCACTCACCCGATCCTCTTCTGCGGCGATCGCGGCGATGCCCGGACACTGAAGGTCTTTGCCCGACTGTACGGCCTGGAATTGGCAGGCAATGTGTAGCCGGCCGCGGCCGCGAGCCGCTTCCATCCGGCCAGCATCGCCAGCGCGGCCGCGAGCAGCATGCGCAAGGCGGTCGGTTCGGGAACCGGGTGGGGCGGGGCACTTTTTCGCCCTCCCGTGTGTGCTAAGAACTTGTAAGAGTATTACTTCCCGGGGCTGAGATCGGAAGAGCGTCG
>CAYXPN010000271.1:0-3711 GCA_964467075.1 uncultured Planctomycetaceae bacterium
CCGGGAAGTTATTGGTGGGTCTGCGCCTACGGCTTGACCCACCCTACGTGGCTTGCCAATTAAAGGGCCAATCCCGGGTGGCCGGGGCTGGAGCGAAGCGAAGCCCCGGGAAGTTATTGGTGGGTCTGCGCCTACGGCTTGACCCACCCTACGTGGCTTGTAGGGTGGGTCGAGCGAAAAGCGAGACCCACCGGCATACTTGAAACCACCGGGCCGGCCGAGTAGGCTGGAGATTTTCGTCCCGCCGTATGGTCTCCGCCCCGGTCGCCCCATTTTCGGTCCCATCGTGTACGCCCGTGCCCGCAGCACCAGTCCCGTCAGCGGCCTTTCCAGCCGCTTGTTCGCCGCCTCGATGCTGGCGTTTCTGGGCCTGTTTGTGCTGGGCCTGATGGCCCTGTTCATCGCCGACCTGAGCTACACGGATCGGGCCTCGTTTGCCAGAATCTTGCAGGCCGAGGAGGTCCGGGCCGCGATGTGGTTGTCGCTGTGGACCACCGGGGTGACGGTGGTGCTGGGGCTGGTGTTTGCCATTCCGTCGGGCTATGCGCTTTCGCGCTATCGGTTTTTCGGCCATTCGGTAGTCGACTCGATCGTCGATCTGCCGATCATCCTGCCGCCGCTGGTGGTAGGGCTTTCGCTGCTGGTATTCTTTCAGACGCTGCCGGGCAGGAAGATCGAGCTGCACCTTGCCCGCTTCGTCTTCGAACGCAAGGGAATCGTGCTCTGCCAGTTTCTGGTCTCGGCCTCGTTCGGCATCCGCGCGGTGAAGCTCACGTTCGACGGGATTGATCCGCGCATCGAACACGTGGCGATGACGTTGGGCTGCACGCGGGCCGGCGCGTTTTTCCGCGTGGCGTTGCCCATGGCCTATCGGGGCATCGTGGTGGCGGCCATCCTGATCTGGACGCGGGCGTTCGGCATCTTCGGGCCCCTGATGGTCTTTGTCGGCGCGGTGCGCAAGCGTACCGAGGTGCTGCCCACGACCGTTTACCTGGAGCAATCCGTGGGCCGGATCGAGGTGGCCCTGGCCGTGGCGATTCTGATGCTGGTTTTGGCCGCGGTGGGGCTGGTGGTGGTGCGCGTAGTAGGACTTCGAGGCCGATGATCCGCGTCGAAGCACTCAATCTGTCGGTCGGCAGCTTCGCCCTGAGGGACGTTTCCCTCCAGGTGCGGCGCGGCGAGTATTTCGTGCTGCTCGGGCCGACCGGCTCGGGCAAGACCCTGCTCTTGGAGTGTCTCTCGGGACTGAACCGCATCGACTCGGGGCGCATCTGGATCGGCGGGCAGGATGTCACCCGCTGGGAACCGCGCCGCCGCGGTATCGGCTATCTGCCCCAGGACTACGCCCTGTTTCCCCAGAAGACCGTCCGGCGGAACGTGGCCTTCGGGCTCTATCGGCACCGGCAAGGGCAAGAGCAGGTGGAGTTGGAGAGGCAAACCGCGGCGCTGCTGGAGCAGTTAGGTTTGAGCCATCTGGCCGACCGACTGCCGCCGCGCCTCTCCGGCGGAGAGAAGCAGCGCGTGGCCCTGGCCCGGGCCCTGGCCGTCCAGCCCCGCGTGTTGCTCTTGGACGAGCCGGTGGCCGCGGTGGACGAAGCCATGCGCGACTCGCTTTGCCGGCTGCTCCGACGCTTGCAGCAGCAGACCGGCACCACCGCGGTACACGTCTGCCACAACTTCGCCGAGATGCTGGCCGTGGCCGATCGGGCCGCGGTGATCGACCAGGGACGCATCCTCCAGGTGGGCACCCCGCGCCAAATCCTCCAGCGCCCCTGCAACCGGCGGGTGGCGCAGTTTGTCCAGGCCGGCAATCTGCTGCCGGTCCGTGCGCAGGTGGACGGGGTCCGCTTGCGCCTGGAGTGTGCGGACGGTGTGCAATTGTGCGCTCCCGGTCCGCTGCCGGGCGATAACTGCCGGGTGCTGGCGGTGATCCGGCCGGAGAATGTGCGCCTGGTTGCTGCTCGGCCGCAGGGAGCAGAGCGGGGAGGCGTGCTGCTGGAGGGCACGATCCGCGAAGTGGTGGACCAGGGGTTCAGCGTGAAGGCCTACGTGGCATGTGGGGCCGAGACCGAGCTGGCCGCGCAATTGGGCCGGCGCGAGGCGGTTGAGATGGAGGTTGCCGCGGGGCGCAGGGTCTGGCTGGCCGTCAGCGCCGAGGATGTCCACTTGATCGCCGAAGAGGCCGCGCCCGGGACCCCACTGGCGGGTTGACATGGGCGCGGGCAATGATTGCCTTCTTGCGAATCATTGTCCGTGGCCGGCCGTTTCCTCGACTCTTGCCAAGAGGTACACGATGTCTTCAACCGCCGCTCGAACAGGTTCGGGACCTGCACGTCCAAACGAACTTGTCCGCGGGAAATACCCTTATCTCTTTCGCCTGCTCCACTGGTTGCTGGCCGGCAGCCTGATCGTGCTGATCCTGACCGGCTTGAGCCTGCACGCGATCGCACGCCCGGCGTGGTCGATGTTTCTGGGCGTGTTGCCCGACTGGTTCTGGCCGGGCCGGGTGAACCTGTGGCACTTCGTGGCCGCGCTGGTGTTCTTCCCCTCGGTGGTCGGCGCGTGCATTGCGGGGCGCAGCCGGGGCTTCTGGTCGCGTGCGACCCATGCCCTGCTGCTGGCCGGCGGGCTGCTGACGGCGCTCACGGGCCTGGTGATGCTCTATCGGTTGGACCCGCCGTGGTTGTACCGCGCGTCCGTGTTTCTCCACGCCAGCTTCGGCCTGGTCGTGTTGCCGATCGTGCTGGTCTGGCACGTGGTGGCCAGCCTGACGCGCTATCGGGGCTATCTGGTGGCCGCCTTCCATCCTTGGCGCCAGGTGCGTTGGGTTCAGTTGCTGGGCTTCGTGCCGGTGGTGGCGATTGCCTGGTGGCTGATGTTCGACGGCCGGCCCCTGGGGCCGCAGGCGCGCACGTTACACGCCAAGCGGATCGACCGGGCCGAGCACGACACAGCCGAGCTGCCCGACCTGCCGTGGTCCGAGGCCCAGCCGGTCTCGTTCAATCTGGCCAACGGCTCGGGGTTTGTAGCCGGGCAGACGCAGGTCACCTTGCGCGCGTTGCACGACGGCGAGGAACTCTACGTGCTGGCCGAATGGTTCGACCCGCGCGAAGACCGGCGCTACACGCCGTGGAAGAGAACCGCGGGGGGATGGGAACAATTGGTCACCAACCCGGACGACGAAAGCGTGCACTACGAAGACAAGTTCAGCCTGATCTTCCCGACTGCGCCGGACTGGCCTTTCCACCGGTTCGGCTGCGCGCTGTATTGCCATGCCGGCGGCGAAGGACACTTCTACGGCTACAAGGCCGCGGCCCGCACGGTGGATGTCTGGCACTGGAAATCCACGCGCACCGATCCGGTGGGCCAGTGCGACGACAAGTATTGGAGCCTTTTCGACCCGGACAATAAGGACGGGGGCCGCTTCGGCGACCACAAAGACGCGGGTGGCTACAAGAAGAACATTACCGAGGACGGCACGCACCCGGCCTCTTTGCCCGACGACCTGGCGGCGATCCGCCAGGGGATCATCCCCGCTGAGCACGCGGTGGACTACAGCGAGCAGCTCGCGGCCCAAATCCCGCCGGGTACGATCATCCCGGGCATCGTGGCCTCGCCCGCGGTGGGCGATCGGGGAGACGTGGCCTGCGTTTCGGCCCATGAGCAGGGGCACTGGCGGGTTTATCTGCGCCGGAGACTGGAGACGGGCAG
>CAYXPN010000271.1:3721-7870 GCA_964467075.1 uncultured Planctomycetaceae bacterium
CGACTGCCGGTTTGAGCCGGGCGGGCGCTATGCGTTCGGCTGCGCGGCCTTCGACCGAACCTCGAAGCGCCACGCCTACGAGCTGGTCACCTACTGGCTGGAGCTGGAGCCCTGAGCATCGTAGGCCGCAACAAGCGCAGCGCCGTTGCGGCGCGAAGCCGCCCCGTGCTGGTGGCGGAAAAGCGTTTCGCCCGCACACAGGAAAACAACTCCAGATGCCGGAACATCGTCGCGTGCGCGACTCGTTCCGGCCTACGTTTCTGGAGCCCTGAGGCGGTTGCGCAGCGCCCGATCGCGGCGCAACGTCAGAGCGATTTGGCAGCCGAACCGGGGCTCGGCTGCGCTGGTTCGGACCGCAAAACCATGTGGTCGGCCACTGTGCGGACCAGCACCGCGCGCTGGATGGGCTTGGCCAGGAACTGGTTGCAGCCGGCGCGCAGGCACGCCTCGCGCTGGCTGGCCAGGGCATTGGCCGTCAGCGCCAGGATCGGAGCGTCGTAGCCCTCTTCGCGCAGGCGCCGGGTGGCTTGATAGCCGTCGAGCACCGGCATCTGCATGTCCATCAGCACCACGTCGAAGGGCTGGCCCCGGCGCCGGGCTTCGAGCACCATTTCCACCGCGGTCGCTCCGTCGCCGGCCACGGCCACTTCGGCCCCTGCCTTGTGCAGCAGGAAGGATATCAATCGCTGGTTGTCCGGGGCGTCCTCGGCCAGCAGCACCCGGCAGCCTGCGGGCAGGGCGGGTTCGCTTTGATCAAGGTTCTTCGCCTGGGGCAACCATTCGTGCTGGGCGACCGGGTGTTCGACCAGCCCCACCTCTTCCAGCGGCCCGGTGGCGATGGTCACCCGAAAGGTGCTTCCCTCGCCCGGCGCCGTCTCCACCTCGATCGTGCCACCGAGCATCTCGGTGAGCCGTTTGCAAATGGTCAGGCCCAGCCCGGTGCCGCCGAATCGCCGGGTGGTCGAGCTGTCGGCCTGCTGGAAGGGTGCGAAGATTCGTGCGACCTGCTCGGGCGACATGCCGATGCCGGTGTCGATGATCTCGAACTGCAAGCGGGCTCGTGGCCCGGGGCCGTCGATCAGCCTGACGACCAGGCGCACCGAGCCTTGCTCGGTGAACTTCAGCGCATTGCTCAGCAGGTTGATCAGAATCTGCCTCAGGCGCGTGGGATCGGTATGGATGGTCTCGGGCACGGGCCCGTCGTACTCGACCACAAGGGGCAATCCGCGCTGCTCGGCGCGGAGCTGCATCAATCGCTCGACCTCGGCCACGAGCTGGACCGGCCGGCAGGCGGTGTGCTCCACTTCCAGTCTGCCGGCTTCGATCTTGGACAGGTCGAGGATGTCGTCGATCAGCTCCAGCAGGTAGCGCGTGTTGCGCAGGATCGTGTTGACCGCTTCGATGCGATGGCGCGGCGCGCGCGTCAGGTCGCCCTCGGTAAGGATCAGCTCGGCGAACCCGCTGATGGCCGTCAGCGGCGTGCGGATTTCGTGGCTCACGTTGGCCAGGAACTCGTTCTTGGCGCGGGTGGCGACTTCTGCGGCGGCGCGCACCTCCTGCAATCGCCGGTTGACTGCTTCCAGCGCGGCGGCGTATTCCCTCAGCTCGCGCTCGGCGTGCTTGCGCTCGGTCACATCGCGGACCATGGCCTGCAAGTACACCGTGCCCGCGACCTCCAGCCGGTTGAGCGACACTTCGGCGTCGAAGGGGGTGCCGTCTCCGCGCAGGTGGACCCACTCGAAGGTCCGGCCGTGTCCGTCCAGCACGGCGCGGATGAGTCTTTTCGCCTTGACGGCGGAGTCCTGTCCGTCGGGCTGCAACGGCGGCGAGAAGCGGTAGGGGGCGCAGCCGAGCATCTGCTCGCGCGTGCGTCCGAAGATGCGCAAGGCCGCGGAATTGCAGTCCACGCAGATTTCGTCTTCGAGGATGAAGATCGCGTCCGAGGCTGTCTCGAACAGCGAGCGGTAGCGGACCTCGCTCTCGCGCAGGGATTGTTCGGCCCGCCGTGCCTCCACCACCTTCTCGATCGTCGCCGGCAGGGCCGCCAGATAGCGACCTGCTTCGTCCTTGACCACGTAGCCGCAGGCCCCCCCGCGCAGCACCTTGTCGGCCAGCGACTCGTTGCCCGGCGGCAAGAGCACCACCACCGGCGGAGCAGGGTCTGCGCCTGACGGGCATAGCGCACCGAGCCCCTGGGAGCCCAGGGCCCGGTGCTCGACGAGCACCAGATCGAAGTCCCCTTCGGCCAGGCGCTTGAGCCCCTCGTCGAGAGAGCCCGCCAACTGGAAACGGCAGGCTCCCTTGCGCTTCGGCAATCGCGCGCGGATTTCCCGGCCGTCCGACTCGGGCGGCTCGATCAGCAAGATGTCGATCCACTGGTCTGTCATTGCCGGCGGTTTCCGGGCCTGGGCCGCAAAAGCGCAGCCCGGGGCGCCCTTTTATGTGCTCACGGGGAGGTGCTCACACCCCCTCCGTACTTGGCGGCAACAGTGTATCATAGGTCAGGAATCGCGCTGCGGCGGTGGCGGGGCCTTACCCGCTGGAGAAGCGGATTGGCGGTCGGTTTCGCCTGTCGCACGATCAGCACGGCCATCGCGGCCCGGCTGGTGCCCAAAGCTGTGCGGCCCCACGCGCGGCGCAGGGGCGACGGACCGGAGGTCCATCCTACGGTCGACTTGCGGGGCGGCCCCGCGCGGCGCAGGGGCCGTGCGCGCCCGGCCGGTCGAATCGTTCGGAGACGTCGCGCAGGTTGGGCCGGTCGTGCAGGGAAAGCGTTTCGCGCCGGGAACCACCTCAGCCAATCGCCGTTGGTTGGGAGCAGGAGCATTGAGCGAACCGAACCGTCCCGAACCTGAATCACCTGCCACGTCGGACACGCGCGCCGAGATGCTCAGGATGAAGCACCGGCTGCGCTCCGAGCTGCGCGCCCGGCGCGACCGGCAGCCCGACCGCCGGCGCCTCAGCCGGGTGATTTGCCGCCGCCTGATGGACCTGCCCGAGTTTGCCCGCGCTCGGTGTGTGATGTCCTATGTGGATTTTTCGTCCGAGGTGCATACGCGGCCGTTGCTGCACACGCTCTGGGAACAGGGCCGGACGGTCGTCGTGCCCTATTGTTTGCGCGACGACCTGGGACTGTTTCGGCTGCAGAGCTTCGACGAGCTGGCCCCCAGCCGTCTGGGCATCCCCGAGCCGCGGGGCGAGTTGCGCGCGCGCGCGGACCGGCGGGCTGATGCCGCGCAAATCGATCTGGTGGTGGTACCGGGACTGGGGTTCGACCGCCAGGGCGCACGTCTCGGTTTCGGCCGGGGCTACTACGACCGCCTGCTCAGCCGGCTGCGCGGCGAAACGCGGCGCATGGGACTGGCCTTTGAATGCCAGTTGGTCGACCATTTGCCCCTGCTTCCCCATGACGTGCCCGTGCACATGGTGATTACGGAACGGGCGGTTTATCGGCGCCCGGAAGACCTATAGTTTCGTAGGCAGACCGATAGTTTCGCGGCCGGCGTGCGAGCACGCAGCTCACGAGTGGCGAGCCGGGCACGTGAGTGCCCGGTTCGGGTGGCGTGGCCGAATACGCGCCGGCGGCCGAGCAAACCGCTCACCTCACGGCGAGTGGCTCGCCCGTTTCGTTGTTGGCTCGTCGCTTTCGGCCGCACGATCCGGGGGGTTGCTTTCCGATTAGCGGCAGCGTGCCGAAGAGGATCGCTCGATGGATACCCACGTGGTCGTGTTCGAAGACGAGCACGTCAGCCGGCTCTATCCGCTCAGCCTGGGCCGCGCGGCGTGTGAGGTAAGTTGCGGGAGCTACTGCCTCCTGGAGCTTCTCGAGCGGCTCGGCTGTCGGTTGCACGCGGTGGTGCGACCGCATTTGCAGGAGATGCTGGGCGCCGGACGGCCGCAAATGGCGGTCGGGGGTCCCTTGCCGACCGGAGCGTGCCTGCTGGTCAATGCGCGGCTCGTCCCGCGCACGTCCCTCGCGGCACGGCTCAAACAGCTCCTCGAGCGCAAGGCGCCCGCGCTGGTGCGCACCGGCGGGAGTGTGGCGGCCGCCTGGTGGCCCGGCGGCTCGCAAACACCCGAGAGCAACGTGGACTGCGCCGGGCTGGTGCAATGGATCATTTTTTTGAATGATACGGCGACCACCGAGAC
>CAYXPN010000272.1:0-7859 GCA_964467075.1 uncultured Planctomycetaceae bacterium
CCCGAAGCGTGAACAAAAGCGGAATCAGGCACTGCGGATTCTTTCACCTCCCCACTCCCGACCCCTTTGGCGTCATCCCTTTGGCGTCATCTGGACAGGATGACACGATCAGGGGACGCGAACGCGGGGGACACAAGGTGACGGGCACGATTTGTGCGAAGCCGGGCACCGACCGAAGGTTGGTCGCGGGCCGTTGAGGGCAAATGGTGCCTGTCACCTTTTTCGGTCAGGCTCTTTTGGATTCAAGGAGACGCGCCGATGAAGCGAATGATGTTGGCCGGGGCGGCTGCAGCGCTGCTGTGGGGCCTGACCGGGCCGCAGGCCCAGGCCCGGTTTTGCGGCGTGGCCCGCTACTGCTGCTGTCGGCCCGTGTGCTGCCAGCCAGTCGAATGCCACACGGTAATGAAGACCTGCCGGCAACTGGTCTACGAAGAGGAGCAGGTCACCTGCTACCGGACGTGTTACGAGCCGGTCTATGAGCAACGGACGGTGCAGGCGGTGCGCTACGTGCCCGAGACCCGCTACCAGGAGTGTACGTACACGGTCTGCCGGCCGGTCTGGGAAACCCACACGCGCACGATCCAGTACACCGTCTGCAAGCCCGTCTGGGAGACGCGCACGCGGGAAGTGACCTACACGGTCTGCCGGCCGGTCTCTGAGACGCACACACGCGAGGTGTGCGAGGTGGTCTGCAAGCCGGTGAAGTACAAGCGCACGATCAAGGTCTGCTCGGGCCACTGGGAGACGCGCGAGGTGCCGGACACTTGCGCGCCGGCGACCTGTGCGCCTGCTACGTGCGCGCCGGTGCGCCAGTGCCGGGTGTGGGTGCCCGAGGTCGTCGAGCGCGAGGTGGAGTGTGTGAAGTACGTGCAGGAGACCGTGACAAGGCAGGTGCCCTACACGGTCTGCCGGATGGTGGCCGAAGAGCGCACCAAGACCTGCGAGTACCAGGTCTGTCGCATGGAGACCGAGCAGCGCGAGCAGCAGGTCGACTATCAGGTCTGCCGGCTGGTGAGCGAGCCGCGCACCGTGCAGGTGCCCTACACGGTCTGCCGTGCCGAGCCGTTTGAGCAGACGGTCACCTGTGTGCGCTACGTGGCCAAACAGGTGCCCTACACGGTGACCCGCTGCGTGCCCAAGTGGGTCGAGCGCCAGGTGCCCGTTGAGGTCTGCTGCCCGGTGCCTTGTTGCGGCAACTGAGCGCGCAAGGTTGGTGCAGCGGGCGAAGCTCCCCGCTCCGGTGAACGGGAGCGGGTTGAACAAGAGGCTCCCCTCTCCCGCAAAGCGGGAGAGGGGAGGCGGCCCGCTCGCCGGACCGTGCAAATAGGATTCTGCTCGCGCGTCACGGCGTTGTCAAGTGTTCGGGCGGCAGCCTTCAATCCGGCTCCGCCGCGTAGGCCGCCAGCTCCCCGGCCTTCTCTGCGTCGCTCCAGCCGAAAAGCCCGGCCATCCAGTCGGCCACCTGCCGGGCCACCTGCGGCGCATCCGTGCGATAGAAATGCCAGCTTGTGCGCCGCCGCATCACGTCGCCCAGGTGGACCGCCCACTCGTGCTTGCAATAGTAGCTCACCAGTTGCTCCTCCACCCGCGGCGGCAAGACGCCACTGGCCGAAGCATGCTCCTCCGGCGGCAAGAGCGGCTCAGCAGCCGTGAGGCTCGGCCGGGCCGGGATCTGCAGGAACCGCACCACCCGATCCACAAGCTGCTCGGCCATGCGCCGATAGGTCGTCAGCTTGCCGCCGGCGAGGTCGAACCAGCCGGGCTGCGCCATGCGGATCTGGTGGGCCCGCGAAATATCCGACGGCGTGCCGGGCGAGCCGTTTCTGCGCGCCGCGATCAGCGGGCGCAGGCCCGCCCAGGTGCGGATCACGTCGTCGGCTGTGAGACGCACTTCGGGCAGCGCGCAGTTGATCGCGCGTAGCACATACTCCACGTCCGCCTCTTCGGTGCGCACGTTTTCGATGCGCCGCTGGTAGTCGGTGTCGGTCGTACCCAGAATCACGCGCTCGCCCCAGGGAATGGCGAACAGCAGGCGCTTGCCCTCGGGCACGATCAGCGCCGCGGGCACGGGCAGGCGGGCCCGATCCACCACCAGGTGCACGCCCTTGGTCAGGCGCAGCGGGATGCTGTTCTGCGGCAACGATTCGGCCCAGGGGCCCGTGGCGTTGACCACCGCGCGGGCGCAGACCTCCGACTCAGTGCCCGAAAGCTGATCGCGCAATCGGCAGCGCCACTGGTCGTTTTCCCGCTCGGCAGCCTCAGATTTCACGTAGTTGCCCACGATCGCTCCGGCACGCGCGGCCGAACGCAGCGTGTCGATCACCAGTCGGGCGTCATTGGTCTGGCCGTCGTAGAACTCGACGGCGCCGAGAAGCCCGTGTGGGTCCAGGCCCGGCACATACTCGCGCAGCTCCGCGGCCGCAAGCCAGCGCGAGGGCCCCAGATTGCGCCGTCCGCACAGCAGATCATAGAGGCGCACGCCCACGCGCAGTTTCCAGGCGGGCCACTTGCCGCCCTTCCACGCGGGAAAGACAAACGGCAGGGGCACGGCCAGGTGGGGTGCGAGGCGGTTTAGCAGGCACTTCTCGTGGCTGGCCTCCCAGACCAGCCCCAGGCGTCCCTGGGCCAGATAGCGCAAGCCGCCGTGCAAGAGGCGCGTCGTGCGGCTGCTGGTGCCGAAGGCCAGATCGTGCTGCTCGACCAGCCCGGTGCGCAGCCCGCGCAGCGCAGCATCGCGGGTCACTCCCGCGCCCACGATGCCCCCGCCGACAACCAGCACGTCGAGCACGTCGGCCGCCAGTTGACCGTGCCGGGCGGCGCGCTGTTGGTCGAGATCGACGGGCGGCATGAGGGTTTAAGTGAGGGTGTCCAGGAATTCAGTGTGCCACTGCTTCGCTAGAAGCAGTGCCTCGGGGCCGCCTGCACTGCTTGCCCGGCGGGCAAGCAGTGGCACACGGTCGTTTTTCAGCGAAATCCCGGGGGTAATCCCCGGACACCCTCGTTCAAGTGGATGGTCCTTCGTAGCCGCGCTCCCCAGAGCGTGGAATGGATAACGCCACGGTAGCCACGCTCGCCAGAGCGTGGATGGTGACGGTGCTTGCCTGGGCCATCCCTCCGCCGTCTGGCTTTCGGCGGCTACGGGCTTTCGGCGACTACGCCTGTTTCAAGGCGCTCTCCAGGGCCCGGACCACCGTGCGCAGGGCCTTGATGCGCGCGTAGAGCTTGCAGTTGGCCTCCAGGATCGTCCACGGCGCGCAGGGCGTGCTCGTGCGGCGCAACATGTCGTTGACGGCCACTTCATATTGTCCCCATTTCTCGCGGTTCCGCCAGTCGTCCTCCGTGATCTTCCACTGCTTGCTGGGTGTCTCCTCGCGGGCGCGGAAGCGGCGAAGCTGCTCGTCCTGGTCGATATGCACCCAGAACTTGGCGATCACCGTGCCGAAGTCGGCCAGTTGGCGTTCGAACTCGTTGATCTCCTGATATGCCCGACGCCACTCGTCCTCGGTGCAGAACCCCTCCACCCGCTCGACCAGCACGCGCCCGTACCACGAGCGGTCGAAGATCGTGATGTGGCCCGCCTTGGGCACCTGGCGCCAGAAGCGCCACAGAAAATGCCGCGACCTTTCCTCCTGGGTAGGCGGACCCACGGGAATCACCTCGTAGCCGCGCGGGTCAAGCCCGTTGGTCAGCCGCTTGATGATCCCGCCCTTGCCCGCCGCATCCCAGCCCTGGAACACCAGCACCGCGGGGATGCGCGCCGTGTAAAGCTCGTGTTCCAGGTGGAACAAGCGCTTCTGAAGCCGTTTCAGACGCGTCTCGTATTCCCCGCGCTCGAGCGAGCGGCTCAGATCGACCCGCGCGAGGATGCTCGACCGCGTGGTAGGCGTGTCCGCAGGCATGGGCATGGGGCTGGGTTCGGGCCTGGGCGCACGCAACCGCCGCGACAACTCCTCCTCGATCGCCCGGATGATCGACTCGAACACCTTCATGCGCAGGAAGCGTCCCTTGGTGGCCTCGACCACCACCCACGGCGCGTGGGCCGCGTGGGTGCGCTGCAGCATCTCCTCCACCGCCGAGCGCCAGCGACCATACTGCCGATGGCGGCGCCATTCGGCCTTGCCCACCTTCCAGGCCGTGGCCGGGTTCTTCTCCAGGCGCTCGAAGCGCCGCCGCTGCTCGCTGCGGCTGATGTGCAGCCAGAACTTGACGATCACCGCGCCCGAGTCGGCCAGTTGGCGCTCGAACTGCAGGATCTCGTCGTAGGCCCGTTCCCACGCCTTACGATCGGCCACGCCTTCCACCCGTTCGAGCAGCACCCGCCCGTACCACGAACGATCAAAGATGGCGATGTTGCCCGCCCCCGGCAACGCCCGCCAGAACCGCCACATCCACGGGCGCAGGCGCTCGGCCTCGTCCGGGGCACAGATCGGGTGGACCTTAAAGCCGCGCGGATCGAGCACCTGGCCCAGGCGGTTGATCGCCGAGCCCTTGCCCGCTGCGTCCCAGCCCTCAAACACGATCACCACCGGCACGCTCGCGGCCCGGGCCGCGCGCTGGCACTCGCCCAGGCGCACTTCCAGCTCGGGAAACGCCTCGCGGTAGACCTCTTTGGGTACGTTCTGTTTCAGGTCCAGCAGTTCGAGCATGGCAATCCTCCCCTGTATTGTAGGCCATGCTGGGTTGCGGCGCAGGAGGATTTCCCGCCGGGGAGCGACCAACCGGGGACGGCGAGCCGGGAGCGTCAGCTCCCGGTTCGGCTGGAACGAGCAATCACGTCGAACCGCGCACCCGACCAAACCGCCGGCTCATGCCGGCGGCTCGCCGAACGAATCGACGCAACACTGCTCGGCGCTGCTGCGTGAACCGCCGGCTCATGCCGGCGGCTCGCCGAACTAACCAACGCAACACTGCTCGGCGCTGCTGCGTGAACCGCCGGCTCATGCCGGCGGCTCGCCGAACGAATCGACGCCACCGTTTGGGGGAACGCCGGGCGCGCAAAGCGCCGGCTGACGGTAAGTGGCTCGCCTGCCACGTGGTCACGCCTCGGCCCACGCGCGCGAGCGCCGCACCGCCTCCTGCCACTGCCGGCGCCGCTCGGCCCGCGCTGGCGCGCCGAGTTGCGCGCGAAACTCCCGGTCCAGGGCCCAGCGGGCCGCAAGCTGGTCGGTATCTTGCCAGAAACCCACGGCCAGCCCTGCCAGCCCCGCTGCGCCCAGGGCCGTAGTCTCGGCCACCACGGGCCGGCGCACCGCCACGCCCAGCAGGTCGGCCTGGCATTGCATCAACAGGTCATTGGCCGCGGCCCCGCCGTCAACCTTCAACTCCATCAGCTTCACGCCCGAGTCCTGCTCCATAGCCTCGACCAGGTCGCAGGTCTGAAAGGCCATCGATTCCAGCGCGGCCCGGGCCAGATGGCTGGCCGTGCTCCCCCGCGTCAATCCCACGATGGCGCCCCGCGCATAAGGGTCCCAGTGCGGGGCCCCCAGCCCTACGAAGGCGGGCACGAAATACACCCCGCCCGAGTCCGGCACGCTGGCGGCCAACTGCTCGACCTCGGCGGAGTTGCGGATGAGCCCCAGCCCGTCGCGCAACCACTGCACCACTGCCCCGGCGATGAACACCGAGCCTTCCAGGCAGTAGGTCACCTGATCCCCGACCTGCCAGCCGATCGTGGTCAGCAAATGGCACTTCGAGTCCACCGGGCGCTCGCCCGTGTTCATCAACAAGAAGCAGCCCGTGCCGTAGGTATTCTTGGCCGAGCCGGGCTCGAAACACGCCTGCCCGAAGGCCGCTGCCTGCTGGTCGCCGATGTCCGCGGCGATTGTTACGGGCCGGCCGAGCCACTGCCCGAGCGCCGTACCATAGACGTGGCTCGAAGGGCGGACCTCGGGCAGCATGGCCCGGGGCACGTCGAGGATGCGCAGCAGCTCGTCGTCCCAATCGCGCTGGTGGATGTTGTAGAGCAGTGTGCGGCTGGCATTGCTCGGATCGGTCGCATGGCACTTGCCGCCGCTTAAGCGCCAGATGAGCCAGGTGTCCACGGTGCCGAAGAGAATGCGGCCGCGCGCCGCCTCGCGGCGCAGCGAGTCGTCCTGCTCGAGCAAGTGCTTGATCTTGGTGCCGGAGAAGTACGCATCGAGCACAAGTCCGGTGCGCCGGCGGAAGAGGTCCTCGTGGCCTTCGCGTTTGAGCTGTTCGCAGATCGGGGCGCTCAGGCGGCTTTGCCAGACAATCGCGTTGGCCACGGGCCGGCCCGAGTCGCGCTCCCAGAGGATCGTAGTCTCGCGCTGGTTGGTCACTCCCAGGGCGGCCAGTTGGTCGGCCGAGATGCCGGCCTGGTCCAGCGCGGCCCGGGCGGCTTCGAGCTGCGAGTGCCAGATGGCCTCCGGGTCGTGTTCCACCTGGCCGGGGGCGGGCAGGATTTGCTCGAACTCGCGCCAGGCAGTTCCGCAGGGCCGGCCTCGAGAGTCGAAGACAATGGCCCGGCTGGACGTGGTGCCCTGATCCAGGGCAAGGATGTAGCTGGTCATGGGACATTCTTGCGCAGTGAAGATCGGGCGGGGTTGAATCGCCTCCCTCCCATCTCCCGAAAAGCGCAACATGATGCAACAGCTACCACTGCCATCGCATTGGCACGGTGAAACAACCAGTTAGCACTTGTAAGGGTATAACTTCCCGGGAAAAGGTGGCAGGCACCATTTGTGCGAAGCCGGGCACCGACCGAAGGTTGGTCGTGGGCCGTTGAAGGCAAATGGTGCCTGTCACCTTTTCCCCGCAATTGCGGAAACAATTCCTTTACAATTTCTTACGTCAACGTTGGCGGTGGTCTTCAGTCCGGATTCGTCGAGGCATCCGGTAAACCGGGATGGCTAACATCGTTCTGATAAGTGCCAAGTTGCTAGCGTTGCTAGCTTTTGCATGATCCTGCGTAAACGGGCGAGGGAAAACGGGCGAGGGAAGAAGAAACGCGGCTGGCGCTCACCCTACCCGCCGTGCTTGCGCCGGTATTCGTTGAGCAGGGCCTGCTTGGCCTCTTCGCGCGTGGCATACGGGCCGTGGCGCACCCCGCCGAACCACGAGGTGTGGAAGTAGTGCTGCCCGTCGTCGTCCTGGCGCAGGCAGTAGCCGTCGTGCAGAACCGCGTGACACCTGGTGCAGGAGTAGCTGCTGGGCGGCTCGTTGAGGGCCACGGGAAAGACGGCCTGGCAATGCGAGCAATGGAGCATGCGCCGCCACTTGTCGTCGCGCACCCTCGGTGGCCGCCCTGGACACGGCTTCGGCCTGCCAACCGCCTCCACGTCGGCCGGCTGGCCTGTGGTCCCCGCGGGCAGCGCCTGCCCCTCGTGGCAGTCGGGACACCGAATCTGCTCGCCCGTGAAGCCCTCGGGCACGGCAAACGTATGCTGGCACGCCTGGCAGCGAATGGTGGTGATCCCGTGGGCGGCCTCGGGGATGGTCACGCACTTGGTGCACTTGGGGCACCGCACGCGCTTGCCCGCAAACTTCTCGGGCACGGCGAACCGCCAGTGGCAGGCCGGGCAGTTGGCCACGACCACTTGGCGCATTTGACCCTGCGCGCCGCTGCCAGCGCTTGATGAAGAAGACCCGTTCACCGCGTGGTCCCCCTGGCTCGTCTTGCCAGTCTATCGACCGCTCGCCCGGGAGTCAAGCCGCGCCCGCGGCGGAAACGTTGGACAAGTGGGTGCGTCAGTCTGGTCGGTTACGCGCCTGCGGCCAGAAGCTTGCCAGACAATAGTGCGGGCCGGCGAAGCGTCTTTGGCCGAAGGCCATCCGTCACCGTAGCCTGCGGTAACACCGCAGGAACTTACGCCGCCAGTGGCCCGTTTGGCCGAAGGCCA
>CAYXPN010000273.1:0-7855 GCA_964467075.1 uncultured Planctomycetaceae bacterium
CCCGGCCGATGGCTGTCAGCCCCGAGTTCTGGACAGGATGACAGGATGACAGGATGAGGGGGCCCCGGATCACTCGGCCCTGAAAGGGCCGAATACGAAAGCCCAGGGCGAGCTTTAGCGAAGCCCTGGGTGGTTGGCCGGCGCTCGGGCCGCAAGCCCTGAAAGGGCGCGATACCACACACTCAAGCGCAGCGCTGAGTCTCCAGATAGCTGAAGAGTTACCGAAATGCCTGTGTGGCGTGCACGGATTCGCCGCCTCTTCGTCGTTTTCGCGTTGTCGTCATTTCGCGCTTTCGTGAGATGCACGCGCAGCGCCGCGTCGCGCGATCGCAAGCATGCGCCCTTAAGGCCGGGTGCAGTGCTGCCGGCGCTTCCCGCGGGGCTCGCCACTCAGCAAAGGAAAAGACCATGCGTGTGCGCAGCAAGCGGCGCAAGCTGCGGCGCGGCGAACTGGTCCAGGTTCTGAGCGAAGCGCAAATCCGCGATACGCTCGACGCTGCGGACCGGCGCGAGGGCCTGCCGTGGATGGCCGAGATGGCGCAGTATTGCGGCCGAACGTTTCGGGTATATCGGCGCGCAGAAAAAGTGTTTCTCGACCACTACTGCTACGTGGGCCGGCTGCGCAATACCGTGCTGCTCGAAGGCGTGCGCTGCAGCGGCACGCACCACGGTGGCTGCCAGATGGGCTGCCTGCTCTTGTGGAAGGAGGACTGGCTGCAACCGGCGCCAGCCGATGCCGTTCCGGAAAACCCCGCGGCCGACGAACTCGATGCGCCGGCGAGCACAGTCTCTTGTACTTCGCCGCGATTGGATGCGACTTCCTCGCCGCCGGGTGCAAATCCACCGCGGCGGGGGGCGGGGGTGCCACAGCGGGGCGCGACGATGCCACAACTGAGCGCGCAGGAGTCAGAGCCTGCCCAGCAGTCAGAGCCCGTTGAGGAGCCCGAACCCGGCGAGCAAAGTGCGGCCCTCGGGCTTGGCGTGCACTGTACGGCAACAGCGCTTGCGCCGCCGGCTGCGGCCGTTGGCCCGCAGGCGGATGAGCAGACCGCGGCTGCGGCCGAGACCGCGCTGCTTTCTTGCCAGGCAACCGCGCTGGTCCACGCCACCGAGCCCTTGCCGTGGTGGCGTCCCGGGCAATATGTGGCTGATCTGTTTTCCGGCGAGCTGGGCCTGCGCGACTTTGGCCGCATGCTGCTGCTCCAGGTGTATAACAAACTCCGGCATCTTTGGGGCGGCCGGCGTTTCGGCGACCCGCGCGGCACGTGCCGGCGCACCCCCCGGGAGTCGCTCCAGTTGCAGCCGGGCGAGTGGGTGGAAGTCAAGAGCCTGCCCGAAATCATGGCCACGCTCGACCGGCTGGGGCGCAACCGCGGGCTGGGGTTCGGGCCCGAGATGGTGCAGTTCTGCGGCCGGCGCCTGCGCGTGGCCCGGCGCGTGGAGCGACTGATCGTGGAATGGACCGGCAGCCTGCGCACGCTGAGCGATACCGTGGCCCTGGGGGGCGCGTTGTGCGACGGGCTGGCCTTCCGCGGTTGTCCCCGGGCGTGCTACCATCTGTGGCGGGAAATCTGGCTCCGTCGCATTCCCGACGAAAGCCAAGAACCTCACGGGCCCGCTTCTGCCGACACCCATCCATCTTGAGCGCTCGTTGATCCCCGGCGTTTGCCCGCTGAAGTCTTGCGCTGTGATTTCTTCGCGCCGTCGGTGGATCTTCGTAGGACCGGGTGGCACGGCGTCCGATGGGGTTGCCGCCCGCGGCCGCGTTACGTACTCCGAGCACACCGGCTAAGAACTGGTAAACGAATTGTTTCTCCAATTCCGTGCCCCGGCCAGCCGGTTGCCCGGGGCTTCGCGCATAGTCTGTTAAGAAAACGCCCGTTTAGATGGTGCCCGAGACCGCCACTTGGAGACTATCCGAGAACGCTGTTCGGGCGGACTTGGCTCACATCAGGGGACGGGAATTGCCGGGGTTTCGCTGCGCTCCAACCCCGGCCACCCGGAGTTGCATACCGCTGATTTGTTTCAACGGATTTGAGACTAAACCGGGCTCACGTTAAGGGACACCTCCCGGGGTCAAGGGACACTCTTGCTGTGGATGTTCCTGCGGCCGCGCAGCGCCGTGCTGCGGCCGCGATACGCCGTGTGATCATCCCGCTTGCGACCAGTGATTGTGGGGCGAAGCGACCTGCCATGACACGCGGATCAGAACAAACCGATCAGTTGATCCATGGCTACGGCTTGAAGATGGCGGAACCTCTGTGCATCCCGGGAGCCGATACGTGGAATGCAAAGGCGCTTCTGGAAGATGATATTGCGCCCGTCTTGCCCTATCTGAATGCTGCCCTGAGAGGTGCCGATTATCACCGTGATTCGCAAGCGGTGATCTGGAAGGAGGGAGGGCGCAAGTATGCATTTCGACCTCGCGAGATTTCCGTCGCTCCCGTCGAGGACAGGGAAGAAGCCCGCCGACTGATCGACGGGGTGGTCGCCATGGTCAACGCGATCTGGAAGCGCCGCGGTGAGATTGAGCCGAGCCTTAAGCAGAGACGTCTTCCGGGCCCGATGGATATCTACAAGCTGCTACCCCGGACGAACTGTGGGCAATGCGGCTATTCGTCATGCATGGCCTATGCCGCACATTTAAGAGAAGGCGCAGCCGACTTGTCGCAATGCCCCGGCTTGGCAGAGGATTCGTACCTGGAAAACCGGAAGGACCTGCTGCGTTTGTTTGGTGACCCGAAAGGCAGCGAACATGAGTGAACAGGGGCGCCAACGTGCTCCTGTCCGCCAAAAACGGAATGGGGCGGCGAGAGCGGGCCTCTCGTGCTGGTTCTCGGCAAGCCGCCGCGGGGGACAGGTGGACCTGCTGCGCCGCCCGCCTTCTCCGCCACCAATGCGGCGCGCTGAAGTATTACGTCTTCGCACCGATCGTTTTCTGCGGGCTTGGCTGCGTCATCCGGCCGGGACGCGCACCGGTTGATGCACACTCTCACCAGGGCGGTTGCCGCGTCACCGGGGGGCATTCACTGCAGATTCTCTTCCAAGGCCGGAAAAGGCAGAACCCCGGTCGGCTTCCCAACTCCGTGACGCGCGCCGCCTATGCTGGCGTGCCCTCGCCTTGCTGGTCCGCTCTGGGGACTATTTCGAGTGCGAGCCGGACCGGGCAGTTGAGTGATGCGGACACCGGGCAATACTTCTCCAGTTTCTCCTTCAACCGCAGCGACGAGGCCCTTTCCACCGCCTCACTGTCGGATAAGAAATTGTAAAGGAATTGTTTCCGCAATTGCGGGGAAAAGGTGACAGGCACGAATGGCACTGTTGATGATCCTGAGTGGGCAAGATACAGACTATAGGCAAAAGCGTTTGCCTTGCCAGATCGTCCGTAGAAGGCAAATGGTGCCTGTCACCTTTTCCCGGGAAGTTATACCCTTACAAGTGCTAAGGCGACCAGAATCAAGACGTCGATGTGCGTGAACCGCAAGCCCTGAGCGGTCTTCTCGATCGTACCCGTTGACGTGCTTGAGTACGACTCAAACCCGAGCTCGAATCGGTAGGCAAAATAGAGGAAGGTGCTCAGAAGGCAGCTTCCCACCGAGGCGACCAACAGCTCCTCGGGCGACCACGTACGCTCCGGCCCGCCGAACTCGGGCGGCGCGGCCACGGTCAAGTGGGGATTGTCCCGGGCGCTGACGCGGCACTCTCGCCCATGCCGCCACACGGTCTCCACCTGGAAGGTGTACATGTCGGTCTCTTCCTTTGTGCGTCGGTCTCTTCCTTTGCGCTCAGCAGCGAACCAGCCGGCCCACTGCAACCAGTGCCGCGCGCGGCGCCCCAGCCCGGCCGGGCTGTCCTCCACAACTGCCTGACCCCGCGCCGGGATGTGTCGCAGGCCCGGATGCTCGTCTGCTTTGAGCTACTGACGGGGCTCCTTTGGCTTGGATCGCATGGCGTCCCTCACGGGGCACAACTCGCGAAACCCGCACTGACTGGACGGGAACGGGCATCGTGGGTTTTCCGGGTCGATCTCCATGCCCTCTCTCATGCACATCAGAGGTCCGGGGACCTCGCAGTCCCCGTTCTCTGGTGGCGGCTGCGTGATGCATTCAGAGCCTATCCCAAGACTTGTCGGGAGACCTTCGGTCGAGGCCAGTGGCTCGGCCGGGAGACCGGCCACAACGGGCTTTTGGGAGAGGCTCTTAGCCGGCTGACGCCGCGGCCTGAACAATATCGCCACGAACCCGGCCCTCCTGTCCTCGCCCTCGCGAGGGTGCTCGATCTCAAACGGCCCTTGGCCGGGCCTCTGGAAAAGGGTCGAAACCACCCGATCGACCCGCAACTCCGCGAGGCGCGCCAGGTCCCTGAGCTGGTCGAGCGTATAGAACTTCGCCTCCGAGTAGAAGACATGCTCCCTTTTTCCTCGCGACGCGTGAAACCTGCCCCAAGGGCTTTCGGCAGGCACGATGCCTGCCACGATCCCGCCATCGGGTCGTGTGACGCGCGCCGCCTCTCGCAGCAGTCCCGCACCGTCGTGGGCGAAGCAGAGTGTCACGATCGCGAAGGCCGCCCCGAACTCGCCATCTTTCAGCGGCAAAGCGTGTCCCAGCGCCCGAAGCGTCCGGATCCTGCGCCGCCTGGCGTACGGGAGCACTGCCGACGCCGGGTCGACCCCGACGTCGATCCCCAGGGCATCGGCGAACCGGCCGGTTCCCACACCGATCTCAAGCCAGGGCCGCGGGAGGTTGCGGCTCACCTGCCGCAGGCACAGCAACTCCGACGCAAACAGCTTCTTGCCGTCTTCGGAGTCGAACCACGCGTCGTAGCGCGCGGCCTGGCGCTCGAATGCCTGAAACCTGCTCAGATCGAAATCTCCTTTGCGACCTTGTAGTAAAGTCTGTCCGCAATCACCGATTGGTCCAGCAAGCTCTCGGCGCTGAGTTCTTCAATGTACTTGATGACTTCATTGCGGTGCATGCCGAGGCCGCCGGCGATATCCTCGACGGAGCAGGGACGCCTGCGGAGCATGGCGAGGATTTCCTCTCGGCCGGCGGCGAACTCGGGCTGGCGATGAACGTCGCGGAAATCCGCGACGACCTCCGCGCGAAAGTCGAAGACCGCGCTGAACTCTGCGAGACGCTCAGGCGAAACGCCCAGCGCGTACTTCTCAGCGGGCGGCCGCGTGACGGTGTTGAGTTGAACGCGGTCGGGCTCGATGCGGCGGACGCACTCGGCCAGCTTGGAAAGCTCCGCGGGCATCGACGTGTAAGCCCCGAGAATAAATACCTCCAGCCAATACCGGCCCCCGAACTGGCGGCGAAAGGCGATGAGCCCGTCGAGCATCTGTTCGAAGGAGATTCCTTCGTAAGGCCGATTCACAAGGCGGAACATGGTCTGATCGCCGGCGTCGAGGGAGGGGATCACCAGATCGGCGCCCAGCAATTGTCGGCGGACGTCCTCGTGCCAAAGCAGCGAGCCGTTGGTCAGCACGGCCACGGGGATATCGGTGATTTGTTTGATGCGCGCGACAAGCTCACCGACCTGGCAGTGCAACGTCGGCTCGCCGGAGCCGCTCAGTGTGATGTAATCGGGCCTGCTGGACAGGCCTTGCTGAAGTTGATCAACGACGTCCGCAAGCGGTACCCACTCCCTGCGAGCGATCGTTTTGCAGGTTGTTCGGCCGAGCTGGCAGTAGATGCAGTCGTAGCTGCACGTTTTGAAGGGGACGAGGTCGATGCCCAAGGATCGTCCCAACCGGCGCGACGGCACAGGGCCGAATACGTACCGACTCATAGCAACCACCTCGACTGAATGGCGGATTTCTTCAGAGCAGAGTCGATCAGCTCGGCGGCACGTTTGCCCGAGTGCAACATCCCACCGAAGATCGGCCCCATCCTTGGACCACCCAGCGTAGCCGCCACACTCATCCCGGCCACCCAAAGCCCGGGAAAAACTTCCCTGACGTTCTCGACCACGAAGCTTTCCCCGGCGGACGCATCCATCGGGCCTTCGCCCCGCCGGCCCGCGGCACAGGCATCGGTGAGCAGGTGCCGCTTGCGCAGCGATTGGACGAGAAACGCCTCGTGCCCGGTGGCGTCCAAGACCGCCTGGGCCGAGAAGGCGATGGGATCGACGGGCATTGTGGTGGCGACCTCCGTGCGGTTGGCGACCACGCCGGTCACCCTTCCCTGGTGCACACAGAGGTCCTCGGCCGTCATCAGGTTGAACATGGCGACACCTGCCCGCTTCGCACTGAAGCAGAGGCCGGCGGCCAGCTCGACAGCGTCGACCGCGTAAAGTCCGGCACGCGCAGGAATGTATCGGACACCCAGCTCATCCAAGACGGCCACGGCCTGCTCTTGAACGACCGCCACGTTCATGCCCATAGCGCCGCCCCAAATCCCGCCGCCCGGCGAGAGCCGCTTTTCCAGCAAGGTGACTTTGAGCCCTTTCTGCGCGAGGCGAGTTGCCGACATCATGCCGGCCGGCCCGGCTCCCACGATCAGCACGTCGCTCACGATTCGATCGAGAAGTCTCTCGTGATACGTGCCCAGGATCGTTTTGGAAATCTCCGCGTCTTCGATCTGGCCCATTGGCGACATTGCTTCTGAACCTCCGCAGTTGATTATCTGAGCGCATCCGGGAATTCCCCAGGGATTTCACTCACAAAACGACCGTGCGCCACTGCTTGCCCGGTGAGCAAGCAGTGCAGGCAGCGGTGAGGCACTGCTTCTGGCGAAGCAGTGGCACACTGAATTCCCGGACACACTGAATTCCCGGACAGCCTCAGTTATCTTGCTTCCCCGCAGGATAACTTCCCTCCCACTCCGCTTGGGCCATCCATCGTCTCTCACTTCTTTTGCAGCCACCAGGGGATGGTGGCGTCGGGGGCACAGTCAAATCTCGGGACGTGGGGCTTGATGTCCAATACGGGCGTGTCCGCAAAGGCGTCGATCCCGTCGATTTCGATCACGTTGTCTTTCACCGAAACGATCTTGCAGAGCGTCATGCCGATCAGGTTGGGGCGAAATGGCGATCGCGTGGCGAACACGCCCGTAAGCGGGTGGTCCATGTTTCCCGGGGGGCTGGGATGAATCTGCAGGATGGCCCGCTTCTCGGGCGTGTCGTTGCGGTCGAACCACCAATACACGTAGATATGCGAAAAGCCTTCCAGGCCGAGCAGGCCCGGCTGGTATCGCTTTTCCAGGACAATGGTCGTCCTGCCATCCGCTTTTGTAACACGTCCGATCGGGGACACGACGAATTTCTGGTCGTCTGGTGGCGCCTCCCCGTTCACCGGCGCAGCGGCGATGGACCAAAGGCCGAGGAACAGTGCTACGACCGCGACAAATGGGATGCACCTCATGCTTTCAACCTCCGTCGGCACATCTGCAAGGATTGCCGCTCCGATTCCTGCCGCTATCTCCGTTCGGCTACACGTAGGAGTCATCCGCCATGAACTCGGCCCACCGCATATTGTATGCCTCGCGTGGATAGGCCTGGGCCACGGCTTCCTTTGTAAAGAGGTGCTTGCACTGGCTGCGGGAGCAGAATTCCTTCAAGAGAGCATACGCCCAGTTGATGTCTTTCATCTTTCGCTCGGCCTCCGGTCTGTCTTCCGGCCGGTGTCTGTCCGGATGAAACTCCAGCGACATCCGTTGATACGCCGCGTCGATTTCCCTTGCGCTGGCGGCCTCGTCGAGGCCCAAAACGTTTCGGGCTTCGTTGATTTCAAAGAACAGGGCCATCGGGCGTTTCCCTCCATTTGACTGTTGGACCGTCGGGCGGCGTATCTGCGCTTGGTGCATCTGACGGTTGATGTCAGCCGACCGGCACAGCGAGTTCCCCGCCGACGAGC
>CAYXPN010000274.1:0-7845 GCA_964467075.1 uncultured Planctomycetaceae bacterium
TTCTGGTGCTCGCAGAGCACCCTACGGTACTGGTGCTCGCAGAGCACCCTACGGTACTACGGTGACCGATGGCCTTCGGCCAAAGACGCTTCGCCCACGGGCGCTTTTGGGAAGCTCGTTTTGTGCGCCGGGCGCCTTACCTACAAAACTGACGCACACACAAGCTGTTCGACTCAGCAACGCCAGCAAAGGGAGAAACCAAATGCCCAGCGATCGCGCGCCTCGAACCGGCAGCGGGCCCTGGCCGGCCCTTCTGCTCGCTGTCTCGGCGTTTTGCGGCTTGCCGGCGCAGGCCGCAAACTTGCGCGCAGCAAAACAAGATGTCGCGGGTCAAAGCGACACGATCCTGGTGCCGCGCATCGTCGAGCCGTGGATTCAGATTGCCGGCGATCCGGACCTGGGCGACTACACCACCAAGGAGCAACAGCCGGTCGACTTCGGCATCTGGCAGGCTGCGGACGGCACCTGGCAGCTCTGGTCGTGTATTCGCAAGACAGCTTGCGGCGGCAACACCCGCCTGTTCCATTGCTGGGAGGGCAAGAGCCTGGCCACACCCAACTGGACGCCGCGGGGAATCGCCATGCAGGCAGAGCCCGAGCTGGGCGAGACGGCCGGCGGCTTGCAGGCCCCGCACGTCATCCAGCACGAGGGAAAATACTGGATGTTCTACGGCGACTGGCGCCACATCTGCCTGGCCGCAAGCGACGACGGAAAGCAGTTTCAGCGCGTGCTGCAAGCCGGCCGGCCGCAGTTGTTCAGCGAAGATACCGACGAGGTGTACGCCAACACGCGCGATCCGATGATCCTCCGCCACGACGGGCTCTTCTATTGCTACTACACCGCATATCCTCACCAGAAAGGTGCGGTCTATTGCCGCACGTCAAAAGACCTCCTGCACTGGAGCGAATCGACCATCGTACACTCGGGCGGCTGGGCCGGCGGCGGACCCTTCTCGGCCGAGTGTCCGCACGTGGTCTATCACCAGCCGAGCGGCTACTTCTACCTGTTTCGCACCCATCGCTACGGCCAAAATGCGGTAAGCAGCGTTTATCGTTCGCGCGACCCATTGGATTTCGGCCCCGGGACCGACGACCATCTGGTCACAAAGCTGCCCGTGGCCGCACCGGAGATCATCCGCCACCGGGGGCACTGGTACATCGCCTCCCTGCTGCCCTCGCTCAAAGGGGTCCGCCTTGCACGCCTGAACTGGGAGGCTTTGCCCGATTGAGGCGTCACTCGGGGACCGACCCGCGCCGGATATCGAGCCGGCGAGCGCGGAATGGCGAGCCGGCGGCGTGAGCCGCCGGTTTAGCCCGCGCAACCATGGGCATTGCTGGCGATTCCACCCGAGCCGGGCACTCACGTGCCCGGCTCGCCGCGGGCGCGCGTGCCACAGGGGGCGGCCAGGCTGCGGTCGCGGCCCTGCTGTTTGGCCAGGCGCATGGCCTGATCGGCCGCTTCGTAGAGTGCCTCGGCCGAGAGCAGCGCGGCGGCCGAGACCGATTGCTGCGCCGGCTGCGCGTAAGGCACCACGCAGTAGCCCGCACTGGCCGTCACCCGATCGAGCCCGGCCTGCACAAGCCCCTCAGGCAATGCCCGGCGCACGCGTTCGATCACTTGGGCGGCCGTGGACTGGTCGGGCACCCAGAGCAGCAGTCCGAACTCATCGCCGCCCAATCGGGCCACGAAGTCGTCGCGGCGCAATTGCCCGACGAGCGTCTGCCCTGCGGTGCGCAGCAACTGGTCGCCCGCCGGGTGGCCGCGCGTGTCGTTGACCTGTTTGAAATGGTCGAGATCGAAGATGGCCAGGCACAGCCGGCGCGCCGCATCAGCCTGGGGCAGTCGCCGGGCGAGCACGCTGTCCCATGCACGGCGGTTGGGCAGGCCGGTCAAGGGATCGCGCATGGCCTGGGCCGCAAGACGCACGCGCGACTGGGCCTCCAGGCGCCAGCGCCGCTCCAACTGCACGATCCGGCCCAGCAGCCGGCAGACGATCCCCAGCAGCTCCGGCCCCACGTCGGCCGGCAGATGGACCTCCAGCGGACCGGCCAGGCAAGGCTTGCGCCCCAACCAGACCACGGCCGGCGCGTCGGGCTCGCCCTCGGCGCTGCCTGTCTGCGGTGTTTCCCGCGTATCTGCTGGGCGTGCAGACTCCTGCCGATCGGGCCCAGGCGTTGCCGTGCCCAATTGCGGCACGTCCTCTGCGGCTCCTTCGGTCAGGACCACGATCACGTGCGCCTGGGTTTCGGTCGCATTTGCGTCGAGCGGGCAAACGCTCAGCCCGGGCCCGGCCAGGCGGTGGCACAGCCGTCGGGCAGCCTCGGGGTCGTTGCTGCGGATCGCTACGTGGACGGTCATGGAGCCCATAAGCGGAGATTATACCATCTCCTCGCACGCCCGGACTGCGGGGGCTTCCGGCGGCTTGCAGGGCTTGGCCGGCCTGATATACTGCTTGCGCGCAGAAGTGACTCGTTTAACGGCAAGCCCCAGGCGCCGGTTCGTTCGTTTAACGGCAAGCCGCAGGCGCCGGTTCGTTCGTTTAACGGCAAGCCAAAGGCGATGGCGTAGTGGCTTCACCGGCGCCTGCGGCTTGCCGTTAAACGAGAGAAAACGAGGGGATGGTCATGGCAACGGAGTTGGTGGATTGGCCTGCGCCGCCGTCGAGTTGGACGCGCCGGCACCTGTTGGGACTCGAAGACCTCACGGCCGGGGAGATCACCGTGATCCTCGACCAGGCCGAGTTGTTCCGCAAGGCCATGGCCGAGGGGCGCCGTCGGGTGCCGCTCTTGGCGGGCAAGACGTGTGTCACCTTGTTCTTCGAGGACTCCACGCGCACACGCACCAGCTTCAGCCTGGCGGCCCGGCGCCTGGGCGCCGACACCGTGGACTTCTCGGCCGCCACCAGCAGCCTCTCCAAGGGCGAGACCCTGGTCGACACGGCCCGCAACATCGAGGCCATGGACGTGGACGTGGTGATCGTGCGCCATCGCACGCCGGGCACCCCCCATTTGCTGGCGCAGAATCTGCAATGCTCGGTGATCAATGCGGGCGACGGCCCCCACGAGCATCCCACGCAGGGGCTCTTGGACATCATGACCATCCGGCAGCGCCTGGGCCGGATCAAGGGGCTCACGGTGGCCCTGGTGGGCGATATTGCCCACAGCCGCACGGCCCGCTCGAACATCTGGGGGCTCAAGAAGCTGGGGGCCCACGTGATCGTTTGCGGCCCCTCGACGTTGGTCTCCACGCGCTGGGCCGAGTTGGGGGTGGAATATTCCTACAGCCTGGACGACATCCTGCCGCGCGTGGACGTATTCAACCTGTTGCGGATCCAGTTCGAGCGCCAATACACGCGGCCGTTTCCTTCGGTGCGCGAATACGCCCACCTGTACGCCATGGACAGCCGGCGCCTGGCGCGGGCCAAGCGGGACATCCTGATTCTGGCCCCGGGGCCGATCAACCGCGGGGTGGAGGTCACGCCCGACGTGGCCGACGGTCCGCACTCGGCGATCCTCGAACAGGTGACCAACGGGGTGGCGGTGCGCATGGCCGTGTTGTGGCTGCTGGCGGGGCGAGGGGGGTGAACACTTGGGCTGTTTCCGGCCGCACGGCCGCGCGCCCGTTTCGATTTCCCCTGCACGCAGAGTGAAGATATGTCCTTTGATACACCGGACTGCACTGCGCCGGGCAAAGAACCTGCTTCTCGCCGTGGTGCGCGACGACGTGACGAACTGAGCAGTATGGCATCCGTAGCTCGGCCATGTGTGGCGATCGCCGCGGCACTGCTCGCGCTGGCGCTTCTCTGGCCGGGGCGTGCGCCTGCGCAACCGACAGATGGAACTGCCACGGCCGAGCCCGTCAACCCGATCGCCCCGCCCGTGCGCGTCGAACCTGTGGCCCAATGGGATTTCCGCAAAGGCGCCGACGCAACAGCCGGCGACGCAACACCTGCCGACGCAATCGCCGCAGCCACCCTCGACTGGCGCGCAGAGCACAATTGCCGTGTGCGTCTTGCAGAGGGCCGGCTCGAAGTGGCCTGCACGGGCGCAGACCCCCATTTCTCCTGTCCGGTCGATCTGCCCGGCGGACAAATGGTCTTGCGCATGAGGGTCGCCGGCCGCGGGCTGATCGGCCCGGGGAGCATCTACTGGCGCACCAGCGAGTCGCCGCAGATGGGTGAAGACAAGGTGGCACGCCTGAGGATGGCACACGACGGGCAGTGGCGCATCGTCGAGGCGCGGTTTCGCGCACCGGGCACACTCAAAACGCTGCGCATCGACCCCGCGGCGAATGTGGTCGACGGGGCCGGCCGGTTCCTGGTCGAGTGGATCGAGCTAAAGCGCGAAGTGCCCTGCCCGTTGCAGATCGAATACGTCGAGACCGTGCAGATTCCCGACGGCGAAGGGGGCAAAGCCGGCAAGGCCGTGGCGCGATTTCACTTGCGCAATATCCACCAACAGCCGCTTACGTTCCACGTCGCAGACGAGTCGATCACCCTGGCGCCGGACGAGCGGCGCGCGGTGGACGTGCCGGTTGCCGGGCGCCGCGCCCTGGAGACCGCGCGCCTGGAAGTCGACGTGCCGGGTTATGGCCCGCTTCGGCAGACGGTTTTTGTGTTCCATCCTGAAGTTTCCGAGCCGTGGATCGAGCGTTCGGGCGAGGGATTCAAGCTCCGTGCCGCACCGGACGGCAGCCTGGTGCGCATCGAACGCCAGGGGCAGTTGCTGGCCGTGCTGGGCCCGCTGGTGCTAAGTGACCTTGCGGGATTCGGGGAAAAAGGTGACCGGCACCATTTGTGCGAAGCACCCTCGGGGCCGTTCCGGCAAATGGTGCCGGTCACCTTTTTCCCTCCGCCTTTGCGCCTGGACGAGTCGGCCGCAGGGCCGGACACGCTGGTCTTTCGCGGGGAAGACGGGCGCGTGGAATTGCGCGCCAAGGGACGCAGCATCGACGTGGAAATCCGCTGGGCCCGGCCTTTCGAAGGCCCGGTGGTGCGCGTCTTCGGGCCGCTGGAACAAGGGCTGCTGGCCGGCGTGGAGTATCTCGGCCGCCAGGAGCGCAGCTCGTCGAGACTGGATATCGCCACACCCGAGCACCTGCGCTTCGCCCCGGACCCGTTGCACCTGACCATGCCGCTGGCGGTGTTTGTCACCCGGCGCGGCACGGTGGCCATGCGCTGGGACGACGTCGGGCTGCAACCCACCTTTGCCACGCCCAATTTCTTCGACGGCGCAAACGACCACCGCATGTCGCTGCGCTGCCAAGGCGAGGGCGAAGGCGACACGATCCGCGCGTCACTCCTTGTAGGCAACCAGTCCCTTGAAGAGGCGATCCTCTGGGCGGTCGATCGCGCCGGCGGACTGCCGGGCGTGCCTGCCGCGCCGCGCAGCAAGGACCAGCAGCGCCGGTTGTCTCTCCAGGGCCTTGCCGGCCCGCTGCGCACCGAGGAGGGCTGGGGACACTGCGTGGAAGAGCGCTGGCAGCGCCGGCCCTTTGCCGACATGGCCTCGACCTGGTATCGGCTGACCGGCCAGGCGCCCGACCTCGAGCGCCTCGTGCCCGGCGGTGCACACATCCCCAATCCGGCGATCTACTTCATCACCGGCCGGGCCGACGAGTGGCTGGCATGGCGGCGCCAGGCGGTCCAGGCCATCATCGCCCGCCAAGAGCCCGACGGCTCGTTCCGCTACGACGGGCCAATGCGCGAGGGGCACTTCGAGAACACGGCCAGCGGTGTGTGCGCCCGTCCGGCCGCCGAACTGCTCGAATTTGCCTGGATCACCGGCGACGCGGAAGCGCTCGCCGCGGGTCTGCGCGCACTGGAGTTCATCAAGCGCTTCCGCACCCCGCGCGGGGCCCAGGTCTGGGAAATCCCGCTCCACACGCCCGACGTGCTGGCCTCGGGCTGGTGTGTGTGGGCCTATGTGCGGGGATATGAGCTTACCGGGCGCGAGGACTTGCTGGCCGAGGCCCGCCGCTGGGCGGTCAGCGGGGTGCCGTTCGTCTATCTTTGGGGACGCTATCCGGTGATGGTCTATGCCACTATCCCCGTGCTGGGCGCCACGCACCGGCGCGCGCCGAACTGGATCGGGCTTCCGGTCCAGTGGTGCGGACTCAACTATGCCTATGCCCTGACCAAGCTCGCGCCCTACGACGATTCGCTCGACTGGCACCACCTGGCCCGGGGCATTTTGGTGGCCGGCCAGCAGATGCAATATCCCGACGGCCCCCACGCCGGCCTGCTGCCCGACTCGTTCGTGCTGGGGACCCAGCAGCGCCGGCCGTGGAATATCAACCCCTGCGCACTGGTGAGCGTGGAGCTGGCTTTGGAGGGCAAACCGGACGGGCTGGCGGTGGCCGGTGCCGCGGGCAGGCGCATCGCCGCCCCGTTTCCGGTTTCGATCGAGGGCGATCAGGCAGTGATCACCGCTCCGCAGGGCACCACCTATCAGGTGCTGATCAACGGCCGGCGCATCGTCGAGCTGCAAAGCTCCGGCAGCGACACGATAGCACTGGGAAGCGACCCGTAGCCGCCGAAAGCCAGAGGAATGTAGGGTGGGTCGAGCGATAGCGAGACCCACCGACAAGGCAACATGGTGGGTCTGCGCCTACGGCTTGACCCACCCTACAAGCTTGACCCACCCTACAAGCTGTAGCCGCCGAAAGCGAGACGGTGGACAAGACGCGGTCACTGACCCAAACACAGCGGACCATTCGGCATGGACATCCTGATTGAAAACGGACGCGTGATCGATCCCGCGCAAGGCATGGATCGAGTGACCAGCCTCTTGCTGCGCGACGGGCGCATCGCCGCCTACGACGCAAAGCCCGACGATCGCGCGGCCCTGGAAGTGATCGACGCCGCGGGCCACATCGTCGCCCCCGGGCTGATCGACATGCACGTCCACCTGCGCGAGCCGGGCTGTGAGGAAGACGAGACCATTGCCACGGGCACGGCCGCGGCGCTGGCCGGCGGGTTTACCTCCATCGCCTGCATGCCCAACACCGATCCGCCGCTGGACTCCCGGGGCGCCGTGGAGTTCGTGCGCGGCCAGGCCGCGCGCGCCGACCACTGCCGCGTCTACGTGGTCGCCTGTGCGAGCAAAGGGCGCGAGGGCAAGGAGCTGGCCGAGATCGGGCAGTTGGTCGAGGCCGGGGCCGTGGGCTTCACCGACGACGGCTCGCCGATTGCAAATCCCGAGATGATGCGCCGGGCCTTTGAATACTGCCGCATGTTCGACAAGCCGCTGCTCAACCATCCGGAAGTGCGCGAGTTGACGGCCCGCGGGGTGATGCACCAGGGGCTCACCTCGCTGATCCTGGGCCTCTCGGGCATACCGGCCGCGGCCGAGGACGTGATGGTCAGCCGCGACATCACGCTGGCCGAGGCCACGGGCGGGTGTTTGCACCTTTTGCACGTGACCACCAGCGGGGCGGTGGACGCGATCCGCCGGGCCAAGCACCGGGGCGTGCGAGTGACCGCGGAGGCCGCGCCCCACCACTTCTGCCTGACCGACGAGTGCCTGCGCAGCTTCGATGCCAACTTCAAGATGAATCCGCCGCTGCGCGGCAAGGACCACATGGAGGCGGTCATCGAGGGCCTGGCCGACGGCACGATCGACGTGATCGCCTCGGACCATGCGCCGCACGCGAAGGAAAAGAAGATGCAGGAGCTGGACCGTGCGCCGTTCGGCATCGTGGGCCTGGAAACGGCCCTGGGGCTGGTGGTCACGCGCCTGATCGAGCCGGGCCGCTTGGATTGGCCCGCGGCGTTGGCCAAGATGACTGTCAACCCGGCGCGCATCCTGCGCATTCCCCGCGGCACCCTCCAGATCGGCGCCGAGG
>CAYXPN010000275.1:0-7842 GCA_964467075.1 uncultured Planctomycetaceae bacterium
CCTTTTTCCAGGCCGCCAAGCCACCGTGCAAACATTAGTTGGTCCCGCTTAGCCCACGGTGTACGAGCCGAGCGAGGTCGGGCAGTGCGCTGCTATTCGTCGGTCGGCTCGGCCGCGGGCTCCTCCTGTTCGGGTATCCCGGGCGGCTGGTCAACCTCCGGAGGCTGTAGCTCGGGCGGCGGCCCGTCGGCCGCCGGCTCGGGCGCTGCCTGCGCGCTGGCCGGAGCCGGCCCGGGGAACGAATCCAGCTCTTTGGCCCGGCGCCAGCGAGGCGTGGCATCGGTTTGCTCTACGGTTTCCTGGAGCACGATTTCCTCGACGCCGTCCGGCTTGAGGATTCGCATGGTCCATTGTTCTGCGGCCGGAAGTGCCTCGGGAAGGGCGGGCTCCGCAGGTTCTTGTTCTTCGGTTTGCTGCTGCATGGCCTCCAGGAAACCCAACAGCCCACCCAATTCGCCCGACTGGGTCTGCTGGGGCTCTGGTTCCAGAAGGGATTCGTTTTCGCGCTCGGCCCCGTCGGGGATGCCAAACAGCTCATTGGGGCTGGCCACGATCTGCGTGAGCTGGGCGTCGTCCTCCGGACTGCGGAGCACCAGGCGCAACGTGCCCAGCTCTTCGGCCAGGGCGAGCTTGGCGGCCTGCTCGGGAGTGGCCAGCAGCGAGACAGTGGTGGCCTTGATCGAGGAGGTGCCTTCGGCCCCTTCGGGCTCCATGGTGACGCGATCGTTGACCGCGAAGACCTTGACATCCTGGAGGATCACGCGGGTGCTGGTATCGGGAATGCCGCGGGTGGGATTGCGCAACAGATGGACGAGCACATCGACGCGGCTGCCGGGCATGATCATGCCTGCGGTGCCGCTGACCTGATCGACCTTGACGGCCACGACGCGATAGCCTTTGGGGATCAAAGCGTCGGGGCCTTGCTCGGCCACGCCTTTGCCGAAGAGCTTCTTGTCCAGGATCGGCTCACCGGCGAAGATTTTGGTCTTGGTGCGCCGGCCTTCGACTTCCTCGATCCGACGCAGGGCCCCCGGCGGCGTCTTGTCCTTGGGCCAGGGCTCCAGGCGCAGGTCCTGGGCCGTGAGGATCTCTCCGAGTCCGATGTCCTGCATGGCCACGAAGATCGACTCGGTCTCCCCGGTGGGAGCCGCGGGGTCGGCATTGCGTTTGGCGATCACCTGAGTGATGCCGATCGAGGCCACCAGGCCGCAACCCAAGGCCAGTATCAGCAAGGCGAGCGATTTGAGACGCATGAGCTCCCCCCAAAGTCGTGGGCACCGCCCCTGCCGGATCGGCCTGTGTGCCCTCGGTCAACCGCCTGCCGCGCCGCGAGCTGGTCGTCCCCTACTGCACGGTCTCGCGGCGCATGACGGTAGTGGCCGACAAAGTGGTGTCTCCGCCTACCAACAGCGGCGCAGGAAGCCAACTGACTTGATTGAAAGGGACCTGGACCGTAACCGTGACAGGTTCGCCATATTCGGCTTCACTGGGCTCAGGCGGATCGATCGTTACCGCTGCACCGCTGATCCCCGCGCTGCCCAGAAAGTCCGTGACCGTCGTTTCCACTTCCGAAGCCGTCACGCCGTCTAAAACCGCCACGCGCGCCCCTTCCCGTGATGCATTCGTAAGCACCTGCTGAACCATTACCATGCGGCCGAATTCGATCATCCCGAAAATTAACAGGAAGAACACAGGCGCCACCAAGGCGAACTCCACGACAGCAGCACCTCTTCGGTTCTTTCGGCACAATCGGCAAACCTTCTCCAACTTCGCTGGCGCTGAGGGTTCAGATGGATTCGGGTCAACTCGCTGGCAAGGAAGCTGGAACGCAAACATACGCAAACTGGGCAGTGTAGGCAATTTCATAGCAGCATCCCCATCCACAGGAAGTACCCAATCGTACCAACGGCGATCGGAATCCCGTAAGGCAGCAACAGCATCGAGCCCTTGCGCTCGGCCGCCAGGGCCGCCAGACGGTTCGGGTCTTTGACCACCAGGATTTCCTGCACAATGGCCCCGAGCAGTCCCAGGTGGTGGCGGAATCTGCGCGTCAGGGCCATCATGGCCAGGGCGATCAGGCCCCCGACCACGGCCGACAGGCAGAATGCGTAGAAGGTATTGGTGCCCCCGATCCATGCGCCCACGCCGGCCAGCAGCTTCACATCGCCCGCCCCCATGCCGCCGATGGCATAGGCCGGCAGCAGCAACCCCAAGCCGACGCCCGTGCCCACCAGGCTCCATCCCAGCCCCGACCATCCGTAGCACGCCGTACTGAAGACCCACCCGCCGATGATCAACGGAAACGTCAGCCAGTTGGGCACCTTCAGCTTCCAGCCGTCGATCACCGCGGCGAGGATCAGTGCGGCACTGAGAAACCAGATATGCCAGTTTGCGGCCAGCCCGGCGGCCAACGGATGTGTCTGGGGCATCGGTTCTCTCTCCTCAAGTGGGTTTCCTCTTCCGTTGCAGGCGCGTGGGGCATCGGGTTGGGAAACGGGCGAACGGCGCGGTGCCGTGGCATGGCGGGTTCCGGCGCTTCGGGCGCCGGCTCAACCGCGGCCGGCGGCCAGGAACCAGCCGACCAGCGCACCGAGCACGGTGACCGTGGAAATGGCCAACTCGGCGGCGGTGTGGATGATTTCCGCGGGAATGACCGGCGGCATGGCTTGGGCTCCTCGGTGTCGCCCTATTGGTTCTATACCTTAAAAACGCCCCCTCGGCGCCGAGAAGGCCCGGTGCCGAGGGGGGTGGTTCCGGTAGCTGCGGTTTTCACGGCCGGGGCGTCTGCATCGGGCCCCGGCCGGCAAGTCACGCGGCGAGACTAGGTCGAGCCGATCGAATCGGCCACCTCGCCGAAGGTGGTGCTGGCCTGGGTCCCGATCGCACTGATGGCCGTCAGGCACACAATGATGATCAGGGCCAGCATCACCGCGTACTCGACCGCAGTGGGGCCGTCCTCAGAAACAAGGAACCGGTGCAACTTCTGAGCGAGCGTCTTCATTGGTATTCCTCCATTCCAGTTCAGAGCCCCAGCGACGAGGTCCAGACCGGAACAAGTAACCAACGGGTTCCATCGGATCCTACGCCTTCTTGCCCGAGCGGGTCAGACAAGATGCACGTCGGCCTGCGGACGATCCTCCGGAACCCAGGGACAGGAAAACTTCCAGCCTCTTCCTCGCCAGTGTGCCGAATGAATCAGGTCATCCCTTCGGCAGCCGGGCTGCCGGCGCGGAAGCACCGGCCCTTGGCTTTGCGCCCCGGCCTTGCGACCGGTTTGCCTTTGTCGAGGATGAAGAGGCAGCAGGCCTTTTCAGACACAGGACTCCGCCTCTCGAAACGTGCTGAACAAGCTGTTTGCGGCGGAGATCAGTCCCGTGCCGGAGGGCCCCCCAAGGGCCGCTCCTTTTTGGCCGACACTTGCGTGCCGTGCCTCCACCATGAAACCTAGGTCACGATCCGGGTTTGTCAAATCAGCGGGGATGGCGACTTTAGACAAATCTTGCCGCAAACACCGCTTCGAAGCCCCGGCTGCTTCCGGATGTATCGGATCGGACGAAACCACCGCCCCGCAGCGTGCCCTCGCCAGTCTGCGGGGGCGACCCACGGCTCACGCCCGTGCTCAGCGACGAGCGCATCGCCGCGCGCAGCCGTAGGGGCGACGCATGCGTCGCCCCTACCGCCCTGGAACCTCCAACCGGTGTGCAGCGAGAAGCCGACTCGCTGCTTCTTCCGACCTGCCGGGCGAGGGCCGTCCTATTCTTGATCAACGACCTTTCGGCCTCAGGATCAGCCGCAGCGGTGTGTTGAGCCGTGTGCACGCCGGTGCCATCGTGCCCGCGTTTCGCGCGACGCCCCGGGGCCCAGGCCACCATCGCTCACCACCGATTGCCTGCCGCCACCTATGCCTGTGCCGTTGCCGTCCGCCTCCGAGTCACCTGCCGATCCCCATCGGGATGAGCCGGTGCGCTGGTGTGTGCTGGCCGCGGCCGCGGTGTTCTGTGCGCTGGTTGCCCCGATGGTTGCGGGGCGGCTTTATCTGTGCGACGATCTGGGGGCCTTTCACCTGCCGGTCCGCGCGTTCTATGCCGAGCAGCTTGCGCGCGGCGAGCCGTTCGACTGGATGCCGCACCTGTTTGCCGGGTTCTATCTGACCGGCGAGGGCCAGGCCGGCACCTATCATCCCTGGCACTGGTTGCTGTATCGCTGGCTGCCCTTGCAGGCGGCGCTGGCCGTGGAGTTGGCCGCTACCTATCCGCTGATGTTCGTCGGCACGTGGCTCTGGTTGCGGCGCTGGCTGCATCGGCCCGAGGCCGCCGCGGCCGGCAGCCTGGTGTTCACCTTCGGCAGTTTCAACCTGTTGCACTTCCTGCACCCCAACGCTGTGGCCGTGGTGGCCCATGTGCCCTGGCTCTTGTGGGCCATCCATGTGGCGCTTAGCGGCACGCGGCGCTTGCAGATCGCGGCGGCCCTGGGCGCCGTGGCGCTGCTCAGCGCCTCGCAAGTGCTGCTGGGCTATCCGCAGTATGTGTGGTTTTCGCTGCTGGCGGAGGTGGCATTTGCCACCTACCTGCTCGCCACTGAGCGCCGGGCAGCCGGGCGCGCACGCCACACACCGGCAACGCGCCGGTTGCGGGCAGGGCACGCGCTGGGTTCCTGCTTGCGCCTGGGCGTGGCCAAAGGCGCGGGGGTCCTGGCCGGTGGCGTGCAATTGCTGGCCACCTGGGACGCCTGGTCCCATGCGGCACGTCGCGCGGCCGACAGCGACTACGTGTCCTCCGGCTCGTTCCATCCGGTGAACCTGGTCCAACTGGTCGCCCCCTACTTATTCGCCCACCGCTCACTCGACGCGAACACCCACGAGATGAGCGCCTACCTCGGGGCGGTTCCGCTGGCGCTGATCGTCTGGGTCGCCTGCTGCCGCAAACAGTTGGGCCGGCTGCGCAAGGCAGCGCTGGCGGCCGCACTGCTCGCAGCGTTCGGGCTGCTGATGGCCTTGGGTCGCTACGGACCGCTCTACTGGTTTCAAGGATGGTTGCCCGTAGTGGGACGCTTTCGTTTCCCGTGCCGCTACATGGTGCTCTTCCAACTGGGAGGGAGCGTGCTGGCCGCGGTCGGTTTCGTGCTGTTGATCAAGCAGTACCACCGAGCCCGGCTGCGAACTTGGCAAAGAGCGGGCGCCCCGTGGTTCCCGGGCTACGAGAAGCTGTGGATCTTGAGCAAGCTGAGCCTGGCCGTCGCCCTGGCCGGCATCGTGCTCCAGGGCCACCCGCGCATCGCCGGGCTCGGCGGCGTGCTGGCCGGGCCCGTGCTCCTTACCGGTGCCGTGGTGGTAGTGATCCTTGCAGCCAAAGGCTCGCGCATCGCGCTGGCCGGGCTGGTCGTGTTCGCGGCCGCGGACTTGGGCGCGTATGGACTGAGCTACCTTGCGCCGGGAGTCGCCCGACCCGATGGCTTCCTGCAAGCAGCTCGGGCACACAGCCCGCCGGCCATGCCCGGGGGGCGCGTGGTGGCCTGCCTGTTGCCCTACGATGCACCCGGGCTGCGCGTGGGAAATGCCATGACCCTGCTCGGCTGGCAGCGCGCCGACGGCTATGCCGGGCTCCAGCCCGAGCAGCGCCTCGACTACCACCACACGGCCGCACTGCGCGTGGCTGGAGTGTACTGGGTGCGCCGCGCAGAGAGCACGGCTGGCATCGCCGGACTGCTGCCGGTCGATCCGCGGTGGTCGCGCGTTCCGCGGCCGCTGCCCTATGTGCGCATGGTCACGCAGGTACGCTCCGAGAGCGACCCGGCAGCGCAGCTCGAGCAGATCGACGTGGACACCACGGCGCTGGGCGATGTGCCGCTCGCACTGCCGCGCGGCAAGCCGGGCAAGGCCACGCTGCTCGAACGTCGCCCGGGAAAGCTGGTGGTGGAGACCGAGTGCAACACACGGCAACTGCTGGTGGTGGCCGAGTCCTGGCATCCCGGCTGGCAAGCTGTTACAGGCACCACGCGGCAGCCGGTCTTGCGCGTCAACGGCGATTTCCTGGGCTGCGTGGTGGAACCGGGCCGGCAGCGCGTGGTGCTCGAGTTTCGGCCCCGGAGCCTGTGGCTGGGCCGGCTGGTCAGCGTGGCGGGGTTGGCGCTGGCGGCCTTGTGTGTGCTGTCGGCATGGATCGGGCCCGGACCCAGAGCAGCCCCTCACCAGCGCTCTGCGCGCAGCGCCCGCCGCGCGCGCCGGCACGTGCAACACTTGTGGGGCCACTGAATGAGCTTGCGTCCGGGAAAAGGTGACATCCGGGAAAAAGGTGCCGGGCGCCATTTGTACGAAGCCGGGCACCGACCGAAGGTTGATCGCGGGCCGTTGAAGCCAAAGGGTGGCCGTCGCCCTTTTTCCTACCACCACCGTGCACGTCGGTTCAGCCGCCGAGCGTAATTCCCTTGGCAAAGGACTCGACCGATGAACGACGAACCTCTCCCGCCGCGACCCGCGCCGGAAGAAACGCTGATCAGTATCGTGTTGCCCGTCTTCAACGAGGCCCGGGCCCTGCCGGTCCTCTCGGCGCGGATCGCCCAGGCCGCGGGCGCGTGCGAGGGCGAGTACGAAGTGATCTATGTGAACGACGGCTCGACCGACGAAAGCCCGCACCTGCTCGACCAACTGGCCGCGGCCAGCCGGCGGGTGAAGGTGGTCCACCTTTCGCGCAACTTCGGCCACCAGGCCGCGGTGCAGGCCGGTCTGGCCCACGCGCGCGGGCAGGCCGTGGTGCTGATGGACTCCGACATGCAGGACGCCCCGGAGGCCATCCCCCGTTTCGTGAGCACCTGGCAGGCAGGCTACGACGTGGTCTATGCCGTGCGCACCCAGCGCAAGGAGAACGTGCTCAAGCGATTCCTGTTCGCCGCCTTCCATCGCTTGCTGGCGCGGGTGGCCGCGGTGCCCATCCCCGCGGACGCCGGGATTTTCGGGCTGGTCGACCGGCGCGTGGCCCAACAAATCCTGCGCTTGGCCGAACACGACCGCTACTTCCCTGGATTGCGCTCCTGGGTCGGCTTCCGGCAGAAGGGCATTGTGGTCGAGCGCCGGGCGCGCTACGACGAGCAGCCGCGCGTCTCGGTGCGCGGGCTGTTTCGGCTGGCCAAGACCGCGGTGTTCGCCTTTTCGTCGTTGCCGCTCACGCTCTTCTACGGGATCGGCCTGGCTGCGGGGTTGATCTTCGTAGGACTGAGCGCCTTTGCGCTCTACTGCAAGTTCTTCACCGACCAGGCCATCCCCGGCTGGACCTCGCACGTGCTCACCGGCAGTTTCTTCGGTGCCCTGAATGCCTTGGGCATCTGCATCCTCGGCGAGTACGTGATCCGCATCTACGACCAGGTGCGCGGCCGGCCGATCTATCTCGTCAAACGCACCGTTAATCTCGCTCGACCGACCGAGGCCGACCCCGCGGCTTGTCCAGGTGCAGACTCGGCCGACCAGATCCCGGGCCGGACGGCCGGGCCGAAGCCGCGCTCCGGAGCCTCGGCCGAATCCGAGGTGGCGCTCCCGACCGGGCTCGAGTCGGCCGCTCCGGCCGAGCTCGACTCCGAGCACTCGGGCCGGCCCGATCCTTATCGGCAACTGGCCGAGCAGGCGCTGGCCCTGTTGGAATCGGCGCGCGAAATGGACACCATCCCGGGAACGTGCGTGCCCACGAAACATCGCTAAAGGGGGCGGCGTGCGGGGCGGTCCCGGTCGGGCGTGTGTGTGTCAGTTTTGCAGGTAGTGCATCCGCAGCACAAAACGTGCTTCACAACAGGGCGCGGGACGGCGAAGCTTCTTTGGCCGAAGGCCATCTCTCACCGTAGCACCGTAGGGTGCTC
>CAYXPN010000276.1:0-7716 GCA_964467075.1 uncultured Planctomycetaceae bacterium
GTTGAGCACGCGATACTCGGTGTCCACGACCTGACCGGAGAGCACACCGGCCGTGGAAGCCTGGGCCTCGTGGTTCCGGCGCTCGGGCGGCGGGAAGTCGTAGCCGCACTCGGGGCAGACGCCGTAGCCCGCGGCGATCAGCAGGTGGCACTCAGGGCACTCCTTGGCCGGCGCCTGGCCCCCTGCGCCTTGTGGAGCGCCGTTTGGCGCTCGAATCTGGTCGATCGGCCCGTGACGCTCGATGTTTCCCCCGAAGTCGAGCACCAGGCAGTCTCTCTTGCCCGGATGCAGCCGAGTGCCGCGCCCGGTCATCTGCACGAGCAGCCCGGGCGACATGGTGGGGCGCAGGATGGCAATGGCATCCAAACGGGGAATATCCACCCCGGTGGTGAGAATCGCGCAGTTGACCACGTACTTCAGCGGCTTCTCTTTCCACAGACCGCCGCCCGGTTCCGCCCGAAACCGCGCGAGCAGCTCCTCGCGCTCCCGGGCGGGGGTGGCGGCGCTGACAAAGCCGCATTCCACCTGGCGCTTTTCCTGCAGCACCCGGGCGATGTGCCGGCCGTGCGCCACCCCGGCCGAGAAGACCAGGCAGGCCTGCCGATCCCGGGTGTACTCGATGATCTCGGCGCAGGCCGCTTCTACCAGCCCCTCTTGATCCATCAGCCGTTCAGCCTCTTCGGCCACGAATTCGCCGGCGCGCACCGGCAGGCGCGAGGTATCGACCTTGTGCACCGCCGCCTTGGAGACCAGCGGCGCCAGGTATCCCTGGCAGATCAGCTCGCGCAGCCCGATCTCGTAGCAAATCTCGTTGAGGATGTTCTCCGGTGCGCAGATCATGCCCGAATTGAGCCGGAACGGTGTGGCCGTGAGCCCAATCACGCGCAGGTGCGGATTGACGACCTTCGCCTCGGCCAGAAACTGCCGATAGCGTCCCTCCCCGTCCGGGGGAATGGTATGGGCTTCGTCGACGATCACGAGATCAAAGGCGTCCAGTTCGCAGGCCCGTTTGTACACACTTTGGATTCCCGCCACGATCACCGGCTCGTCGGTATCGCGGCGCTTGAGCCCCGCAGAGTAGACGCCGATCGAAACCTCCGGAAACAGCCGGCGGATCTTCTCGGCGTTCTGCTCGAGCAGCTCCTTCACGTGCGCCAACACCAGCACCCGTCCGTTCCACTTCAAGACCGCGTCCCTGGCGATCTGGGCAAGTATCCAGGACTTGCCCGAACCAACGGGACATGCCACACACGGGTTGCCGTCCCGCTCACGCAGGAAGCGGTAGACGGCCTGGACGGCTTCCTGTTGATACCAGCGGAGTTCCATGCTTCAATGCAACCCCCGAAGTCTCAGTCGTGTCTCAAACCATGCGCAGGTGCGCCCTTGCCATGCCTTGCTGAGCTGCGCCTCGCCACACCCGGCGTTGCCACGCTTCGCCAAGCCTGGCTACGCACCGCCGCGAGCGCATCGCCGCCGAATGACCACGACGGCCTTGCCCCCTTTGACAACATCCCCTTTTTCCACGGATAGTCGTTCAATCAAGCTGTCGTCCGTGTACACGCCGGCATGCTGCAACGCGTCCAACAGTGCCTTGAGCGTGTTGTCCACGTCGCGCCGGCGCCGATCCGGCGGGTATAGCATGATCTCGACATCGAGCGGATCGTCCATGGGGAGCGGCTCCCCCAGGTCGCCGGCCAGGCGCAGCGCCCGCACCACATCGCGCCGAAAGGCCCTCCCTTGCCGACTGATCAGGGTCCGGGGCCCTACGCGCCGCCAGTAGTGGTTCACACTCGGAGGGTAAGCGACGGTGACTGTGAGCATCCTGGACTTCCTTGATCGACACGCTGGCCTAGGCCTGTTCCTCCCAACGGGTCACCACGAACTTCCCGAACGGCCCTTTGCAGTCCGGCCGGAAGTCCCCGAGACCCACCCGTTTGCCGGCCGCATCCACCAGTTCGCGGAAGAGCTTGACGGACAGCAAGTCGCTGTCCACATGTGCGGTAAATGACAGTTTCCAGTCATGGAAACACGGGCGGTGACAGAGGATACGGCCGCCTGTGCTGGGAATCCGTACCGCGCGCGTGTCAACCGTCCACGGCTCGTTGTGCTCAAGCGGCAGTTCGAGCCCGTCGATCTCCACGCAGGCCGGGATCAAGGAGCTCTTCTGCGTGGTGATCTTGCTCTTGCCGTGCTTGAAGAACTTCCCCGCGTCGATCAGGCAGCGAAAAAGGTTGGGCTGCGGGATCATCGGTTTGCCGTCGTGGCCGACGTAGAGCCTGGCCGCAGCCTGCTCCATCGGCGTGCCTTTGTCCCCGACTACCGAGAGCCGGGTGCCGTTGGTCGCCGCCATCTGCGCGGCGTCCGTGAACTTGTTGCAGAGCAAGGGCGTGGTGCCCTCGATGGTGATGTTGATCCTGTTCATCGAACGAAAACCTCCGTAAATGAAAACCTTGCCAAGGAACGCCTTGCCCGGCCGGGCTGTGCCAGGCCACACTCCACCACGCCGCGACCGGCCCAGCCATGCCGCAAAACCTAACGCCTCCAGGGTGGCGCCCCGCCAGCAGCCTGCTGCGGCTGGCCGGCAAGGGCTTCCTGCTTCTGAAAGCTCCGGATTTCGTTGACCAACTCGTCGGTATCCTGGCGCTTCTTGCAGGCGACCTTGATCACCAAGGGCAGGTTGTGCAGCTCCACCGAGTCGCGGGGCGTCAAGACGCCAATCGACCTGCAAATCGCCGACAGCTCGGCCCGGGCGATCTTCACGGCCAGCTCGTTGGGGTTGTCCAGGTTCAGGCGCGCCCAAAGCTGCCGGTTGCGATACTCGCCCTCGAGGATGGTGAAGGTCAGCTCCAGGTAGCTGCCCGTGCCCGCCTTGTTGGCCTTCGTCTCCGAGGCGGTAATCATCGCCAGGTACTTGCCCGCGGGCAGCGGATCGAATACCGTGGTGGGTTCCACTTGGGATGCGTCGAAATTGCCGAGATCAACCATCGTTTCTCACTCCTTGGGGTTGGGGGTTGCCGATTGCAGCCACCAGGGCCTGCCAGGAAAGCGGCAGGCTCTCCGAAATGCCGTAACGGTTCTTGGCCAGAAGCTGCGGGGTCTCGTGCAGGACCAGCTCCCGCTGCCCGCCGGCCAGGCGGATGGCGCCCACGAAGTCCGACCACTCGATCATGGTGTTGGCCAGGTCGGGGTGGATTTCGGGGGCCGACTTCTCCAGCGTGATCCCGTCGATGGTGGTCACCTCGCGGCGCGTGGCGTGGGCCAGAAGCAGCACAGCCACTCCGGCGTTTACCAGCCGGTCGAGCGTGGGCAGCAGGTACTGGTACACGTAGTTCTTGAGTACCTGCCGGCCGTTGCCGTACCCGCCGTGGGAGCGGTTGAGCGTCTGCTTCATGCCGGTTGGGCTGCCGTCCACGCCGGCCACCTGCTCCTCGATCCGCCTCAAGAGCCAGTCGATCGAGTCGATGACGACCGTTTGGTACTCGTGGCCTCCGGTAGCCAGCGAGTCGAGCCACGGCTGGATTTCGGGCCAGCAGGCCAGGTAGGGGGTACGGTCGCAGTGCACATGCGCAGCGCCGTTCTCGCAGTCGATGATCAGGGGCCGATCAGTGGCGGCCCCCAGGCTTGTCTTCCCGGCCCCTGGCGGTCCGTAAATGATGCCCTTGGGTGCGCGCAGATGGCTTTGGGTCAGGACAGGGGTAGGTAGTGGCATGGGATGGCTTCCTTGTTGCTTGAGGTGAATGGAAAAAGGCCGGTCGCCAGGGCAGGCGGGGCAGCGATCCTAATCGGTGTTATGCCTACCCGCTTTGCGTCGGGCCCGCTCGGCGACCGGCGCATGGGTTACACGCAATCGAACACCCGGGACTCCTCGTAGCCCGAGGGCCAGGTATCCGCGGCCATACACTCCCGCAGCCGCTCGATGGCTGTCTCGTTTTCGCGCCGGGCCTGGGCAAGCACATCCTCGTGCACTTTCCACACGCCGCAGCGAAACGGTTCCTTTTTCTCGACACCAAGCAGGTAGACCGGCTCGTACAATCCGATCACCTGCGAGAGCACCGCCTGGTAGAAGGCCACCTGGTACACGTAGCCATAGCGCCGGGCATCGGCCTCGAACCAGTCGAGGTCATCGCAGGTCTTCAGTTCCACGATGCCCTGATGGGGATCGAACGAATCCATGCGAATCTGGCAGGGCAGCCCACAGTACTCGGCCCGCACCACCCCCTCGGGAATCCCGTCGCTCAGCAGGCTTTGGGCCAACTCGTGCTGCTCGACCGACTCGGCCATGTTCTCGATCGTGTCGAACTGCCCAAGCGTGAGCACCGGCTTTCCCTGCTCGGCCGCCCACTGGGCAAAGGCCTTGGTGTTCGAGCCGTAGAGCTGGCCGGTCTTGGGGTTCACCGGCCCGCCCACCGCGTACTGCGCTTCAAAGGCATCGCGTCCTTCCAGGATCAGCGTGTGCGCGGCGCGACCCACCAGGTACGCCGGCCGGTCCTCGTCCTCGATCAAGCCCAACTGCTTCTTGTGGTGCAGCAACGGGCAGCGCCGATAGTCAGCCAACTGGTGGCTGGTGAGATTCCGCTTGGCGTTCTCGTGGTACACGTCGAAGGATTCGCGGATGAGCGGGCTGTCCGCGGTTTGGGTGGACATGGGGGCAATCCTTTCGTCGAGTCAGGCAATTGGCCCGTGGAAAAACTGCGGGCCTCTATAGACCTAATGGCCGGTCGGCCTTGGCGCGCCGCGGGGACATTCACGCAAACGTTTGCGTGCGATGTCCCCGCGCATGTCCCTGGCTTCCGAGGGGTCGTGTCCCCACCATGTCCCCTCGCGTGTCCCCGCGCCGAAGCAGCCGGATTGCCGTAACCGCAACTAAAGAAACGAGTTGCGCTGCAAAAGGTCGGGCAAAGCGCGCGGGGACATTTTTACCAAGGTTTGCAAATGTCCCCGCGGCTGTCCCCGGCCTTCGGTGGGTTGAAATGTCCCTGCGCGCCGATTCATGTCCCTGGCTTCCGAGGGGTCGTGTCCCCACCATGTCCCCGCGCGCCTGCCAATCTGTCGTTTCGCCGTCGGCGTAAGTGGTTGGCAATCAATCTGTTGCGGCAATCGCCCCCGATGTCCCCGCCACGCAAACCTTGAGCTAAACCTTGGCGTGCGCGCGGGGACATTCACCAAGGTTTGACTGCAAGTTTGTTAAACGTGTGTGTGCCACACCAAGGTTTGGCTCTATGGACCTTCCAACCGGCACCGCTCTAGAACCAAGGCCGCCGCAAATGCCGACGTTTCGCCCCGCGAAACAAGGAGGATGTAATGGTGCCTTGCAGCGTTGCCGAGGGAATCGAACCCTGGAAACTGCGTCTGATTCACCGACGGGCCCGGCGCTTCGGTTTCCGTGGTGCCGAGCTGGATGACGTCAAGCAGGAGGTGGCCCTGGAGCTGATGGCCTTCCGCTTCGATCCGGCTCGGGCCAACGGGGCCAAAGAGACAACGGTCCTGCGGGTCCTGATCGACGGGCGCCTGCGAACGCTGCGCCGGGCCAGGCGGCGCTACGAGCGCCGTGTCACCCCATGGGACGCCGCCTTCGGGCAGCCGGACTCAGAACCCCTCTCGTCGGATGGTGAGGACAACGATTCAGCCTCCGTGGTGCTTGATGTACAGGAGGCGTTGGCAGGCCTTTCGCCAGAGGATCGATCCCTGGCCCCGGCCCTGGCAGAGGGGCAATCGCTCCGCCAGATCGCTGCTCGTCAGGGCATGAGTTGGCACAGGCTCCAGCGCGGACTGGATCGCATCCGGCGCCACTTCGCAGCCCGGGGCCTGGACGGCTGCTTGCCAGGCGAGGAGTGAGGCCATGGAGCCGGCCGATCAAGCTAGATTGCAAGAGGCCCTCGACGAGAGCACGTGGCCGCTCTTGCTCAGCGCGCGCCAGGCCGCGGCCTTGTGCGGCCGTTCGGTGCGCACCTGGCGAACCTGGCACACCTCCGGCCGGGTGCCGCAGCCGGTGCGCATCGGACGCTGCATGTACTGGCGCCGCTGTGAGCTGGTGGCCTGGGTCGAGGCCGGTTGCCCGAAACGGGACGTCTGGCAGGCCATGCACAAATTCCCCGCCGTTGGCCGGAAAACTGCCCAACAGGTGGCTTGACCTTTTCACCCCGCGAGCAACACTCGTCGTGCTTGGAACTCCAAGGATTCTGCGTTAGCTTAGCGGAGGTGCACTGTGGCGAGTCTGTACAAGAAGCCGATTGTGATTCGTGATCCCAGGACCGGGCAGAAGGTCAAGGCCAAGTCGAAGAAGTGGTGGGGCCGCTACAAGGATGCTACGGGCCGGGAGCGGCGCGTGCCGCTGGCCAACGACAAGCAGGCCGCCCAGGGGATGCTGGGCGAGCTGGTGCGCAAGGTGGAACGCGAGAAGGCCGGGCTGGTGGACCCGTTCGAAGAGCACGGCGACCGGCCGCTCGATGAGCATCTGCAGGAGTTTGAGCACTACCTGCGGCACAAGGGCGTCACGCCGAAGCACGTGGGCGAGGCAATCCGCATGATCCGGCGCATGGTCCAGCATGGGCGCTGGTGTTGGCTGGGCGACATTTCAGCCGGCAAGGCGGTGGATTTTCTGGGCAGCCTGCGCCGCGAGGGACTGAGCGCCCAAACCTGCAACCACTACATGAAGGCGGCCAGGCAGTTCACGCGTTGGCTGGTGCTGGAACGCCGCTTGCCCTACGATCCGTTGCTCCACCTGCGGCGGCTGAATGTGAAGGCGGACCGCCGGCACGACCGCCGGGCACTCTCGCCCGAGGAGTTCGTGCGCCTGGTGGAAGCGGCCCGAGGCGGCAAGCGGGTGGAAGGCATCGCGGGTACGGATCGGGCGATGCTCTATATCCTGGCTGCCTGGACGGGCTTCCGCAAAGGGGAGTTGGGAAGCCTGACGCTCAGTTCGCTTCGGCTGGATGCCAAGCCGCCCACGGCCACCGTGGCTGCCTGCTATAGCAAGCACCGCCGGGAGGACACGCAGGTATTGCATCCGGAGCTCGTGCGGCAGTTGAAGGCGTGGCTGGCGACGAAGAACGTCAAGCCCCACGAGCCGCTGTTTCCCATCTCAGGGCGCGTGCCGGGCGGGATCGAGCGCAAAGCCTTCAAGATGATCGAACGGGACATGATGGCTGCCCGGGACCAGTGGCTGGCCGAGGCGGAAAGCCACGAAGAATACCAGCGGCGGCTCCATTCAGACTTCTTGTGCTACTGCAACCACGCGGGGCTATACGCCGATTTCCACAGCCTCAGGCACCTGTTCATCACGAACCTGGAGCGGGCAGGGCTGTCGCCCAAGATGGCCCAGACGCTGGCCCGCCACAGCGACATTCGGCTGACGCTGGGCGTTTACACCCATGTGGAATTGGTGGATCAGACCGCAGCGATTGGTGCGTTGCCGGGGCCGCCGGGGTTAAGCGACCCCTAAAGAGGGCCGCAACCAGGTAGTCCACGAGACGAGTAATCGCACTATCTCTGTCGCCGGACCAACGAGACTATCCCGATGGCGACACAGGCCGCAACCAGTAGCGACCAAGCATGTGGTTCAGGTACAGTCGCTCCCTGCACGCCTATGCCCTTTGCGCTTAACTCGCCGCGACCTGAAAACCCACCCAAGTCCCTGCCCGGCGAGAGCAGGCCGCTGAGGGTCACCACATTGGCCTCGACCGTGCCCGAGCCGGCAAGCATGCCCTCCGGTCCGAC
>CAYXPN010000277.1:0-4691 GCA_964467075.1 uncultured Planctomycetaceae bacterium
ACCCTCAATTCGTCAAAAAACCTCCCGATCTGCCCACAGATTCTGCCGAGGACCCGCAAATAATTCGGCAGCGTGGCCGGGCGGCCATTGGGCCTTGGCCATTGTTACCAGGCCGCTGGGCGTCGAGGGATTTGGGGATTCAGGGGCTGGGCCGTTGACCTCGCACATTGGTCATTGGTGCCTGGCTATTGGTGCCTGGTCATTGGGCATTGATCGCTCGTCATTCACCCTGTCGCGTTTTCGCCCTTTCGTGCTCTCGCGATCGCAAATCCCCGTCGGTCGCGTGTATTGGCCGCGGTAGAGGGGGGGCTCCCGCCGGGCGGCCCAAGATCGTACAGTATGCAGTGGCCCGCTTGCCGAGCGATGGGCCCACCGGAGTCCGTTCCCACGCAATGGCCGTCATTGGAGAGCCCCAGCAAAGCCCTTCGAATGGGATTTCTGGATAATGCCGCAATTTGAGAGCATCACACAATCACAACCAAGAACCCGTAGAGCAAGGACTTCCCGGGGCTTCGCTGCGCTCCAGCCCCGGCCACCCATGCTCGGAGGCGAGCACTGCGGAGTCGATTCTTTCATGATTCCCCACTGAGAGGACTGCCACCGATGACACAATCCCCAGCCGACCGCAAGCAGGCGGCCGTTGTCATGGCCGGTGTGCCCCTGGCCAATGCCGCGCTCTACCACCGGATACGCTTTGCGGTGGTGGACCCGGTGGTTTACCTGGATGTGCCACTCACAGCCGGCGGGCGCCGGTCGATCCTGATCCTGCGCGACATCGAAATGGAGCGCGCACGGCGCCATGCGCGCGTGGACCAGGTCGCCTGTCCCGCGGATTTCGCCCCGGCCGAGGGACTCTCCGGCGATCGCGAGACCGCCACGGCGCAGGCCGCGGCCGAGTGTCTGCGCCGCGCCGGGGTGGTGCGCGCCGTAGGCGATCGCAGCCTGCCGTTGATCTACGCCGAGATGATCACCCGACTGGGCATCGCCCTGGAATGCGACCTCGAGCTGGGCGTTGCCGAGCGCCGCAGCAAGAGCGAGCAGGAGATCGAGCTGATCCGCCAGGCCCAGCACACCACCGAGGCCGCCATGGAAATGGCCTGCCGCATGGTGGCCGCGGCCGAGGCACGCGCCGACGGCGTGTTGCTGCGCGACGGCGAGCCGCTCACGTCCGAACGGGTGCGCGCGGCCGTGGACCATTGGCTCATCGACCAGGGCTATACGAACCCGCGGTCGATCGTGGCCGGCGGTCCGCGCGGGGCGGATTGTCACGACATCGGCTCCGGCGAGCTGAACTCGGGCCAGCCGGTGATCATCGACATCTTTCCCCGCAACCGCGAGACCCTCTACAACGGCGATTGCACGCGCACCGTGGTCCACGGCCACGTGCCCGACGAGCTGGTGCGCATGCACGCCGCGGTCTGCCAAGCCAAGGCCGCGGCCATCGCCGCCGTCAGAGCGGGTGTGACCGGCGAGGAGGTCCACCTGGCCACCACGCGCGCGATCGAGCAGGCCGGCTATGCCGTGGGGCTCCCCGGCGACGACGCGCCCGAGAGCTATTGCGCATTGACCCACGGCACGGGCCACGGCGTGGGGCTGGAGGTACACGAGCCGCCGCTATTGGATTTGAAAGGGCCGCGGCTGGTGGCCGGCGACGTGGTCACCATCGAGCCGGGACTCTATCGGCGCGACCTGGGCGGGGTGCGCGTGGAAGACATGGTGGTAGTCCGGGCCGAGGGCTGCGAAAACCTCAACCGCCTGCCCGAGGGGCTCGACTGGCTGTAGCCCTGGCTGCTCGCGGAGGAATCGCGCTTGGGCGGCACGTCTAGAGGTTACGCATTCGGCGCGACACCCACCAAGTGGCCGCCGAAGGCATTGCACTTCACAACCGACCGCGTGACCCTGTGACGACAACCATCACGAAAACACGAAAGGACGAAAACGCGAAAGAGAGCCTTCGAGGACGTGAGTTACGTCTGTGCAGCAGTCAAGCGGCAAGTGATCCCCGCGGGCAACCGACCCCGGACCGGCTTGGTTGCGGCTGGGTTTGTACGTTTCCTTCACCCGTCTGAGTCTATGCCCTGCTCATCGTTTTCGTGTTTTCGTCCTTTCGTGCTCTCGTGATGTGAACAAAGAACCCGGCCGCAATCGCCGAGCCCCGTGTTCGGCAGGGGCCGTGGGGTAGGGGAATTCTATCGCGGCCCCGGCGGCAGGTTCTGCTCCAGGTAGTCGGTCATCAGCGCGCGCAGATGGCGCGTGGTGTTCTTGCCCTCGCGGATCGAATGGGCGCGGTTGGGATAGGCCATCATGGTGAAGCGCTTGTTGTGCCGGATCAGCTCGTTGATGAGCATCTCCGTGCCGGCGTAGTGGCAGTTGTCGTCGCCCGTGCCGTGGATGATCAGCAGGTTGCCCTCCAGTTGCCGGGCGAAATGCACGGCCGAGCCATCGCGGTAGCCTTCCACGTTCTCACCGGGCAGGCCCATGTAGCGTTCCTGGTAGATGGTGTCGTAGTAGCGTTCGTTGGGCACCGGCGCGATGGAAATGCCGGTCTGGTAGAGGTCGGGATGCTTGAACATCGCGTGCAGGGTCATCGACCCGCCGCCGCTCCAGCCCCAGATGCCGACGCGCTGGGGGTCGATGTAGGGCCGCTCGGCGAGCACGGCGCGCAGGGCGGCCGCCTGATCCTCGGGCGCGAGCACGTTGATTTGGTGATACACACACTTGCGCCACTCGCGCCCGCGCGGGGCCGGCGTGCCGCGGTTGTCGAAGCTCATCACCAGATAGCCGCGCTGGGCCAGCATCAAATGCCACAAGTAGCCCTGGCCGCCCCAGTCGTCGCGCACCGTCACAGCCGCGGGTTCGCCGTAGACGTAGATCAAGAGCGGATGCTTCTTCTTCGGATCGAAGTCCGGCGGCTTGATGCACCAGCCGTCGAGCAACACGCCGTCGCCGATCTCCACGCGCAGGAACTCGGGCGGCTGCTGTTTCAATCGGGCCACTTTCCTGCGCAGCCGCTTGTTGGCCGCCAGCACGCGCACGCGCCGGTGGTCGGGCAGGCCGACCAGGTCCACCACCGGCGGCACCCCGAACCGCGAATACGAGTGGATGGCCCACTGCGCATCCGGCGAGATGTCGTAGCGGTGGGTGCCCGGCTGGTCCTCGGGCGTGAGCCGCTCGAGCCCGCTGCCGTCCAGCCGGACGCGGTACAGATAGCGCTGTGTGGGATTGTCGGGCGAGGCCAGGAACCAGGCCCAGCGCCGCTTCTCGTCCACGTGGAGCAACTGGATCACGTCGAACTCGCCGGGCGTGACCAGCACGCTCTCGCCGCCCGATCGCGGGGCGAGATATACGTGGCGCCAGCCGTCGCGCTCGCTCAGCCAGGTGAACTGCCGGCCTTTGTCGAGCCAGAACAGCTCGTCGTGTACGTCCACCCAGGCATCGTCCGTCTCGGTCAGGATGGTGCTCGCCGTGCCGCGGGCCGCGTCGGCCAGCATGACTCGATTCATCTGTTGGCGCCGGTCGAACTGCTGGATCACAAGCTGCTCGGCCCCCGCGGCCCAGTCCATGCGCGCGAGGTAGTTGTCGCGCGGGTCGCCGGGCACGCTGATCCACTGCGTCTGCCCGCCCTCGAGGCCCACCACGCCCACGCGGCAGGCCGAGTTCTGCTGGCCGGTCTTGGGATAGGGAATCCAGGTGATGCGCGGGTAGAAGCTGTCGGTATTGTTGACCAGCGGAAACCGGCGCACGCCGCTGGTGTCCAACTGCCAGTAGGCAATGGCCCGGCCGTCCGGGCTCCAGCGGAATCCGTCGCGCAGGCCGAATTCCTCCTCGTACACCCAGTCGAACGTGCCGTTGATGATGTCCTCCGAATCGGCCGGGGCCAGGGTTCGGATCGTGCCGTCGCGCAGGTCTTCGACGTACAGGCTGCGATCGCGCACGTAGGCCACATAGCGCCCGTCGGGCGAGAACTTGGCGAACATCAGCGTCGCACTCTTGGCCTCGGGCCCGCCCAGCTTCCACAACTGGCGGCTGGTGCGGTCGAGCACCCAGTAGTCCCCGCGCGTCTTGTAGCGCCACACCCGCTTGGCATTGGTGTAGATGAGCACGTGGGCGCGGTTCTTGGACAAGCTGTAGCCTTCGATCCTGAGCGGCTCCGACTCGTCGGGCGGGATGAGCAGCCCGGCCTCGACCAACACCTCGCGGCGCCCGCTCTCGGTGTCGTACCAGACGATGTCTTCGCCGCCTTTCTCGGACTTCTCCAGCACGAGATAACCGGGGCCGTCGTCGCACCAGCGGACGGAAAGCTTTTGCGGCTCGAACTCGCGCCCGGCAAAGATGCGATCGAGCGTCAAGATCGCCGGGTCCGGCTGCGGGGGCTTATGCTGCTCGTCTGCTGCGCGTGGCGGTTTGCGCTGCTGCTGTGTCGCGCGGGCCGGCTTGCGCTCCGGCGGCGCTGCCGGGGCTGCGATCACCCCCGGTGCCCCGCAGAGCGCGGCCGTCAGCAGCGCCAGGAGCGCGGGCGAAAACCGCCACGCCCGGGCTCGCGGGTGGGCTCGCCTTGTCGATCTTGGAACTCGTGGGCGAATTGTCTGCGCAACTCCGTGCCCGGGCGCGGGTGGCCGGGGCTGGAGCGAAGCAACGGGTGGCCGGGGCTGGAGCGAAGCAACGGGTGGCCGGGGCTGGAGCGAAGCAAC
>CAYXPN010000277.1:4791-7695 GCA_964467075.1 uncultured Planctomycetaceae bacterium
CAACGGGTGGCCGGGGCTGGAGCGAAGCAACGGGTGGCCGGGGCTGGAGCGAAGCGAAGCCCCGGGACGGAATCTCTTTGCAAGTTATTGGCGGAGCATCGTTCCGAAGGGTCTGTTCGATCATCGCTCGGCAGTCTCCTGAGAAGCAAAGGAATCAACCGCGGGTGGCCGGGGCTGGAGCGAAGCAACGGGTGGCCGGGGCTGGAGCGAAGCAAAGCCCCGGGACGGAATCTCTCTGCAGGTTCTTGGTGAAGCAAACGAATCAACCGATTGTCCGGCCGGCAGTGACCCCGGCCGACGAACCGCCCCCGGGCCGCACGGCCCCCTATCGAGATTAACCAGGCGCGGGGCGATTATCCAGAGGTTTCAAAGGGGATTTCGCGGCAGCCGGTGCGCCAAATCGCCGGGGGAAGGCGCCGGCGGGCGTTGACGCTTCGAGCCGGCGCCGCGTAGAATAGCGGCTTCGATCGTTGTCTGGGGGTGCATTTCCGCTTGCCCGCTTTGCGAACCCACACGCCCATGAGCACCCATCCCACGGCCCCGGCCCGGCGCACGATCTTCGGACATCCGACGGGCCTGTTCACGCTCTTCTTTGCCGAGATGTGGGAGCGGTTCAGCTACTACGGGATGCGGGCCCTGCTGCTGTTCTACATGCTCAAGGGCTTTCTGAGATACGGCGATGACGATGCCTATGCGGTCTACGGGGCCTACACGGCGCTGGTCTATATGATGCCCTTTTTCGGCGGCATCCTGGCCGACCGGCTGCTGGGGGCACGGCGCGCGGTGATCCTGGGCGGGCTGTTGATGGCCGCGGGCCACTTGATGATGACCGTGGAGAACAGCCTGGGGTTCTTTACGGCCCTGGCGCTGTTGATCTGCGGCAACGGTTTTTTCAAGCCCAACATCTCCACCATTGTCGGCTCGCTCTATCCGGCGGGCAGCCCCAAGCGCGACGGCGGGTTTACGATCTTCTACATGGGCATCAACCTGGGGGCGGCCATGTCGCCGCTCTTGTGCGGATACATTGGCGAGACCTACGGGTGGCACTACGGGTTCGGGCTGGCCACGATCGGCATGCTCACCGGCGTTGCCGTGTTTGTAGCCCCCTCGATCATCTCGCAGACGGCCATCTTCGTTCTGGCGATCGCCGCGGCCGCTAACATATTTGTCGTTCCTCACCTATTCCCGGAGAGTCCAGCTACGATGATGTGGCTCAACTTCGGGCTGCTGGGCGTGCTGCTTGTGGTGGGCTTGTACAGCCTGATGGAACTCGGCTGGCGCGAGCTTGCCGAGTCGCAGCTTTCCAAGGCGATTGCCTGGGTGGTGTTGGTCTGCGGGGCGGTTGTGGCCGCAGGCTGCATGTTTTACTACCATCCGGAAAACCCGTTCTCCGTCGCTGTGAACATCCTGGTGGGTGTCTCGCTGCTGATCGCCGCCGGGGTGGCCTGCGTGGCCATCTACTTCGGCGGATTGCCCAAGGAGGTCGGCGCTGCACCCGACGCGGCGCGGCTGCGGCGGCGGGTGCTTGGTGTGTTACCCGCGGAATGGGCGGTTTACCTGGCCACGGCCGTGGTGATCGCGGTGTTCGTGCTGCTGGTTTCGGGCTTTGCGCTCCTGTCGGAGGACGGCCGACCCATCGCAATTATTCCCGAACACGTGATCCAGCAGATCGAATCCAGCGGCGGGGCGTTTGGCCAAGTGGCCGCGGTGGTTGCCCGGGAAACGAGCCGGCCCGCGGGGCTGGTGCTCATGTTGGCGGGCCTGGGGGCCTTTGTCTACCTGGGGATCGAAACGATCCGCCTGGAACAAGTCTCCCGCCAGCGCATGTACGTGGTGCTGATCCTCACCTTTTTCTCCATGCTCTTCTGGGCGTTTTTTGAGCAGGCCGGCAGCTCGATCAACAACTTCACCGACCGCAACGTGGACCGCGTATTCGAGTACGAGTGGATCAGCGCCGATCAGGTGGGCCAGACCGTCCGCATCGAGCCCACCCAAGAACAATTAGGCTATCACAACGGCGACAGGCGCTTCACGATCGACCAATTGGCCAGGTTGCGCGACGAGCACAAGACGGATCCCGACTTCCAAATCGAGTGGAAGGTGACCGAGGACAACGTGGGCATGGGCATCGCCGAACGTATCCAGGAAATCCCGGCCAGCACCTTCCAGTCGGTCAACCCGATCTATATCTTGATCTTCGGTCTGGTGTTTTCCGCGCTCTGGACGATCCTGGCGCGGCGGGGCCGGGAACCCAGCACGCCGGTCAAGTTCGCCATGGGACTTGCGCAATTGGGGCTGGGATTCGGCGCCCTCTGGTATGGGGCCCAAACCGCTGACGCCCGCGGCATGGTGGCCCTCCAGTGGCTGTTCCTGGGCTACCTGCTGCACACCACCGGCGAGCTGTGCCTCTCGCCGGTGGGCCTGGCCATGGTCACCCGACTTTCGCCCGCCCGGCTGGTGAGCACGGTGATGGGCGCCTGGTTCCTGGCCACGGCATTCTCTCAGTTTTTGGCTGCGATCATCGCGCAGTTTACCGGAGTGGGCGAGGGCCACGGCTCGGAGGCCGTGATCCCCATCCCCAAGGAAACCGTCCATATCTACGGCAACGTATTCGGCCAGATCGCCATCGGCGGCTTGATTTCCGGGCTGGTCTGCCTGGCGCTGGCGCCGCTGCTTAAGCGCTGGATGCACACCGAGGAAATCCCCAGCCCCGAGCAGGCCGCAGACGAGGAGAGTTGAGCGGCAGGGCGCTTGTAGTTTGTGGTGCGGACGACCCACCTGCACGAAGAACAGCTCGTAGTGTGGGTCGAGCCGGCGGCGAAGGCCCACCGGGGTCTCTGTTGGGAATCACGAAAGCACGAAAGAGCGAAAACGCGAAAGGGGACGGGGCGACTTGGGCAAAAA
>CAYXPN010000278.1:0-7683 GCA_964467075.1 uncultured Planctomycetaceae bacterium
CCCGGACATGAGCCGGGAGCAGCGCAAGCCGCGGGCCACCCCCGCGGTGCTCGATCCGCGGCAGCGGGCCCGCAGCTTCGAGGAGATCGTCTCTACGCTCACCGAGGAGCAGGCCGTTGCCGAGGCCGGGCGGTGTCTGGCCTGCGGGCTGTGCAGCGAGTGTCTGCAGTGCGTCGAGGCCTGCACCGCCGAAGCGGTGATCCACGACATGCTGCCCGAGGATCGCACCATCGAGGTGGGGGCGATTTTGCTGGCGCCGGGGTTCGATCCGTTTGATCCCACGGGGCGCGAATACGGCTACGGCGTGGCAGCCAATGTGATTACCAGCCTGGAATTCGAGCGGATCTTAAGCGCCTCGGGCCCGACGCAGGGGCACGTGGTGCGCCCCTCCGACCACCGGGAGCCCAAGCGCGTGGCCTGGATTCAGTGCGTGGGCTCGCGCGACATCCAGAGCGGCAACGAGTATTGCAGCGGCGTGTGCTGCATGTATGCCGTCAAAGAGGCGATCATGGCCGTGGACCACGTGCCGGGCCTTCAGGCCACGGTCTTCTACAACGACCTGCGCGCCTACGGCAAGGGCTTCGAGGCCTATTATGAAGGCGCCAAACAGAACTACGGCGTGCGCTTCAAGCGGGGGATCGTTTCTTCCGTGAAGGAGCAGCAGCAGACGGGCAACCTGCGGATCACCTACGTGAGCGAAGACGGCCGGGTGGAAGAAGAGGACTACGACCTGGTCGTGCTCAGCGTGGGGTTGCGTCCCTCGGCCGAGACCGGCGAGTTGGCCCGCGTGCTGGGTGTGGAGCTGAACCGCTTCGGCTTCTGCCGGACTGATCCTGTCCAGCCCAGCCGCACGAGCCGCGAGGGGGTTTATGTGGCCGGTGCCTTTGCCGCGCCGGTAGACATCCCCGAGACCGTGATGACGGCCAGTGCCGCGGCGGGCCTGGCGGGCGAACTTTTGGCGGAGGTACGCGGCACCGCGGTCGAGCAGAAAACCTATCCGCCCGAGCGCGACACAGGCGGCGAAGAGCCGCGTGTGGGCGTGTTCGTCTGCCGCTGCGGCACGAACATCGCCCGGGCCGTGGAAGTGGGCGAGGTGGTCGAATATGCCAGGACGCTGCCTCACGTGGTCCACGCGGAAGAGAACCTCTACACCTGCTCGACCGACACGCAGCGGAGGATCATCGAGACGATCCGCGCGCACGGGCTCAACCGCGTGGTGGTGGCCAGTTGCACGCCGCGCACCCATGAGCCGCTCTTCCGCGACACCTTGCGCGAGGCGGGCCTGAACAAGCACCTGTTCGAGATGGCCAACATCCGCGACCAGTGCTCCTGGGTCCACTTCAACCAGCCGCAGGCGGCGACTTTCAAGGCCCGCGACCTGGTGCGCATGGCCGTTGCGCGGGCGGCCATGCTCCGGCCGCTGGCCGATACGCGCGTGGAAGTGGACCAGCGGGGGATTGTGATCGGAGGGGGATTGGCGGGCATGACCGCGGCCTTGAGCCTGGCCGAGCAGGGATTCGAGGCGGTGCTGATCGAGCGCGAGCCCGAGTTGGGCGGCATTGCCCGGCAGATTCTGCACAACCTCGAAGGCCCCTCGCCGCGCGAGCTGGTCGAGGAGCTCGTCCGGCGCGTGACCGAACACCCGCGCGTGCGCGTCTATACCTCGGCGCGGATCGAGCAACTCGGCGGCCACGTGGGGCGCTTCAATTTGACCATTGCAGCCGACGGCCGGCGACTGGAAACGGGCGGCGGCGCGGTGATCGTGGCCACCGGGGCCGCGGCCTACGAGCCCACCGAATACGCCTACGGCCGAAACCCCGCGGTCATCACCCAGCTTGAGCTGGAAGCGAAGCTCGAAAAAGCAGACTTCGCCCGCACGCTGCGCGAGGTGGTGATGATCCAGTGCGTGGGCTCGCGCGACCAGGAGCACCCTTACTGCTCGCGCGTCTGCTGCCGCGAGGCGGTCAAGAACGCCCTGGCTGTCAAACAGGCCAACCCCCAGGCCCGCGTGTATGTGCTCTACCGCGACGTGCGCACCTACGGGTTCGACGAGCTGCACTACCAGCGGGCGCGCGAGGCGGGCGTGGTGTTCATCCGTTTCGAGCCCGAGCGGAAACCCGAGGTGGAAGAGGTGGACGGCGTCTTGCGCGTGCGCGTCGAGGACGACGTGCTCAGGCGCCCGGTGGAGTTTCGGCCGGATGTGGTGGTGCTCTCCGCGGGTGTGCGCCCGCAGGATGATGCCGGCGCGGTCTCGCAGGCGCTCAAGGTGCCGCTCAATGCGGACGGGTTTTTCCTCGAGGCGCACATGAAGCTGCGCCCGCTGGATTTTCCCACCGATGGCGTGTTCCTGGCCGGATCGGCCCACGCGCCGAAGACCATTGCCGAGTCGATCAGCCAGGCCCAGGGGGCCGCGGCCCGGGCCGCCACGATCCTGGCCCAACGCTACCTGGAGCGGTCGGGCGAGGTTTCGGAGGTGGATGCGGGGCGCTGTGCGGCCTGTCTGACCTGCGTGCGTTTGTGCCCCTACGGCGTGCCGCAGATCAACGAGGAGGGCGTGGCCTGGATCGAGCCGGCCAGTTGCCAGGGCTGCGGCGTGTGTGCCGCGGTCTGTCCGCGCAAGGCGATCAGCACGCGCCACTATCGCGACGAACAGTTGATCGCCAAGATGGATGTGCTTTTCGACCAGCCGGGCGCCGAGCTGAGCCGGGCGAGTGCAGGAGACGAGTCGTGAGCGGACAAGAGCAGCCAACACGTGCTGACCCAGCGGGCCAGCCGGGGAGTGAAGCGGCCCCGGCTGCGCAACAGCGCGGCGCGCCCGCGGAGTTCGAGCCCAGGGTGGTGGCCTACTGCTGCACGTATTGTGCCTACACCGCGGGCGACCTGGCCGGTTCGATGCGCTTGGAATATGCGCCGAACGTGCGCGTGGTGAAGATTCCCTGTTCGGGGCGCGTGGACGCGGTGATGTTGCTGCGCGCGTTTGAGGACGGGGCGGATGCGGTGTATGTGGCCGGCTGCGCGGTCGGGGATTGCCACTTTCTGGAGGGCAATTTGCGGGCGATGCGCGTGGTGGCCTCGGCCAAACACTTGCTCGAGGAGGTGGGCCTGGAGCCGGAGCGCCTGGAGTTTTTCCAGATTCCGGCTTCGGCCGGGCCGCTGTTTGCCGAGCGGGCCAACGAGATGACCGAGCGTGCGCGGCGCCTGGGGCCGAATCCGCTGCGCTGCTGCGTGCATCAGAACGCCGGCGGCAAGCTGGCCGTCGAGCCGGACGAGCATCCGCCCTTGCCGCCGACGCACCACGGCCGGCTGTTCACCCAGTCGGAGCGCGAGGCCGGCAACGGGCGGGAGCCGGACCAAGGTGGTGCAGAGGGCGCCGAACGAAGGTAGACCAGACACGGGAGCCCAGTGATGATCGTTGCCCAGCGCAAGCCCCTGGCGCGCATCGAGGAGATGCTGGCGGGATTCGAGCGGGTCCTGGTGGCCGGCTGCGGCACGTGTGTGGCCGTGTGCATGGCCGGGGGGGAGAAAGAGGTCGAGCTGCTGGCCGCCCAGTTGCGCATGAAGGGCAAGCTCGAAGGACGCCGGCGCGTGGTGGACGAGGTGACGGTCACGCGCCAATGCGACCGCGAGTATCTCGACGGCATCGCCCGATATGTGGACCAGTATGACGTGGTCCTCTCGACGGCCTGCGGGGCGGGCGTGCAATTCCTGGCCGAGCGCTACGACGACAAGCTGGTGCTGCCGGCGTTGGATACGCTGTTTATCGGCGTGGCCGAGGGCGCGGGCGTGTGGAGCCAGAAGTGTACGGCCTGCTCGGAGTGTGTGCTGGACCAGACGGGCGGCATCTGCCCGATGACCATGTGTGCCAAGAATCTGCTCAACGGGCCTTGCGGCGGGACGAACCACGGCAAGTGTGAGGTGGACAGCGAGAAGGACTGCGCCTGGACGCTGATCTACCGGAAGCTGGAGAAGCTGGGGCGCCTGGACTTGCTCGAGAAAATCCAGCCACCCAAGGACTTCAGTGCGATGCTCAAGCCGCGCAAATACACCCACGAGGCCTTCCGCCAGGCCCGCGAAGAGGAGGAATGAGGCAATGGTGGCCGCCTTGCGAGAGGCTTTCCGGACCAAGGACTTTGTGGTCACCTCCGAGATCGGTCCGCCCAAGGGCACGGACGTCTCGGAGCTGGTCGAGCACATCGAGCTGCTCAAGGACAAGGTCGATGCGCTCAACGTGACCGACAACCAAAGCTCCGTGATGCGCATCAGCTCGCTGGCCGTCTGCCGGCTGATCCTGGACCACGGCGGGGAGCCGATCTTGCAACTCACTTGCCGCGACCGCAACCGCCTGGCGCTGCAGTCCGAACTGCTCTCGGCCGCGGTGCTGGGCGTGCGCAACGTGCTGTGTCTGACCGGCGACTACGTGTCGGTGGGCGACCACCCCCAGGCCAAGCCGGTCTTCGACCTGGACAGCGTGCAGTTGCTCCAGGTGGTGGGGATGCTCAACCAGGGCCAGGACATGGTGGGCAACGAGATGCAGGGGGCCACCGACCTGTTTCCCGGTGCCGTGGTCACCCCCGAGGCCGATCCGCTCGAGCCGCAGATGGTCAAATTCGCCAAGAAAGTGGCGGCCGGAGCCGCGTTCTTCCAGACCCAGGCCGTCTACGACCTGGACAACTTCAAGCGGTTCATGGAGCGGGCCCGCCAGTTTGAGGCAAAGGTCATGGCCGGCATCGTGCTCTTGGTCTCGGCCGGCATGGCCAGGTACATGAACAAGAACGTGCCGGGCATCTTCGTGCCCGACGCACTGATCGACGAGATGGCGGCTGCGCCGAAGGACAAGCGCCTGGAGACGGGCATTCAGATCGCCGGACGCATGATCCGCCGGCTGCGCGAGGAGAAACTCTGCGACGGCGTACACATCATGGCCATCGGCAAGGAGGGCGTGGTGCCGGATATCCTCCGGGCCGCGGAGTGAAGTGTGCGTCCGCGGCTTCCAGTGACGTGTCTGCCCGCAGGGGCTGGGCAGCGGGCGACACGGTCCCCGCCGCGCGGGGGACGGAGCAGCCGGCCGGGGCCCTTGGGCGCAGAGTCGGGGATTTAGCAATTAGCACAGGCGCAAATATCGAATTGGCAGGCCCTGCTCCGGGCGACGGCGGTCCTGGTTGCAGAAAGGTGTGTTTTTCGGCCCGGCCGCTGGACGAATCGTTATCCATCTGGTAGACTTGCGGTTTCCCTGTTGGCCGGCGCGCTGTTCGGCGTCTAGGGCGAGGATGCGTCGGCCCTCTTGTTTTGAAGGAACACGTGCGATGGCCACTCTCGAAGCCCAGCGGCTCAGCCGGGAACTGCTCGACAGCGTCTATGCCCTGCCCAGCGGCCAGAAGATCAAAGAGTGTATCCAGTGCGGCACCTGTTCGGCCTCCTGCCCGTCCGCTTCGGCCATGGAATACAGCCCCCGGGAGATCATCGCCGCGCTGCGGGCGGGCATGCTCGATCGGGTCCTCAACGCCAATACGGTGTGGATGTGTGTTTCCTGCTATGCCTGCACGGTGCGCTGCCCGGCCGGCATCCCGTTTACCGACGTGATGTATGAGCTGAAGCGCCTGGAGGTGGAGCGGGGCTTAAGCCGCGACGTGCCCAGTGCCGCGTTGTCCGAGGCCTTTGTCGAAGTGGTCGATGCCCACGGGCGCAGCGCCGAGGGCAAGCTGCTGCGCAAGTTCTACTTGCGCACCAACCCGTTCAAAGCCCTGGGCCTGCTGCCGCTGGCGTGGAAGCTCTTTTGGCGCGGGCGCATGCACCTGTTGCCGCGCACGATTCGCGGGATTTCCGGGCTGCGGAAGATGATGGACGCCATTGCGGAGGACGAGTCGCCATGATCGCCAAGAGTCCGCCGGTTTACACATATTTCCCGGGCTGCTCGCTGGTGGCCACCAACCGCGCGTATGACATTTCCACGCGCCACGTGGCCCGGGCCCTGGGTGTCGAACTGGTCGAAGTGGACGACTGGAACTGCTGCGGGGCCACGGCCTACATGCCGATCCACGAGAAGCGGGCGTTCGTGCTCTCGGCCCGCAACCTGGCCCTGGCGGCCGGCGAGGGGCGCGAGCTGGCAGTGGTCTGCAATGCCTGCTACGTGGTGTTGCGCAAGACGAACAAATACATGGCGGACAACGAGGTGCTGCGCAAGCAGGTGCGCGCCGCCTTGCAGGCCGGGGGGATGGACTACGACGGGTCGGTCAAGGTGCGGCATTTCCTGGACATCGTGGTCAACGACCTGGGCGAGGAGGCGGTCAAGTCGCGTGTGGAGCGCCCGCTAAAGGGCCTGAAGGTGGCCTGCTACAGCGGCTGCCAGTTCAGCCGGCCGTTCGACGACGTGGACGATGCCGAGTTCCCCGAGTTGATGGACCGGTTGATCGGGTGGCTGGGGGCCGAAGTGGTGCCGTTTCCGCTCGCGGCCAAGTGCTGCGGCGGCATGGCCATGACCACCCGGCCCGAGACCGGCATCGCGCTGAGCGGACAGATACTCAAGGTGGCGCGCCAGCGCGGGGCGGATTGCATCGCCACGGCGTGCCCCCTGTGCCAGGTGAACCTGGAAGCCTACCAGGGCAAGATTTCCGAGGCGCTGAAGGTGGATTGTCACCTTCCCGTGCTGTATTTCACCCAACTGCTGGGTTGTGCGTTGGGGCTTTCGGGCAAGCAGTTGGCACTGAAGGACAGCCTCACGCCTGTGGTGGCGCTACTTTCCGAGAAAGTGGGTGTCTAGATGAGCTTGCGGCATTCCGGGAGAAAGGTGACAGGCACCATTTGCCGGAACGGCCCGCGACCAACCTGCGGTCGGTGCCCGGCTTCGCACAAATGGTGCCTGTGACCTTTTTCTCCCCCACGATCGTGGAAGGCTATGTAGATGGAAGCCAACGGAAGACGCATCGGCGTGTACGTGTGCCACTGTGGGACGAACATCTCGGCCACCGTGGACGTGGACGCGGTGGTCGAGTTCGCCGCCGCCCTGCCCGGCGTGGTCGTGGCCCGACCCTACAAGTACATGTGCTCCGACCCCGGCCAGGAGATCGTCAAGCAGGACATCAAGGAGCAGCAGCTCGATCGGGTGGTGGTGGCCTCCTGCTCGCCGCTGATGCACGAGCCCACCTTCCGCCGGGCCTGCGAAGAGGCGGGCTTGAACGGCTATCTGTTCCAGATGGCCAACATCCGCGAGCACTGTTCCTGGGTCCACCCCAGCCGCCAGGAGGCCACCGAGAAGGCCAAGCACCTGCTGGCCGGGGCCGTGCACCGCGTGTGGCACCACAAGCCCATGCAGGCCCGCCGCGTGCCCGTCCGGCCCGAGGCCATGGTCGTCGGCGCCGGCATCGCCGGCATCGAGGCGGCCTTGCGCATCGCCAGCTCGGGTAAGAAGGTCTATCTGGTCGAGCGCGAGCCTTCGATCGGCGGACACATGGCCCAGTTCGACAAGACCTTCCCCACCCTCGATTGCGCCGCCTGCATCCTCACACCCAAAATGGTCCAGGTCGGCCAGCACCCGAATATCGAACTGCTCAGCTACAGCGAGGTCGAGGAGGTGTCAGGCTACGTGGGCAACTTCACGGTCAAGGTGCGCAAGAAGGCCCGATACATCGACGTGGAAAAGTGCACCGGCTGCGGCGACTGTATCGAGGCCTGCCCGGTGGAGACAGA
>CAYXPN010000279.1:0-7561 GCA_964467075.1 uncultured Planctomycetaceae bacterium
CGCCCCCTGAATGCTGGCCGCCACTGCGCAGCCCACCAGGCAGTCCAGCCAGTGGTTGTCCACGGCCGAGGGGCGCAGCTTCCATTCGTCCACGCTGCGCCCCCGGCCCTCGGTTCTCACCCGGTACTCGGCCGTCACATGCTCGGCCAACGGCCGGTGCCGGGCCGGATCATCACCGAACAGCGACAGGCACCCGCGATCGCCCATGGCCACGGCCAGCCGGGCGTGGACGAGCGATTTCCAGTAGTTGGTGTCGTAGACACAATAGCGCACACTGCGGCGCCCCTGCACATTGGGCATGCGCCAGTGGAGCCCCAGCCGGTCGCCGGGCTTGCGCTGGTAGTCGTTCAAGGGGCGGCTCGAGGCACCGATGAACCGGCCGTGGCTGGGGGTCAAGACCGCGGCATGGGGCGACTGGCGGCAGAACTGGTAGACCACGTCCGTGGACTGCCCCCAATTGGCGTCGATAAGACACCGCTCGATCCTGAGCGCCGCCCCGTCGTCCCGCTTCCATTGGCGGGAAAGGTACTCCGCAGTGAGTGCCTCCAAACCTGCATAGATCTGGCCTTCCAGTCCCACCTTCGGAAACGCCACCGCCAGCGTGCGCCGGGCGTCGCGCAGCGTGAAATACTGGCGCCGCTGGTCCGGCCAGGCGCCGTAGTCCACGACATACCCTGTGAAATCGTCCTCCCAGGCCGTGACCACGAAGAACAGCAGACTGGCCTGTACGTCCACGAACATGGTGAGCCGGTTGCAGCCCAAGGGCACCTCGCCGCGCTGGTACCGATTGGTCTTCCCGGCGATCTCGTCGGCCGACAGCTCGTCCGCCTCCGCGGTTTCCTCGGGCAAGGGCTCGTTCTGGTACTCGGCAAAGAACGCGGCCTCGTCCTGGAGCTTCAAGTTCATGGCGTGCTGGATGGCCGATAGCTCGTCGTGGTTGTAGCGCTCCGGCCAGGCAACGATCGCTCCCTCGTCCATTTCGGCCCGATGCTCACGGTAGAACTCGGTGGCCTCTTCGCCCCGGTGGCCCCGGCGGAAGCTCTCGGCCCGCAGCTCCGCATACCGCTGCCAGAGCTTCTCGTTCGCAGGGAACGAGTACACCATCTTCGTGCGTTCGCCGTTCCATTCCGGGTGCTTGTCGCGCGAGAGGATGTTGTCGGCCATATCGCCCGGCCGGATCACCGTACAGGGCATGATGCCCGAGATCTTCCGGCCCGGGCCGGCCAGGCCCAGCACGGCCCCGGCCAGGATGCTCTCGCGCGTGGCACACTGGGAAAGCGAGCGGGCCGATTCGTCGGTCTGCGGGTCGTCGAGCACCACGAGACTCGGGCGCACCGTGCGCCCGTCGGCCCGCTTGTACTTCATGCCGCGGATACGTCCGGTCAGTCCCGCTACCTTGATGATCGCCCCGCTCGCACGGCTCTCGGGCATGGTAGGCAGCACGATCTCCTTGGCCGTCCAGGAGATGTGGGTGCGATTACCCTGTGGTAGAGCTGGCCTGAGCAGCGGTTGGCAATGCCGTCGAGGCACTGGACCGGATAGACCACCTCGGGGAAGTCGGCCAAGAGCAGCTCGTTGCCCTCCAGCTCCGTCTTGATCGAGTCGAGCATGTCCATGGCATGGCCCTCGTCCGAGCCTATGAGACACACGAACTCCCGGTGCCCGTAGAGCACGGCCCAGATGCAGGCTGCCTCACACAGGCTGCTCTTGCCCTGTCCGCGAGGGGTGGCCATGGCGAACAAACCGCCGCGGAGCACCGCCTGTTCGATCTTGGCCATGACCTTCAGGTGGTCCGGCGACCAGGCAAGGTGGAACGTCAAGGGGAAGTACTGCTCGCAGAAGAGGCGAAAGTCCTGCTCGGCCTGCCGCTTTCGCTCCGCGTCGACCACCGCGGGCAGCTCGCCGATATCGCGACCCGCAAGTGAGAGGGCCTTATTGCGGGCCGCGGCCCGCTGTTTGAGTCTTTCATAAGGGTCGCCCTCGGCCTCCGGCCGGGGCGTGTGGCGCAGCTCCACCAGCCAGGCGGCGTAACGGAACAGGTCCACGTGGCGCCCGTCGCCGATGCGGTAGCCGGCACGCGTGCGGTGGCGGTGCAGTTGGCGCTCGTCCAGCACCGTGCCCAGCGGCGTGGAATTGACCAGCCGGCAGAGCTCGCTGGGCCGGAGTCGGCGGGGGTCAACTGGCACGGGTGCGTTCCTTGAGTAGCCAGGCGATGTAGTGCACCAGGTTCACCGTGCCGTCCGCATTCTGCGGGGCCCCCGCGGCCAGGTCCGCCCGCAGCATCTCGAGGGTAATCGCACGCGCCCCCGCGGCCGCAAGCACGCGGGCCAGGTCCCCCAGGCTCAACGCCTGCGGATCGAGCGGGCCCCCGGGCCGTCCTGGAGCGTTACTGTGCGTCATCAGGTGCTACGCCTGGGCCAAGGTGTTGCGGTTTTTCCGACGGCTGCGCCCATCCGTGCTCGGCGCTGCGCCGCGGGTGGCCCCGTGCTACGAATGGGCCCAAAAGTATTCCGCAGAATCCTTGCCCACCCGCGTGGATTCCGCTTGAGCTCCGGGCGGAAACATGGCTCATGTGTCATGTGGTACGACGAGACAAACGCATCCCCAAACCAAGGAGCCCGACCATGGCAACCACCAAGACGCAGGCGACGGACCACGAGCCCTCCGAGGGCGGCCCGCCCCGGGCCCGCTACCTGGGCTGGGATGAACGCGAGGGGGCCTGGCGATTCCGGGACCTGGAAACCGGCGAGGAGTTCCAAACCGACATCTTCGCCGTCACCCGCGGCCACTACCACATCGCGCGTAGGGTCTACCGCAAGGGCTAGGCACACGAGGAGAACGAGATGAACACGAACCACTGCCACGACCTGGTGATCACCAAGACCACCCGCCGGGCCTCGGGGGCCGGCACCTGGGTGATCGGGACCGCGGGCGGCCATCGCTTCGAGGCCCTGGTCTTCCCCGAGCATGCGGTGTGCCCCGACTACGAACTGGAGCAGAGCCGCATCTCCAAGCTCTGGATCAAGCGGCTGGCGGACGGCAAGGTCGTCTGCAACTTCGATCGCGGCTGGGACGTGCGTCCCGAAGCCGAAGACGCCGCGGGGATCGTGGATTTCCTGGCCGCGGTGCTGGCCGAGATAACTTACGGGAAATGAAAGGAGCCTGCCATGCGAACCATCCGCTTCGAAGCACAAGAACACGACACCGTGGCCGAGGCCCTGCAGTGGCTGGAGTTCGAGGGCGACCGGGTGATCGGCCTGGCCGGGCGCATCTTCACCGTGACCGACGCCGAGTATCGGCGCCTGCAAGAGTCCGGCATCCAGCCGGCCACCTGGCATTTTAGCGAAGCGGCCGGGCGCATCGTCTGCGTGCCGGGCAACTGCTGACCCCTTTCCCCAAGGAGCCCCGCCATGGCCACCCGTAAACGACGCCGCATGAGCGAAAAGCGCTTTGAAACCAACCTCCGGAACCTGCTCGAGCGCGTGCTGGAGCGGTCCGGCGGCTGTGTGCACACCTTTGCCGAAAACGGCGTGCTCTCGATGAACCGGGGGCTGGTCGTCAGGCTCGGTAATGGGCAGGAGTTCCAGCTTACGATCATCGAGAGCACGCGCTATTGACACCGCGCCGGGCCGCCGGCCCGGTTTCCCCTTTCCCCGAGGAGCCCAACCATGACCCACACGATCGACATCATCGACGACGTGATGGTGGTCCTCGACCAGGACGGCAACGGCTGCGCTTGCCACGTGCTCCGCAGCCTGCGCAAGGCCGAGCAGCAACTGCGCCGCTGGCAGGACGAGTACGTTTTCAACTACGCCGACGCCCTGAACGCGCTTTCCGAACACTTCGCCAACCGCTAATGCCCAAGGAGCCCCGCCATGACGGCCGCCACACGAGCCCGAACCTTGACCGCCCGGGGACTGGCCCGCCTGATCGAGCGCGGCATCCGGGCGAATTTCACGCCCGAGAACCAGGACGCCGAGATTCGGCGGCTCGCCGAGCTGTTCGAGGAGCTGGCCATGTCCCGGGCCATGGATGCAGAGCTGCCCAACCCCTCCAGCCGGCAGCGGCAGGCCAGCCAAGACGCCGATTGGCTGGGCGCGATTGCCGGCGAGCTGGGCCGCTGACCCCAAACCCCCAGGAGAAACGACATGAGCGAGACGCAACCCAACCATCTCGACTACGCCGAAGAGGCCGAATCGGCCCAGCGGGCCGAGGCCTGGCCCCAGGCAGCCGCCCTGTGGCTGCTGGCCTCGGAGACCTGCAGCGACGTGGACCAGGCCCGGCAGTACGTGCGCCAGGCCGAGGCCTGCAACCAGCGCCAGGCGACCCACGCGAAACTCGAAGAGATCGCCCGCTCTGTGCTCCGCATCCCCACGCTCAGGCAACGGGGTAGCGACCGGCTCGACTTCCACGACCTTTCGGTGGGGCAGATCAAGTCGGCCCTGCGCGCCGCCGTCGAGGCGGGCCGGGCCGAGCACAAGGCGGCGTGCGCGCGCATTCTGCTGAGCGTGCGCGGCGGTGTGGTGCAGGACGTGTATTGCAGCGATCCCGAGCTCGAGGTCGCGTTTGTGGATTGGGACTGCGAAGGCGTGGCCGCCGACCCGGATGGTGGCCATTTCGAGATCGACGGCCAGGTGGTGGCGGTGAGCCAAGGCTACGGACATGCCTGGCAAGTGCTCGAGGGCACGGACTGCGGCCGGGCCCTCGAGGCCTACGAGCAACACTGGGACGAGCGAGCGTAGACCATGGAGCTTTGCCGGCAAGACGACGGTTGGTGGGTCGTGGGCGTTCCGGATTGCGAGCCCTGCGGTCCCTACGACACGCGGGCCGAGGCCCTCGACGACATGCGGGGCATCGGCAGGTTCTTTCGTGATGAGTTCGTTTCCCCAAGCGATGAAGGAGAGGACGTGATGAAGACCAGTGAAGTGCGCGTCGGCGGTGTGTACACCGCCAAGGTCTCGGACAAGCTGCTGCCGGTACGGATCGATGCCGAAAACCGCCACGGCGGTTGGGACGCAACGAACCTGGCCACCGGCAAGAAGGTGCGCATCAAGACCGCCCGGCGCCTGCGCGGACCGGCACCGGAAACCGACTCCACGCCGGATTCGGCCACCACGTCGCCCACGGGGCCCAAGGGCGGCAAGAAGCGTACCGCCGGGGCCACGAAGGCCAAAGGCACGAAGGCCACCACACGGACGAAACAGGGCGAAGCAAAGGCCAAGCGCACCAGCGCCCTGGACGCGGCCGCCCAGGTGCTCGCCGAGGCAGGCGAGCCCATGTCGGCCGGGGAGATCATTGCCGCGGCCGAGCAGAAGGGCTACTGGCGTTCGCCCACGGGCAAGACGCCCGATCGCACGCTCTACGCTGCCATTGCCCGCGAAATCGCCACCAAGGGCAAGGACTCCCGGTTCCGCAAGACCGAGCGCGGCAAGTTCGCCAGGGCCTGATGGGGCGCCCGCCTGGCCGCCGGCCCCGGGGATGGACGGAACCGCCCCGGGGCCGGTCTCGTTTCCGCCCCCCACACGTCGCCCACGGGCCCGAACGTGGCCGAGTTCTCCCAGCTGGGGGGTGTCGGGGCCAATGGGCCCGGCGGCCGGAGACGGGCCAACTGTGGGCCGACGCGGGCCGCCCCAAATCCCGCGTGTTTTCTGGGGTTTTGGCCGCCCGGGCGGTGCTACGAACTGGCCTGAAAGTATTCCGGGAAATCTGCGAAACCGGGCCGGAATTCCGCTTGAGCTTTGGTGAAAAGCATGGCTCCTGTGTGATGTACAAACGCACATCACTCTAACAAGGGGAAAGCCATGCACGCGAACCAGCTCACCTTCGGAATCGAGATCGAGACGATCGCCCCGCAAAGCGCCGTCGACCAGCACGGGCTGCGCATCGGGCCCTACGGCCGCGGCTACCAGGTGCCCTACCTGCCCGAAGGCTGGAAGGCCTCGCGCGACGGCTCGATCGGCAGCCCGCACGGCTATGGCTGCGAGATCGTCAGCCCGGTGCTCAAAGGCGAAGAAGGCATCCGCCAAGTGATCGAGGTCCTCGAGGCGCTTAGGGCCAAAGGCCATTGGGTTAACGGAACCTGCGGGGTGCATCTGCACATAGGCTGGGACCGCAACTGGTCCACCCAAGCCCTGGCGAGGCTGGTCACCATTGTCGCCTACCTCGAACGGGCCCTCTACGCGATCACCGGAACCAAGCGCCGCGAGCGCGGGCGCTATTGCGGCGGGGTGCGCAAGTACGGCAGCGACAAGCAGGCCAAGCCTGCCTTGGACCGCGACCGCTACCACGCCCTGAATCTTACGAACCTCGCGCGCGGCACCAAGGACACGGTCGAGTTCCGCGTGTTCTCCGGCTCGCTCAACCCTACGAAGGTCATCGGCTGGGTCCAGGTCTGCCTGGGCCTGGTCGAACGGGCCCTGGCTGCCAAGCGCATGCCGAAGTGGAACCCGGGCCAGCCCAAGGGCGGCTGGAAGAAAGGCGGGCCGGGCCAAAGCGAGACCGAACGGCTCCTGGGCTACCTGGCCTGGGGTGCCGGCTACGCGCGCCTGCACGGCGGCCGGATGTTCGGCTGGATTTCGGACGCGATCCCCCAGGACCAGGTCAAGGCCGAGCTGCGGCGCCTGGCGCGCAAGTACGACGCCATGGCCTGAGCCGGCCATTCTACCACCAACCTCGAAAGGACCCATGCCATGACCAGGACCAACCTCCAGACGGCGCTTGTCGGACGCAAGGTGCGCGTGATCAGCCTTGCGGAGCTCGAGCGCCGCTACCCTGGCGGCCACGGGCGCTTCTGCCCGCAGTATGCCGGCTGCCAGGGCGAGATCGTCAACGTGTACCTGACCAAGGACGGTGTCTGCTACGACCTGCTGTTCGCCGACCTCGATGGCGTGCTCTGGGTGGACTGCTGGAGCGGGTTCTTCACGGTCGAGTAGCGAGCACGCCCCACCGCCAGCCACGAAAGGACCCATACCATGTGCGGCATCTTCGGATTCATTACCAAGGCAGCCCGCGGGCCGGACCTGGGGCTTCTCAGGCGCATTGCCGCCGAAACCGAAACCAGGGGCCACCACGCGTTCGGACTCGCGTGGCTCGACGCCGAGGGGACGATCCATACCTTCAAGCGCCCGGGCCCGGCCACGGCCAACCTGGGCGACCTGGACGCCTGCCGCGGGGCACGGATCGTGCTGGGCCATTGCCGCTGGGCCACCCACGGCGACCCAAACGACAACGGCAACAACCACCCGCACCCGGCAGGCCGCGGCTGGTACGTGCACAACGGCGTGATCCTCAACCACCGATCGCTCCTTCGTCGTTTTCGTCTGCGCCAGACAAGCCAGTGCGATAGCGAAATCCTGGGGCTCCTGATGATGCGGGCCGGCGGGACGCTCTTGCGTCGGGCTGCCTGGGCCGTGTCCCAAACCCAAGGCTCGCTGGCCCTCTTGGGCCTGTGGGCCCGGCCGGCGAGGCTGTTGATCGTACGCCGGGGCAAGCCGCTTGCGTTCGGCGCGACAAAGCAGGGGTTCTACTTCGCCAGTCTGCCCGGGGCCCTGCCCGCCCGGGT
>CAYXPN010000280.1:0-4503 GCA_964467075.1 uncultured Planctomycetaceae bacterium
CGTCCTGGCGGCTGTAGCCCCCGCGGATGCGCACCCCCGCCTCGACCTGGAACCCCTCGTCGGCCCCGTCCGGAAATCCCGGCCCGGAAGCGTCGTCCGGGTAGATCAGCTCGATCGAAGCCGGACGCTCCCAGTTCACTACCGTATCTTCCCACGGGTCGGCGTCGCCCGCGTCCTTGCGCGCATTGACGAAGATGCCGATGGTCGCGTCGAACAGATAGTCCAGGTCGGTGACCATGGAGATGCTGGGAATGGCCTTCAGCGCGTCGATGACGGCCTGGGGGTCCGGATCGACGATGTCCGGGTCCATGCCGTAGTTGATGATCTGCCCGTTGACCGAGCCGCTCGGCCAGCCGTCGGCCGGCGGCGGGCTGCCGTCGGGTGACTGGTAGATGATGTCGTCCGGGAACAGGTAGGTGCAGGCCGCCATCTCCGTGGGCTCGTAGCCTTCCTTGTAGGCCATCGCCCGGACGAACATGGTCTGATTGAAATAGATCGGTCCGCCGTAGACCAGCCCATTGGTCTCCGAGGGCGCGGTGCCGTCGAGGGTGTAGCGGATCACGGCGTCGGGCGTATCCGTGGTGATGGCCAGCTCGTAGAACTGGCCGTCGGGCAGTTTGTCGTAGACGCCGTGCGGCAGGCTGAACTCCAGCGGCGCCACGTAGTCGGCGAAACTCCGCAGGTTCACGCCGCCCGGCGTGGGAGTGCTGAAATACCGGGGAATGCCGCCCTCGCGCGAGACGCTCAATTCCGGAGAGAGCAGGAAATTGCCGTCGTCCGCGGCCACATTCAGCCCGTGGACGGCCAGCACGTTGGTGCCCGGCTGCAAGAGGCCGACGAACTGATTCGCCCCGAACGTCTCATACTGCAACGAGCTCTCCACACCGCGCGCGGCAGTGGCCTGGGAGTTCCAATCGAGCGGGTCGGGCACACCCGTGCTGCGGGCGATTTCCACCCCGTTCAGATAGGCCACGAATGCGTCGTTGTAGCGCATGCGCAGGGTCATCTGATCGAACGCGGAGGGGTCGGTCATCTCAAAGGGGATGCGGACCCAGATCGTGGCGTTCTGGTCGAGCATCAAGCCGGACACGTCCGTCTGGATCACGCCGCTGAACCCGCCGGTGGACAGCCCTCCGTGGACCGCGTCGCCCACCAGTTGAAACACGCCGGGGGCGAACGCCGTATGGGTGCCCTGGGCGGCGAAGAGCTCCACGCCCGCGGAGAAACTCCGCTCGAAATACACCAGGCGCAGGTCGTAGATGCCGGCTTCGGCGATCTCGAAGGTCTCCAGGGAATCCGCGGCCGTGCGCGTGTCGGGATAGGAGAACGAATACGTCTGGGCGCCCTTGGTCAGCTCCAGGCTGAAACCCTCGTCGCTGTGTACGCCGAAGGTCCAGGCGCCGGCCGCGGGGATGATTACCTGGGTGGTGGCCTCAACGACCAGGTCGTCGTTGTTCACGTTCCAGGTGGTGCCGGGAAACGATTTCTGCGCATCCTCGGTCCAGTAGGCAAAGTGGCCCGGCGTGCTCGTGTTTTCGTAGTCGATCACCGCCACACCGGTCTGGCCGGCGGTCCACGACTGTTTGGCCGGATCGCTGATCACCTGCTCCGCCACCGCCAGGCTGCTGACGGTCACGTTGGCCTTGTAGGTGGTCACGTCGAAGCCGGTCGTACCGCCGGAGCTGTCGAAGCCCAGCGCGGCTCGGCCTTCGCCCGCGGCGAGCTGGCCGCCGCTTACCACAACTTCGTCCACCCACAAACGGGTCCATTCGCCGCTGGAATTGGAGCGGTGGCGGGCGCCGATGGCCAGGATGTGCTGGCCCGCGGTCAGCTCCATCTGGACGGTGGCCGTTTGCCAGTTGGTATCGACGGTTCCCCCGCCGTCGCCGTCGCCCTCCTGCTGGAAGACGACCTGGCGGTGGCTGGCGTCGTCGACCTGGACGATCACCTCCGACAGCTCGCCCACGTCGTAGTCGGCCCCCATATTCAGCCGGTAGTAAAAGGTGATCTCGTGGCTGCCGGCCTGGCTGACGTCGAACGTGTATGTCCAGCCTCCCGAGGCCTGGCCGTAGGCGAACTGGTCCAGGTACACCATCAGGCCGCCGCCGCGGAAACCGCCCGTCGGGTCGTGCGAGCCCGACGCCTTGTAGGGCAGGTTGGTATCGAACGGATCGTCGACGTAGGTGAAGCCGTCGGTGCCTCCGTCGAAGTCGGCGCTCAGCAGCACGTTCTGCTGCCAGCCGCTGTCGTCATACGCAGGGGACGTCCAGTCCTCGCCGGCCTGATCCGCGGTGGGCACCAGATAACGGGCCGTCGTGCCCGCATGCACCATGGCGAGCCCGTCCTGCGCCAAACCGTAAGAGACGTCGGGATACTGGCCGGGATAGGTGGGCGCGTATTCATGGGCCACCGTGCCGTCCGGCTGGATCAGGCCCAGGTATTCGGGATTGTCGCCGTCCAGGGCGAAGTTGGTGTGCAGATAACCCAGACTGTCGATGTAGTACCCGCCCTGCGTATAGTCGCCGCCATTGCTCGACGCCATCAACAGCAGGTACTCGCCCGGATCGAGGATCAGCAGGTGTTCGTATGGCGAGGGGATTTCCCCAAGCTTGGGAAAGCTCCACTGATTGTTCCCGTCGCGCAGCATCCAGCGTGGGCTGCCGGGGTCGGTTCCGCCGCTCAGATCGACCGGTGTATCGCCGGGGTTATAGAGCTCGATCCAGTCTGAAGACGCGCCGTCGCCGTCGAGCAACGTGTCCCGGTTCATGGCCATGAACTCGTTGATGACAGGTCCGCCTTGCAGAACCAGACGCGGCTCGAGCGGCTCGAAACGAAGACCGCCGAAGCGGGTGCGCCGCGGACGTTTTCCTCGCCGACGGGACGAGCTGCTCAATCGACGGGCCATACTGTGCTGCTCCTGCGCTGGCTTCCTGGCGGAATTCCCGACACCAAAAGAAAAGCCGGCCGGCTTGCGCGACCAACGCACCGGCGGTTGAATGCCGGAACCTGTTCCGAATGCGACAGTCCGGCCGCCAACTGCACGTCTCTGCGCCGAAGCCTGGGCGCAGACTCTCCCCCCATTGGTCAGCCCCCAGACCGACTCGCCGACAAGCCCCTCCCCGTGCCGCGCAGACCGGACTGGCACAGCCTGGGCCGCATGGTCCTCAAGACACTGTTTACAATGACAAAGAGGACTGTGACTGTCAAGAAATCTGCACAAAATCTGCGCCTTCTGAGGCTTGGCCACCCTTCCACGGCCCGCCCCGACAGTCGCCACCACCTTGAAGTCCCTGCCGCAGAGTGGCCTGCCGCCACCAGACCGCCGCCTCACCCTCCCGTAGGGTGCGTGCTCTGCACGCACGCACGCGCGTAGACCCATAGGTGCGTCCTCTGCACGCACGCACGCTGATGCGTAGCGCGCTGAGCCGTAGGGTGCGTGCTCTGCACGCACGCGAGCAAGAATACGGCACGGAGACTGCGGTCAACGCCTGGCTCTGCGTGCTCTGCACGCACGCGAGCAAGGAGGAGGCACGGAGACTGCGGTCAACGCCCGGCTCTGCGTGCTCTGCACGCACGCGCGTAGACCCCCAGCGCGGTTCTGGGACCGCCGACTCAATCGTCCTCGATCACGAAGTAGTACCGATCCGGCGCTATCTTGCGGAAGTGGCCCGCGGCCAGGTTGCCGTCGTCGAGCTTCTCGTCGATCTGGCGCATGTAGGCATCGCCGGGGTGCGGCCCGCTATTGCCGGAGAAATGGACCCCGAAGCCCGACTTGATGCCGAAGCTGTCCAGCTCAAAGTCCCACTGTCCGCCGATCGGCGTGGGCGTGGTCCACAGGTCCTCGTCGATAAACGCCTCCAAGCCCGCCGGGCACTCCCCGCTGGCCGAGTCCTCGGGGTACTGGCCCGTCTCGGTCATGTAGCGCCGGGCCGCTTCGGCGAAGAGGCGCACTTGGCTGACGAACAGCTCCTGGTCGGCCTGGCGCGCGGTGGCGTGCAGATTGACCACTACCACGCCCGCCAGAATGGCCACGATCATCACCACCAGCAGCACTTCGAGCAGGCTGAACCCGCGCCGCGGGGGCACGCTGAATCCGCGCTGCCGAAGCAGGTTGAATCCGCATCGGCACATGTGCCCACCAGTCTGCCGGGCCATCACCAGGTTTTCCTGCGCTCACTGCTCGGTTGGGAATCCGCGAGCCGGGCTTCGGCCCCTCCCTTGCAAGTGTAGCTTGTCATCTGCCGCTACGGGGGGCTGTGTTTTGCTTTCGTGCACTCGCTCGCAGAGCCGCGAGCGCCGCCAGGCCCGTAGGGTGCGTGCTTTGCACGCACGCGCCAGGCGAGCCGGGAGCGTCAGGTCCCGGTTCGGGCGGAACGACCTCGTCCATCGCAAAGGAGACGTGCAGACCCGTAGGGTGCGTGCTTTGCACGCACGCGCCGTACGCCTGACGATCAACCCGTAGCACGCGCACCGGACCCTTCGCTCGTTCCTTCGCGTGCGTGC
>CAYXPN010000280.1:4603-7502 GCA_964467075.1 uncultured Planctomycetaceae bacterium
GCGTCGGGCTTGACCGACGCCAGCCGGCGCTGCAGCGACTGCTCTTCAGCACTGGCCGGCGCTCTAGCGCGCAGAAACGCACAGACGAAGCCACCCACCACCGGCAGCGTGGCCAGGCTGGCCAGGATTTCGCGCCGGCTGAGACCCTCGGGCTCGACGAACCGCGGCGTCTGTTCCGCGGCGGAGCGGCGACGCAGCCTCTTGACCACACGGCGCAGCCCCGCGGCAAGATAGGGTCCCAGTCCGGCGAAGTCCCTGCCCGGCGCAAACGCCAAGAATAGCAAGGCGCACAGCTCGACCACGTTCTTGTTGACGATCAGGTAGCTGCCCTCGGCCCCCGGCTGCGGGAGGCCGGGAAGCGACGGGTGGGCCAGATAATACAGCGCCAAGAGCAGGACGCCGGCCAGGGCCCCGGTGCGCGTGAAGATGCCGAGCAAAAGTGCGGCGCCGATCAGAATCAGGCCCCAGATGTTGAGGAAATCGACCACGGCCAACACCCGGGGAGTGGCGGCCATCCAGTGAAACACGTCGGCCAGCAGCCACTCGGCCGAGCGCAGGTAGCCGGCCGCGGTCCACGCGGGATCGAACAGCTTGGCCAGCCCTTCGTAGAGGAAGTGCCAGCCGACGGCGATGCGCAACAACACGATCCCTACCAGCGCGGCAGCCGGCCAGGCCCGCGCGCCCGCGGCTCGGTCGCTGTTTTCGATCTTCCCGTTTTTCATCGATCCTCTCCCGCTCGAAATGTCTCTTTGTGCTTGTGCGGTATCGTCTGGAGGGACGCGGTCCCTCGCGTCCGCGGCGGGCACTGCCTGCCCGCCGAGCGAGCAATGGCACGCGCGTGCCTTCAAGGGACGCAGCTCGCAGCAGACGAACGCCCGACCCCGATGGCGAACAAACGTAGGCGCCGTTTCAAGTTCAGGTTACCCGCACCGCGCCACACGTGCAAGAGCGAGTGCGCCAGCGTGGATTGGCCGGGCGCACGCACGCGCCAGGCGAGCCGGGAGCGTCAGCTCCCGGTTTGGCCGAAACCACGAAACACGTCGAACCACGTGTGCGCGGCGAGCCGGGAGCGTCAGCTCCCGGTTTGGGTGGAACGACCTCGTCCACCGCAAAGGAGACGTTCACACGACGGCGGGCGGGCACCACAAGGACACGGGTGGACAAGCCACCCGTGCCACCCGCCGCTGTTCAGATGTTTCGGCAGTGTACCGGCTGGATGCGAGCAAGCACGGGTGGACAAGCCACCCGTGCCACCAGACCGGCGGCCCCCTTTTGCCGATCTCGGCGTCGGGACTATAATTAAGGGCTTGGATTGTGTCTGACCGGGGTGATTCGGGGGTATCCGACTTGTAGAACAAACGGCCGCTTGGCTTCCCGAATCCCACACCGCAAGCACAACCGGCGTTTGATCCCAGGAGGCTGGCACATGGCCCAGACGGTGAGCTTGATCGTTGGCGAGAAGCGGTACGAGCTGCCGCTTGTGCGCGGGACCGAGGGCGAGCAGGCGATCGACATCTCGCAGCTTCGCCAGACGACCGGGCTGGTTGCGTTCGACCCGGCGCTGGCCAACACGGCCGTCTGCCGCAGCACGATCACCTATTTGGACGGCGAGCGCGGCATGTTGCGCTATCGGGGAGTGCCCATCGAACAACTGGCCGAGCACCCGAATTTCGTGGAGGTGGCCTGGCTGTTGATCTTCGGGCGCCTGCCGCGCAGCGACGAGCTGGAGGCGTTCAGCGCCCGACTGACGGACCACGAGCTGTTGCACGAGGGCCTGAAGCACCAGTTCGACCTGATCCCGGTCGATGCGCCGCCCATGGCCATCCTCTCGGCCACGCTGAGCAATCTTTCCTACTATCACCAGGAACTGCTGGCCATCGACAGCACCGAATCGCTGGTGGCCGCCGCGGCCCGGCTGATCAGCAAGGTGCGCACCATCGCCGCGTTTTCCTATCGGCGTTCGCGGGGTCTGCCGTTCATCTATCCGGACCCCAAGTTGCGCTACTGCGCCAACCTGCTGCACATGATCTTCTCGCTGCCCTACAGGCAGTATGAAATCCTGCCCGAGGTCGAGGACGCCTTGAACCTGGTGTTCATCCTGCACGCCGACCACGAGCAGAACTGCAGCACGGCCACGGTGCGCACCGTGGGCTCGGCGCGGGCCAACCTCTTCGCCTCCTGTGCGGCGGGGGTATGCGCGCTCTGGGGGCGGCTCCACGGCGGGGCGAATGTGGAGGTGATCGAGATGCTCCAGAGCATCCGCGAAGGCGGCCTCTCGCCCCAGGAGTGCATCCGCCGGGCCAAAGACAAGAACAACCCTTTCCGGCTCTACGGGTTCGGCCACCGGGTCTACCGCAACTACGATCCCCGTGCGAAGATTCTCAAACGGGCCTGCGAGCGGGTCTTCGCCCGGCTGGAGCACCACGATCCCTTGCTGGAAATCGCCCGGGGGCTGGAGGAGCTGGCCCTGAATGATCCTTATTTCCAGGAGCGGCGTTTGTATCCGAACGTGGACTTCTACAGCGGCATCCTGCTCCGCGCGATCGGCATTCCCACGAACATGTTCACGGTCTGCTTTGCCATCGGCCGGCTGCCCGGCTGGATCGCCCAATGGAAGGAGCAGCACGAGGACCCCGACAGCCGCATCCTGCGCCCGCGCCAGGTTTACGTGGGCCCGTCCCAGACCGACTACGTTCCCATGGACCAGCGTTAGGACTCGCAAACGAACTGTCACCCAAATCACAGGCCCGACGCCGGGTGGCCGGGGCTGGAACGAAGTGAAGCCCCGGGGAAGTAGAGCATTTGCGAGTCCTTCATGTTCGGAAACGCGCCCGCGGCCCGCACCGCCGGGTGGCCGGGGCTGGAACGAAGTGAAGCCCCGGGGAAGTAGAGCATTTGC
>CAYXPN010000281.1:0-1688 GCA_964467075.1 uncultured Planctomycetaceae bacterium
GGTGCAGCTCAAGCGGCCCGACGGTACGGTGCTCGTCGTGCCCATGGAGAGGCTCAGCCTGGCCGACCTGCGCTACGTGCGCGAAGAACTCAGAAGACGCCGCGAGCAAGGCGACCCCGGCCCCCACCCGGGCACAAGCACCCCGCCGACTTCCAAGCCCGGCGAGTGGCCGGGCTGGCGCGGACCAAACCGCGACGGCAAGTCGCCGGACAGCGGGCTCCTGAAACACTGGCCCGAGGGCGGGCCTCCGCGGCTGTGGCACGCCACGGGCATCGGCGAGGGCTACTCCTCGGTGGCCGTGGTCGATGGGACGGTCTATATCACGGGCAAGGTGGACGACACGCTCGTGCTCACGGCGCTGGACATGGACGGCGAGCTTCGCTGGAAAGAGCCCATCGGACCCGCGTACACCAAGAGCCACCCGGGGGCCCGCTCCACGCCCACGATCGACGAGGGCAACCTGTATCTGGTCGCCGGCACGGGGCTGATCGTCTGCTGCGACGCCAAGACCGGGCGCAACAAGTGGACCCGCCGGATGAGCGAGTTCGGCGGCAAGGTGCCCGGCTGGGGCTATGCCGAATCCGTGCTGATCCTGGGTGGTCTGGCCGTGGTCACGCCCGGCGGCGCGAATTGCATGGTGGCGCTCGACAAAAAGACCGGCCGGCCCGAGTGGTCGAGCCAGGGGTTTGAGGCGGGGGCCCAGTACAGCTCCTGCATTGCCTTTGAGCACGGGGGCACGCCGCTCGTGGTCAACGGCACCCACAGCGGCATCGTGGGCGTGGACGCACGCAACGGCCGGGTCTTGTGGTCGGATGGTTTCAGCGCGGGCAACACGGCCAACTGCCCCACGCCCGTCTATGAGAACGGCTACGTGTTCTGGGCCAACGGCTACGGCAAGGGCGGCGTGTGTCTGAAGCTGGGACCCCAGGGCCTCTCGGCCGCCCGGGCCTGGACCACCCGCGAGATGGTCTGCCACCACGGCGGCTACATCGTGCACGACGGCTACATCTACGGCAACAACGGCCGCGGTTGGGCCTGCTTGGAGCTGACCAGCGGGCGCGTGATGTGGCAGGAGCGGGCGGTGGGCAAGGGATCGCTCTGCTATGCCGACGCCATGCTCTACCTGTTCGGCGAGAGCGGCGGGCGCGTGGGCCTGGCCGCCTGCTCGCCCCAGGGGCTGGAAATGCGCGGTGAGTTCCGGGTCGCTGGCGACGGGCCTAGTTGGGCCCACCCGGTCGTCATCGGCGGGCGCCTCTACGTGCGCTATGCCGACAATCTTTACTGTTTCGACGTGAAGGCGCGGCGGTGAGCTGCGCGCCGCCCACGCGCGAGGGCCCTGTCGGTGGGTCTGCGCCTCCGGCTTGACCCTACGGATCTTCGACGCGAAGGCACGGGATTGAAGTCTGCGGCTCGGCTGTCGGCAATCCAGCGGACGAGTGCCCTTCTGGGCCCGCCTGGGTCCGCCCGGGGGAGCCGTTTCCCGCGCCGGTTGGTTGATCATCGGCGCGTTCTACGCTAGAGTCACGGCAGTTGCCCGTTGCCGCTGATTCCCAGGGAGTGAGTGTTTGGGGGCTGTAATTGGTGAGCAGACACCCGGTGGTGCGCCCACTTCTTCCACCAGCCAGGAGACCCATCATGTTCCGACCACACGGTAAAGACCGTTTGTCGCGAGTCCTGCTGAGCCTTGG
>CAYXPN010000281.1:1788-7486 GCA_964467075.1 uncultured Planctomycetaceae bacterium
CCGTTTGTCGCGAGTCCTGCTGAGCCTTGGGATCGCATGTCTGCTACTCGGCGTGGTCGCGGCCGCGTGGAAAAACCCGAGCGGGTCGGCCGCGGCACAGGAGACTCGCCACCAACAGGGGACGCTCGAAACGACCCCCACGGCCTCGCCGCGTGTTGACGCCGGGGAATCGAGTGCCGCAGCCGCGGCGAAGCAGATTCTCCAATCGGCCGGCGTCGAAGGCGGGCTGGTGGTCCACCTGGGCTGCGGCGACGGACGCTTGACCGCGGCACTGCGGGTGGACGAACGCTACCTGGTCCAGGGGCTCGACAGCGATGCCACCGACGTCGAGCAGGCCCGCGAGTATGTCCGTTCGCTGGGCATCTACGGCGTGGTGTCGGTTGACCGGCTGGCCGGTCCGCGCCTGCCGTATGCCGAGAACCTGGTGAAGCTGCTGGTGGTCGAGGAGTTGGGCGAGGTGTCGATGGACGAGGTGATGCGGGTGCTCACGCCGGGCGGGGTGGTCATGGTGCGCCAGGGCGACGAGTGGAAGAAATCGGTCAAGCCCTACGCCGAAGACACCGACGACTGGACGCATTATCTTCACGATGCGTCGGGCAACGCCGTGGCCGCAGACCTTCAAGTGGGCCCGCCCCGGCACATGCGCTGGACGGCCGAACCGGTTTGGGGGCGCAGCCACGAGTTCAATCCCAGCCTGAACGCGCTGGTGATGGCCGACGGGCGCATGTACTACATCTATGACGACGGCATGATCGGACTGACCGATCTGCGTTTTCCGGCCCGGTGGTCGTTGTATGCGCGCGACGCCTTCAGCGGCAAGCTGCTCTGGAAGCGGCCGGTGCCCGGCTGGGGCTATCGGGAGTGGAACACGCGCGGCATGTGGAGCGCCCCGCTCACGCTCAACCGGCGCATGGTCACCGACGGCAAGCGCGTGTTCGTCACGCTGGGCTACCAGGCGCCGGTCAGCGTGCTCGATGCAGCCACCGGCGAACCGCTGCGCACGATTGCCGGCAGCCTGGGCACGGACGAGATGGTCCTTGCCGACGGCGTGTTGCTGCTGTGCGTGCGCGACGAGCTCAGCGTGGCCCAGCCACCCGACTCGCCGCCCAATCGCCGGCTCAACCCGCACGAGTTCACCATCGGCCCGCCGGGGCTCGCCACGATCGTTGCCGTGGACGCGGTCTCGGGGCGCGAGCTGTGGCGCAGCGGGGCGCAGCCGGTGGTGGTGCTCACACTGGCCGCCCTCGACGGCCGCGTTTGCTACAGCGACCGGCAGGAGATCGTCTGTCTCGACCTGAAGACCGGGCGCAAACGCTGGAGCACGCCCTGCCGCGCGCCGGGCGGGTCGCGCCACTCGGGCGGAACCCTGGTGATGCACGAAGACGTGGTGCTGTTCACCGCGGCCGAGGGAATCACCGCGCTTGGGGCCGAGAGCGGCGAGAAGCTGTGGACCGGGCCCAAGGTATCCGGCCCGGGGATCACGCACCCGGCCGATTTGTTTGTGGCCGACGGCCTGGTCTGGGGCGGCGACGAGCCGGGCATGCACTCCCGCCAGCGCACCGCGGTTCGGCGCGAGGGGCGCGATCCAAGGACCGGCCAGGTGCGGCGCGCGGTCGAGGTGGCGCAACTGCTGAGCCCCTTGCACCATGTGCGCTGCTATCGCAGCAAAGCCACCGATCGCTTCCTCCTGCTCACCAAGCGCGGCGTGGAGTTCCTCGACCTGCAAGGCGACCAGCACATGCGTAACGACTGGCTGCGGGCCATGTGCCATTACGGCTTTGTGCCGGCCTACGGCTTGCTGTATGTGCCGCCCTCGCACTGTTTCTGCTATCCCGGGGTGCGCATGAACGGCTTTCTGGCGCTGGCCGCGCGCAGACCGGAAGCTGCCGGCGATGGTGTGCGCTACAGCGAAGGCAACGAAACCGTGCGCAGCGAGCAACGCCTGGAAAAGGGCCCGGCGTTCGGCCGCGTGAGTGCGGAGCTTGCCGCGGTGCCGGTCGGTCTGGCGCACGAGGAGTGGCCCACCTATCGCCACGATCCCTGGCGCAGCGGCCATACGAAGACGCCCGTTTCCACCAAGCTCCAGCGCGCATGGCAGGTCGACCTGGGCGGGAAGCTCACTCCGCCGGTCCTCGCGGGCGGCAGGCTCTACCTGTCCGAGGTGGACGCCCATCGGGTGTGTTGCCTGGATGCCGCCGCGGGCGAGCTGCAATGGAGCTTCACGGCCGGGGGGCGCGTGGACTCGCCGCCCACGATCTGCACGTTCGCTGGTTCGTCCCCGGACGAGCCGGCCCAGCGCCTGGTGTTGTTCGGCTGCCGTGACGGTTGGGTCTACTGCCTGAGCGCCGACGGCGAATTGGTCTGGCGATTCCGCGCCGCGCCCGAGGATCGGCGCATCGTGGCCGGCGACCAGGTCGAATCGGTCTGGCCTGTGCCCGGCAGCGTTTTGGTGCTCGACGGCGTGGCCTATATGGCGGCCGGGCGCTCCAGTTTCCTGGACGGTGGCATCCATCTCTACGGACTCAAACCGCAGACCGGCGAAGTGCTCTGCCGGACCAAGGTCGAAGGCCCCTGGCCCGACGTGCAAAGCGACGTAGGCCGGCCGTTCGACATGGACGGGGCCAAGTCGGATATCCTGGTGACCGACGGCACGCACCTGTTCATGTACCAGATGGTCTTTGACAAAAAGCTGGGCGACGTCACGCCGCCGCGCGCCTCCACCTTGGGCGATCGAATTACCGGACGCCACCTGATCGCCACCGGCGGGTTCCTCCAGGACGTGTGGTTCGACCGTACCTACTGGTCGTACAGCAACCGGTGGCCCGGTTTCTATTTCGCCAACGACGCGCCCAAGGCCGGGCAGATCCTGGTGTTCGACGAGGAGACGACCTACGGGCTGCACGTGTTCACCAAGCGACTGCGACTGAGCCCGGTGTTCAACGCCGGCGGCGAGGGCTACGAGCTGTTTGCCGACGACAACGACAACGAGCCGGTCCTGGCCCCCAATTCCATCGACCGCGAAAAAGGTCCGGGCTTCTCTCGCGCCGAGCCGCCCAAGTGGTCGAGACAAATCCGGCTGCGAGCCCGGGCCCTGGTGCTGGCCGGTGAGAAGCTGTTCATGGCCGGTCCGCCGGACGCGGTGTCGCGGGACGATCCGTATGCAGCGTTCGACGGCCGGCTGGGTGCGCGTCTGTGGGTCGTGGCTGCCGCGCACGGCGAGAAGCTGGCCGACTATCCGCTGGACGGCCAGCCGGCCTTTGACGGGCTGATCGCCGCGGGCGGACGCCTGTATCTGGTCACCACAGACGGCCGGCTGATGTGCTTTGCCGGCGAATAGGAATCGGCAATGAATGGGCATGTCCGCGGTCTGGCTTTCGGCGGCTACAGCCGTAGCCACGCTCGCCAGAGCGTGGAGAGTGACGGCGATCGGCTGAATCGCTCGTCCGCCGTCTGGCTTTCGGCGGCTACAACTCGTCCGCGGTCTGGCGACCGCGGCTACGAGCATACCGGGGGGGACCCGACGTGAACAGCGACTCCGCCAATGCACAGCCTGCCGTTCTCAACCAGCGCGACCTCTGTGTGGCCGCCTGCCAGTTCGAGCACCGCAACGGCGACAAGGCGTACAACCTGGGCCGCATAGGCGCGATCGCACGCGAGGCGGCGCGCGCCGGGGCCGACCTGCTGAGCTTCCACGAGTGCTGCATCTCGGCATACACCTTTGTGCAGACACTGTCCAAAGACGAGCTGCTCGCGCTGGCCGAGCCGGTGCCCGAAGGGTCCAGCACGCAGGAGTTGATCGGCATTGCGGCCGAGTGCGGCGTGCCGGTGCTGGCCGGGCTGTTCGAGCGCGACGGCGACGAGGTCTTCAACACCTACGTGTGTGTCACAGGCGACGGCCTGGTAGCCCGGCATCGGAAACTGCACGCCTTCGTCAGTCCGCACCTGTCTTCCGGGCGCGAGTTCACGGTGTTCGACGTGTGCGGCTGGCGTTGCGGCATCCTCACCTGCTACGACAACAACCTCATTGAGAACGTGCGCATCACCACGCTCCTGGGCGCGCGGATCATCTTCATGCCGCACGTGACCGGCTGTCTGCCCTCGGCCATGCCCGGCCGCGGCACGGTCGATCCCGAGCTGTGGCACAATCGCCGGCGCGACCCGGTGCCGCTGCGCCAGGAGTTCGACGGGCCCAAGGGCCGCGGGTGGCTTATGCGCTGGCTGCCTGCGCGGGCTTATGACAACGGCGTGTATGCGGTCTTTACCAATCCCGTAGGGCTCGATGACGGCGAGGTGCGCAACGGCAACGCCATGGTCCTCGACCCGTTCGGCGAGATCATCGCCGAGTGCCGGGAGCTGGGCGACGGCTTCTGCCTGGGCGTTTGCACTGCGGAGAAGCTCGGCGTGGCCAGCGGCGGGCGCTACCTGCGTGCCCGGCGTCCTGATTTGTACGGCAAGCTCGTCGAGCCGCCCGCGGAGCCGCCGGTGACCCAGCCGGGCTGGCCGCTGAAGCACCAGCGCACATGAGGCTTTGGGACGCGCATGGCGAGCCGCCGGCGAGCCGGCGGGGCAATCCCGCCGGGAAATCCCGCCGCACGGCGGCTGCGGCCGAAATGCGGTTGCAGACAGGCATCGACGGGACTTCCGGTGTCCTCGTTGTTACAATGGTGGGGCCGGTTTCCGGCTGGTCCGCACACACTTGCGTGGGCTGCACGCACGCCGGGTGCCACTGCTGGCTTGTCCAGCAGTGCAGCGAATGATTCGATGAATCGGGTCACTACGAACGGCTTGTAGTGACCGTACTTGTACGGTCTTTCAGGAGACCCGATGAATCGGGTCACTACGAACGGCCCGTCGCGTGCGTGCTTGCGACTGGCTAAAATGCGGTGCACAGCCCGCCGTGAAGCATCGACTCTCTTCACGCGGCTGAAGTGTTACGAAAGCTCCATCCACCAGAATGGGCGAGAGGAGAACCACACATGGCAAGACGAGCGAACCGAATCCATCGCCGCGGCTTTCTGGGCACCGCCCTGAAGGCCGGTGCCGCGCTGGGCGTGCCCGCCGTGCTGCCCGGCCGCGTGCTGGGGCTCGACGGCGCCGTGCTGCCCAGCGAGACCGTCATCCTGGGCGGGCTGGGCATCGGCGGCCGCGGGGGCTACGTGCTGGGCTGCTTCATGCAACAGCCCGACGTGCGCGTGGTGGCCGTCTGCGACGTGCGGGCCGATCGGCGCCAGGCGGTCAAGCAACGGGTGGACGCCAAATACGGCGGCGACTGCCCCGCCTACCGCGATTTCCAGGAGTTCCTCGCCCGCGACGACCTGGACGCGGTGCTCATCACCACGGGCTCCAACTGGCACGCGCTGTTGTCCATCTACTCGGCCAAGGCCGGCAAGGACGTGTATTGCGAGAAGCCCTGCACCAAGACCATTGCCGAGAGCCTGGCGCTGGCCGAGACGTTTCGGCGCACGAGCCGCATCTTCCAGGGCGGCATGCAGCGCCGCAACCTGCCGCACGTGCAGTTCGCCGTGGAGCTGGCGCAGACCGGCAGGCTGGGAGCGCTCAGGGAAGTCCACGCGCACCCGGGCGGCTTGGGAACCGGGATGAGCGGCTGGGCCGCGCCGGAGCCCGAGCCGCCGAAGGAAGAGGTCGACTGGGACCGCTTTCTCGGCCCGGCCGCCTGGCGACCGTTCACGCGGCGGTT
>CAYXPN010000282.1:0-7457 GCA_964467075.1 uncultured Planctomycetaceae bacterium
GGTGGCCGGCTTCGCACAAATGGTGCCTGTCACCTTTTCCCGCCGATACCCAGTGCAATCCCCCGGATTTGCGCTGTCGATTGCAGCGAAGGACGAGAACCGTATGTCAGAGGATCCAGCACGACGAGAGAACGCGCCCGAGCAGCCTGATCGGACGCAACTTGAGCAGGCTCGCGTATCGGGCACCCCACCGGGCCCTGCTCCAGCAGGCGATGGACCGACGGGTGCGTCAAATCTTTCGGGCCCGGCCGCGGCGGCTGCGCAGCGCGCGGAAGAGCCCTCGGCTGGGCCCGGCGGCTCCGAACTCGACGAGTACGCCCTGGACGAAGAGGTGCGCGCCCGGGCCGAATACAGCGCCGAGGACCTGGAACACCTCAGCGACTTGGAGCACGTGCGCCAGCGTCCCAGCATGTACATCGCCGATACGGGACCGCGCGGGCTGCACCACCTGGTCTACGAGGTGGTGGACAATTCGGTCGACGAGGTGATGGCCGGCTATGCCAGCGAGATCACGGTGACGATCAACAACGACGGCTCGGTGGCCGTGGAGGACAACGGCCGCGGCATCCCGGTGGAGGACCATCCGGATTTGGGGTTCTCCACGCTGCAGGGCGTGATGTGTGTGCTCAAGTTCGGCGGGAAGTTCCACAAAGGCGCCTATCAAACGACCGGCGGGCTGCACGGGGTGGGCGTGACCGTGGTCAATTTCCTTTCGGAGTGGTGCGAAGTGGAAGTGCGCCGCAGCGGCCACGTGTTTCAGCAGGAGTATGAGCGCGGTGTGCCCACCGGTCCGATCCGCCGCATGGGACGCACCGAGCGCACCGGCACGCGCACCACCTTCAAGCCCGACTTCCAAATCTTCCCCAACACCCAGTTCAACTACAATATTCTCCACCGGCGGCTCCAAGAGCTGGCCTTTCTCAACCGGGGAGTGAAGATCGTCTTCCACGACGAGCGCACCGGCGAGGGCGAAACGTTCCACTACGAACGGGGTATCCTGGAGTTCGTCGAGTTCCTCAACCGTGCCAGCGAGCCGGCCCACGAAGAGGTCGTCCACCTGCACGGCACGTTCGATGGCGTGGGTATCGACCTGGCCCTGCAATACTCCGCGGAATACACCGAAAACGTCCACTCCTATGTCAACAACATCTGCACCATCGAGGGCGGCACCCACGTCTCCGGGTTCCGCGCCGCGCTGACGCGCAGCATCAACGCCTACGGCAAGCGGTCGGGTATCTACCGCGACCTGATCCCCAGCGGCGATGACTGTCGCGAGGGACTGACCGCGGTGCTCTCGCTGCGCGTGCCCGACCCCCAGTTCGAAGGCCAGACCAAGACCAAGCTGGGAAACAGCGAGGTCGAAGGAATCGTCAACTCGGCCGTGGGCGACTTTCTCGCCCGATACTTTGAAGAAAACCCCCGCACGGCGCGCGTCATCGGCCAAAAAGGCCTCTTGGCCGCCGAAGCCCGCGAGTCGGCACGCAAGGCGCGCATGCTCGTGCGCGAGCGCAAAGGGGCCCTGTCGGGGGGCGGGTTGCCGGGCAAGCTGCGCGACTGTACGAGCCGCGAGGTGGAGCGCTGTGAGTTGTATCTGGTCGAGGGCGATTCGGCCGGCGGCAGCGCCGAGGGCGGGCGCCTGCGCGAGTACCAGGCGATCCTGCCCCTGCGCGGCAAGATCATCAACGCCTACAAGTCGCGCGAAGACCGGGTGCTGGCCAACGAAGAAGTGCGCAGCATGATTTCGGCCATCGGCTCGGGCATCGGCGAGGAGCTGGACCTGTCCAAGCGTCGCTACGACAAGATCATTATCATGACCGACGCCGACGTGGACGGCTCACACATCCGCACCTTGCTGCTGACGTTCTTCTACCGGCAGATGTACGAGCTGGTGCGCGCCGGACACGTCTACGTGGCCCAGCCGCCGCTGTTCCGCGTACGCCGGCGCAAACAGGTTTACTACGTGCAAACCGAAGAGGAAATGAAGGCCCAACTGCTCGAGATGGGACTGGCCGACGCGACCTTCGAGTCGGACGACGGTCGGGCGATCCGCGGGGCCGCGATGGAACGCCTCTGCCGCATCCTCGCCGATCTGGAGGAGCCGCTCTTGGCGCTGGAACGCCGCGGCATCAGTCTGAGGGCCCATGCCGTGCGCCGGGACCCGGTCAGCGGAAGGCTGCCGGTCTTCCACGTGTTCGCCGGCAGCGAGGAACACTGGTTCGTCTCGCGCGAAGAGCTCGAGCAGTTCGTGGCCGAGCAGGAACGCGAGACCGGCCAGGAGGTGCAGGTGGACGACGTCCCGCCCCCAGACGCGGAAGGCCGCGGCGACGGTCGCCCGGCTCCGCGGATTCGTATCATCGAGCTTCATGAGGTGCGCTCGATCAACAACCGGCTGGCGGAGCTGCGCGAGTTGGGCTTCGACGTCGACAGCCTCCTGCCCCAGCAGCGCACCGGCAGCGAAACGCCGCGCTACGTGCTCCGCCGGGGGGAGATCGCCGCGGGCCTGGAAGACCTGCGCGGGCTGGTGGCGGCTGTTCGGTCGGCGGGCGAGAAAGGGCTCCAGATCACGCGTTTCAAGGGCCTGGGCGAGATGAACGCCGAGGAGCTGCGCCAGACCACGCTCGATCCGGAGAACCGCACCCTGCTGCGCGTCACGCTGGAAGAAGGGACCGAGGCCGACGACTTGTTCCGCATCCTGATGGGCGAGAAGGTCGAGCCGCGCCGCCAGTTCATCGAGCAACACGCCCTGGAAGTGCGGCAGTTGGATGTGTGAGAAATAAAGGTGACAGTCACCAAATCTAGTGAAGGCAGTAAAGTTGGGTTGGCGTTTGGGGAGGTGTTGTTGGGCGCCGTTATTCCTTTCTTTCCCCATCCTTTGCTATCCTGGCTAAACTTGGTGTCTGGCACCTTTCTCCTTTCTGCTCGCGCCGGATCCATCGTTTCGTGGCAATCCCTTCTGACGAATCGTTGATGGAGGGGGCCGGCCAGGGCGATCTGGCCGCTTTCGAGCAGCTCGTTCTGCGCCATCAGGAGACCGTCTGGCGCACGGCCTACCGCATGCTGGGCTGCCCCGCAGAGGCCGAAGACATGGCGCAGGAAGCGTTTCTCCGGGTCTTCAAGGCCCGAGAACGCTACCGGCCGACCGCCGCCTTTCGCACCTATCTCTACCGGATCGTTGTCCGACTCTGCCTGGATCGCCTGCGCAAAGGGCGCCCCTTCCCCGCGGGCGGGGTGCTCGCGCACGAGGGCCCGCTCGCGCTGGACGATTCGCCGTCGGCCGAACAACGAGCCGTCCACGCCGAGCAGGCCCGGGCAGTGCGCCGTGCGATTAGCCGCCTGCCCCCGAAGCAGCGCGCGGCTGTGGTGCTGCGCTATTACGAGGGGCAGAGCTACCGGGAAATCGCCGCGGCCATGGACACCAGCGCCAAGGCGGTCGAACGGCTGCTGGCCCGGGCAAGGGAGACGCTGGAGGCTTTGCTCGGAGATTTTTTCCGAGAGTAGCCGATTCTGGCGGGGGTTTTTGGGCGGCTGTCCGTTGGTTCTTGTAGAACGAGGGCCTGCCATGCACTGCTGTGAAGCCAGAGAGAAGCTGGATCTGTTTGCTGCGCAGGAGGTTACGTCTTCGGAGCGCGCCGCGATCGAAGCCCATTTGGCCAGTTGCGCAGAGTGCCGCGCGGCGCTGGCCAGGCTGCGGCGGCTGGGCGAACTGCTGGCGGCCTGGCCCGCGCCGCCTGTGGCCCAGGGATTTGCCGGCCGGGTCGTTGCCCGGGCCAAGCAGCAGCAGACCGCGGTCGGCGGTCGGCGGCCAGGGCGGCTTGGCTGGGCGCGGTCGGCATGGAATCGGATTCGGTTCCCAGCGGCCACTGCCGCGGCACTGGCAGCCGGCTTGGTGCTGGGGCTCTGGATGGGCCACCATACCTGGCGATCCGGGGTCCAGCGGCCGCCCGCGGCCTCCCGCGGAGGGGGCGACCTGCTGGCGGCTTCCGGGTTGGGCGAACTGGCGGAGCCGGGCGGGGATTCGCTGGGGGAGGCGTATCTGCAACTGATCACCGCGGCTGATCGTTGAGGGCCGTGCGTGACGTGGACGAATGAGGACCGTGCGTGATGTGGAAGTGATGTGAAAGTGAGGGCCACGGCTGATGTGGAAGAATACGAAGTATTGCGCAATCGCGGCTTCGGCGGCGCTGAACGTGGCGTTCATTGCCATGTGGATTGCCCACGCCGCCCCGCCGCAGGTGTCTGAGGAGCAAACCGCGGCCGGCGGCCGGCCGGCGATCTGGTGCCCGCTGCACCGCGAGCTGGGTGTTACGGAGGAGCAATGGGTTGAAATCGAACCGCGATTACGGGAGTTTCAGGCTGCGGTCGGTGAGGTCTTCGAGCGAACCAAGACGATGTGGCCGGAAGTGATCGACTTGATCGCCGCTGAAGAGCCCGACGTGGAGGCGATTCGCGCCAAACAGGATGAAATCCTGACTACCAAGCAGCGTATTCAGCGGCTGGTGGTTGACCACCTGCTGGCCGAGAAGGAAGTGCTTACGCCCGAGCAACAGCGCCGGCTCTTCGAGATGCTCCGCAATCGGGCCTGTTGCGCGGCTGGTCCGCCGATGGGCGGGCGCGCCCGGGGCGAGTTCGGCCCAGCACTCCAGCAGGAAGGCGGAGCCCGGAAATGAGCAGCTCGCGCACTGGTACGGCCCAGGACGATCACCACCCAAAGGCCGCGGAGCCCATGCCGGGCGATGGCTCGGTCCGTAGCGGCAGACCCCGGGCCGCGCAGCCGCGCGGTACCGCGGAGGCGTTTGCGCGCCGGCCGCGGAGCAGGCAGCGCAAGAAGGGTCGGCGGCTGCTGGTTTTGCTCGGTTTTTTTGCCGCGGCTGTGCTTGCGGTGTGGTGGTGGTATGCGCATCGTGTGCCCGGCGCGGGGGAAGCTACTGTCGCGACGGCCACCGTGGCCCGCCGCGATTTTTCCTCCTCGGTGCTGGCCACCGGGTCGGTCCAGGCGCAGGTGGGCGCAGAGGTCCGCGTGGGTGCGCGGATCTCGGGCAAGGTGGAACGTCTGCTGGCCAACGTGGGCGATGCGGTGAGCAAAGGCCAGGTTGTCGCCGAATTGGAGAAGGCCGACCTGGAGGCCCTGGTCGCCCAGCGCCAGGCCGAGCTGGACCTGGCCCGCGCCAAATTCGCGTCGGTCGAGGCGCTATTGCCCAAGGAGATCGAGAAGGCCCGGTTCGAAGTGGCGGAAAGCGAGGCCACGTTCAAGCTGGCAGAGAGCGTGTTGGGGCGCGTGCGCCAGCTCCGCCTCCGCCAGCCCGGCGCGGTGTCGCTGGATGAGGTGGAACAGGCCGAGGAACGCTACAACGTCGCCCAAGCCCGCCTTGCGCTGGCCCGCAACGCCCTGCAATTGGCCGAAACCCGCTATGCCGAGGAGTTGCGGCAGGCGGAGGCCGAGGTGGCCCGCGCTGGATGGGCCTTGGAAAACGCGCGCGTGGAGCTTGCTTACGCGACCATCACGGCGCCGATCGACGGCGTGATCGCCTCGGTTTCCACCGAGGAAGGGGAGACCGTGGCCGCGGGGATGCAGGCACCGACGTTTGTCACAATCATCGACCTGGAGCGCTTGCAGGTCGATGCCTACGTGGACGAGGTGGATATCGGCAAGGTCGAAGTGGGGCAGCGCGCGGTATTCACGGTCGATGCGTTTCCGGCCGCCGAGTTTGAGGGAAAGGTCTCCGCTATCTACCCCAAGGCGGTCATCCAGGACAACGTGGTCAATTACGACGTGGTGATCGACATCGAGACCCCCTACCACGGCCTGCTGCGCCCCGAGATGACCGCCAGCGTGACCATCTTGCTGGAGAAGCGCGAAGGTGTGCTCGCGGTCCCTGCCGAGGCAATCCGCAGGCAGGGCGGCAAGAGCGTCGTCTACGTGCCGGCCGACGGCCGTGCGGAGCCGCGCGAGATCAAAGCCGGCTGGCGCGACGGCGGGTGGATCGAAGTGGCTTCCGGACTGGAGGAAGGCGAAACCGTGTTTCTGGAGCCGCCGGGCCAACAACAGAAGGACCAGGAGTTGCCATGATCGAATTGGAGAACATCGAAAAGACCTACGGCAACGGGAGCGTGACGACTCCCGTGCTGCGGGGCATCTCGTTTCGCATCGAGCCCGGCGAGTATGTGGCCATCATGGGCGCGTCGGGCACGGGCAAATCGACGCTGATGAACATCCTCGGCTGCCTCGACAGGCCCACCGCCGGGCGCTATCGCCTCGGCGGCGCGGACGTGGTGGAACTGGACGACGAGGAGCTTTCCCACCTGCGCAACGACAAGATCGGTTTCGTCTTTCAGCAATTCCACCTGCTCGGGCGGACCACGGCGCTGAAGAACGTCATGCTGCCGCTGATTTACGCCGACGACTATCCCCCCGACGCCGAGCAAAGGGCCGAGGACGCCCTGGTGGCCGTGGGGCTGGCCGACCGCATGACGTACCGGCCCAGCGAGCTGTCGGGCGGGCAGCAGCAGCGCGTGGCCATTGCTCGGGCACTGGTGACCGACCCCGAGATGATCCTCGCCGACGAGCCCACGGGCAACCTTGACAGCCGCAGCGGCTTGGAAGTGCTGGCGATCTTCCAGCGCCTGCACCGCCAGGGGCGGACGATTATCCTGGTCACCCACGACGAAGGGGTGGCCGAACACGCCGACCGGGTGATCGTGCTCAAAGACGGCGCGATCGGCGAAGACCGCGGCGTGGCCCGGCCCCGCCACGCCGAACAGCAGGAGCCCCCTGCCGACGAGGAGACCGCCGCATGAGACTTCCACGCGTCGCCGCCGAGGGCATCCAGGCCCTGGGGCTCAACAAGCTGCGCACGTTGTTCATGATGGCCGGCACGATCGTGGGCGTGGCGGCCCTGGTGGTCATCATGGCCATCGGCAAAGGCACCGAAAAGAAGATCATGAAACGGGTGCAGAACTTCGGCCCCGACGCGATGATGCTCATTGCCGGGGGCGGCAAGGACATGCCCCCGCCCGACATGAGCGTCACCACGCTCACCCTGGAAGACACCGAGGCGATTCGCGAGCAAATTGGCGGGTTGGAGATCGTCTCGCCCATGGCGTGGCGGTTCCAAATGAACGCCAAGCATGGGGCGAATCAGTATCAAGCTGTGGTTTGGGGCGTGGAGCCGAACTGGCACCAGGCCTGGGAGTGGCACCCCGCCCTGGGCGATCCGATTACCGACGAGGACGTGGCCACCATGGCCCGCGTTTGCGTCATCGGCCGGACGATTCAGAAGGAGCTGTTCGGCGACCGCGATCCGACCGGCGAGCGGATCTACATCAACCAGGTCGCCCTGACGGTCAAGGGGGTTCTCGAAGAGCGCGGGACCAGCCCGATGGGCGGCGATTTCGACAACAAGGTAATCCTGCCCATCACCACCGCCATGCGCCGGGTGATGAACATCGACCACGTCGGC
>CAYXPN010000283.1:0-4248 GCA_964467075.1 uncultured Planctomycetaceae bacterium
GGGCCCCCCGGCCCTCGCTTTCCAAGGATTCTACCCCCTCCCCAGCAGCCCGTCACCTAACTTGCCGATTGTCTCATTTGGCGTGAAACACTACACTGTACAACAGGAGAAAGGGTAGAACGCAATGGGAGGCCTCCCCAAGAGTAGCAGTCTGGTGTAAGCGGATGGTTCTCCAGACAGCGGCCTGGACGGCATGGGGTCAGGGCTGAAGTAGAGGCACACAGAACCGAAGATCGGGAGCAGGACGCCGGTGAACAGAAACGCCGCCTGCGCGGGCCAGGACCACCGCCGCGCAATCTGGTCGGATGAGGCGGCAGCCGGCACATGACCATCGGGCGACTCCACGCTGGATTCGGTGGTGTTCATCGACGGCCTCCCCGAGGGATTCTGAGCAGCTTGGCATGCTTTCGGATGATCCGGTTGACCTTGGCGCGCGAGGCCCAGCCTACCCGGCCATGACATCCGCGCGGGGCGTTTTTCGCGTGCCGGACAACGCGTCCAGTAGTTGCCGTACCCGCTCCTCCAACTGGAGCGTCAACCGCTGAGAAGCACCCTTCTGGGACCTTCCCGTCTCGACCATGATCGGCTCGCCGAAGGTAACTTCGGCCCGCCGGGTGCCACGAACCGTGGCGGTCGGGATTTCCAAGACGTCCTCCTCCAGCTTGTCCAGCGTTTCGGCGATTCGCTCAATCGAGGGTTGTTCCGAGACGTAGTCGCCCGGGTAACCGTACAATTAATTGCACGGCCAGGAATACCTCCGCCAGGCTGCGCTCGCATGACTGCCGCGCCGGGTCGGTCTCGGGCAGTTGCTGCAACTGATCGAGGATGGCGCGCCGCAGGGCCTTGGCCCGCTCGGGGATGGTCAGCCCGGCTCCGCTCACTTACCGCTCGCTGCGCGCGACCGAGCCCGTGGCTTACGAGATTCACCCTTACGGGCTGGTCCACCATCGCGGCTCGCTCTACCTGGTCGGCCGATCTGCGGAGCACAACGAAATCCGCCACTGGAAGATCGACCACATGGACCACGCCGAGTTGACCGACTCGCGCTTCACTCGGCCCGAGGATTTCGATTTGCACCAACACATGGGCGGATCGTTCGGGGTGTTCCACGAGGAAGGCGAGGTGCACGTGAAGGTCTGCTTCTCGGCCGAGGTGGTCCGCCATGTGGGCGAGAAGCTCTGGCACCCCAGCCAGCGCCTGACCCCTCAGCCGGGCGGCGGCCTGCTGGCCGAGTTCGACCTGGACGGCACCGAGGAGATCAAGCGGTGGCTGCTCTCGTTCGGCCGGCATGCGGAGGTGCTGCAGCCGGCGGGGCTTCGAGAGGAACTGGCCGGCGAGGCGCCACAGCTTGCGACAACGTATGGAACAACGACCGCGCGTGCCCGGAGGCAGGAACCGAAGAGGTAGTCGTCGGCCGGGCCTTGCTTTTGTGGCCACATCAACCGCACGGGCGCAGACGCAGAAACCGGTTTCCGGTCGGACCCGATGACGAGCCGAGGCCGGGGGGGCACCGGGCACGGTGCTCCGCTGGTCGCGATTGGCTTTTAGCTCGACTCTTGCCATTTTGCCGCAAGTCATTGCGCATCAATGAGTTGCGCTGCACAGCGCCGTTTGTTCATGCAATGCGCGTAAGTCATTGACCTGCAATGGGTTACGAAATTGCAGTGCCCCACTAATGGGGAAAAATGGCCAAAGTCGAGTTTAGAGACTGTGGTTAACCCACCCTAAGTGTCACTTCGGCACCCACCGTCCGTGGGCTCATAGCGGGTCTACCCGATTGTGGTGGTTGACGTGTTATCTGGTTGTGGTATGTTCAGGCGTTCAGTACAAACGTCCTTTTACTGGGTTTTCTGCGCTGCTGCGCAAGGCGCCAGCTTTACGGTGCCCCTGCGCTGCTGCGCAAGGCGCCGGCACTTACACGTGGCGGAGGAACGAAAACGGCCGGCTTCTCGCCACGTGCCGAGGCCGGGCGCGCAGCCGAGTCGGCGCCGACGAAACCTCGATGGAGGCTCATGCAATGACCAGGGATGAGTCCGAGCGGTCGCCCTATCTCGCCCACAGCGAGAACGACGAAGGAGCCGGAGTAACGGAACCGCTTGCCTTCCATCTCAGAAGCGTGGCCGAACGCGCTGCGGAGTTCGCTGCGGCATTTGGGGCTGCTGAGCAGGCCCGGGCTGCCGGACTGCTGCACGATCTGGGCAAGTATGCCCAGCGGTTTCAGGAGTACTTGAAGCAGCAAACACGGCGAGCGGGCGACCACTGGTCGGCCGGGGCCGTTCTGCTGGCGGGCAGGCTGGGAACGCTGGGTTTGATTCCTGCGCTGGCCGTGGCCGGACATCATGCGGGCCTTTGCGAGTTGCCGCGCGCAAGCCGGCGAAAAAAATGGGCCAACGACATCGCCGACCGCATGAAGCAGCAACCCGACGAGTTCACCGATCCGAATCTCGCGCAGTTGTTCCAGCGCTATCAGGCCGATGGGTTCACCGTTCCGCCAATCCCACAAGGGCTGAAGCCCGCCGGCCTGATGGCCGCAGACATGCTGGACGTGCGCATGCTCTTTTCCGCTTTGGTCGATGCTGATTTTCTGGAGACCGAAGCCCACTTCGCCGGCGACGCCCAGCAGCCGCGACGGCCGCGATCCGCGGGCCCGGACCTTGACATCGAGAAGGCCATAGCCGCGCTGGAACGCCATCTGGGACCCTTGCGCGAGCGTTTTCACAACTCACCCATGGCAGCCGTTCGCGAGCAGCTCCTCCAGCGCTGCCTGGAAGCGGCGGAGCAACCTCCGGGCCTCTTTGCGCTCTCTGCTCCCACCGGCGCCGGCAAGACGCTGGCCATGCTGGCGTTTGCCCTCCATCACGCGCGGGAGCACGGGCTGCGGCGGATCGTGCTGGTCATGCCGTTCCTGAATATCATCGACCAGACGGCGCGCATCTACCGGGAGATCTTCTCCTTCTCGCGCGAGGAAGGTTTCCATCCGCTGACCGTACTGGAGCACCACAGCCTCGTCGAATATGCCGACGGACCTTCGCCCGAGCGCAGCGACGATTACACCGCCGCCCTGCCGCGCCTGCTTTCCGAAAACTGGGACGCGCCGGTGGTGCTTACCACCAGCGTGCAGTTCTTTGAGTCGCTCATGGCCGCACGGCCTGCGCGCTGCCGCAAGCTGCACCGGCTGGCCCGCAGCGTGATCCTCTTTGACGAAGTGCAGACCCTGCCTGTCAAGCTGGCCGTCCCCGCACTGGCCACGCTCTCTCGCCTGGCCGAACCCGGCGGACCTTACGGCTCGACGGTGCTGTTTGCCACGGCCACCCAGCCGGAGTTCCAGGCCCTCGACCAGCGCGTGCGCAAGTTCGCCGGCCCAGGCTGGCAGCCGCGCGAGATCGCGTCCGATCCAGCGCCGCTCTACCAGCCCGCGGCCGTCCGTGTACAAGTTCAGTGGCGTCACCAACAGCCGGTGGCTCTGGAAGAGCTGGCCGGCGAGTTGGCCTCCCAAGAGCAGGGGCTTTGCATTGTGAACCTCAAGCGCCATGCCGCGCAGTTGGCCGGACTGCTGCAAGAACACGGCGCGGACCACGTGCTGCATCTTTCCACCAACATGTGTCCGGCCCATCGCTCTGAGGTGCTGGGCAAAGTCAATCAGCGGCTGCAAGCCGGCGAGCCCATGACGCTCGTGGCCACCCAGTGCGTCGAGGCAGGGGTCGATCTCGACTTCCCGGTCGTCTATCGGGCCCTGGCGCCGCTGGAAGCCATTGCCCAGGCCGCGGGCCGCTGCAATCGCCACGGCTCGGGCCAGCGCGGGCGGGTGGTGGTCTTCAAACCCGAAGACGACCAAGGCATTATCTATCCGCCCGGCTACAAACAGGCGGTGCAGGCCACGGAGACGTTTCTGGCCGGCCTGGCCCAGCAGGGCGACCTCAACGCTATGGAAATCCTCAACGACCCGGCCCGGCTGCGTGCCTACTTCCGTCAGCTCTACGGCCTGACGGGCCGAAGCTCGCCGGACTCGGAGCAAGACGATGAGCGAGAGTTGATCGAGGCCCTGGAAGCAGGCAATTTCGTCGACGTGGCCGACTTGTTCCGGCTCATCAAGCAGGACTCGATCGAGGTGCTGGTGCCCTACCAGAAGGATGTTTTCGACGCGCTAGGGCGCGAGATCACCGAGGCCGAGCGGCTCACCCCCGAGTTGATCCGCCAGTGGATTCGCAGGGCCAGGGCCCATGCGGTCAGTTTGATTCGGCCGCGCGA
>CAYXPN010000283.1:4348-7406 GCA_964467075.1 uncultured Planctomycetaceae bacterium
CAGCGCCAGACCATGGCCCTGCGCAACCCGCGATTCCGCATTACTGCCCGCATCGTGCCGCGTCCCGGCCAAGAGTCGCAGCAGAAGGCCTTCGACGCCCAGTTCGTGCGCCGGGCCGCTCAGGGCAAGTGTTTCCACCAGCCGTGTTTCGGCTGCCGCGAGTTCGTGGCCTTCTTCCGCTACATCGACTCGCCCGAGAGCGAACCGCAGCCCGAGGACTATTCGCAGGACCTCGGCTGGATGCTCTACGACGTGTTCGATCTTAGGCGCGTCAACGGCTCCAGCGCGGAGCCTTTCATCACACTGTTTCGGGCGAAGATCGAGCGGGGCGTGCTCGATGTGCCGCCGTTCGAGAGCGACCTGGTGCGCAAGCCCGAACCCGCGCAAAGGAGGGCCGACTGATGTTGCACGAGCTTGTCAATTACGCCGAGCGCGAGGGCCTGATGGTCCGGCCGGGCTTCAAACCCAAGACGGTTCGCTGGCTGCTGGTCTTCTCGGCCCACGGGGAGTTTCTGGGCGTGCAGGACTTGGCCGGCGAAGAGCGCAAGGGCAGAGGTCGTGAGTTTGCGGTCTGTCCGGCCGCCCCTCGCAACTGGCTCCAAGGGGGCGGGCGCTCGGATTTCCTTGCCGAGAGTCTTCAGACCGTTGTCTGTTACTGCAAGAGCGACGAGGACCTTCCCAAGGCTACGGTCAAGCACGAGTTCTTCGTCGATCTGCTGCGTCAGGCCTCGTCGTCTGTACCCGATCTGGCGCCGATCGTCACGGCCTTGAGCGACCAGCGAAAGCTGGAAACCATTCGCGCGCGGCTTGTCGAAGAGAAGGCCAAACCCACCGACTCGGCCACCCTTGCCGTGATCGCACCCGACCAGACGCCCTCGATCTTCGTGGAGCGTGACGATTGGCACGACTGGTGGGAGCAGTATCTCCACAGTCTGGGAAGCCGCGGCAAGGAGGAAGGTGCTGCTCGGGGCAGCAAGAAGCAGCGCGCCCCGATGCGCTGCTTGTTGAGCGGCGAGCTGGTCGAACCCCAGCTCACCCAGAATAAGATCGAGGGGCTCGCCGATGTGGGCGGACAGCCGACCGGCGACGTGCTGGCCGGCTTCGACAAGGACGCGTTTACGTCCTTCGGGCTCACCCAGAGCACCAACGCGGCCATGAGCCAGCAGAGCGTCAAGGTTTATTCTACGGCACTGAACCATCTCATCCGCCATCGCAGCCACCGGCTGGCGGGCGCCAAGGTGGTCTATTGGTACAGCGGCGAGGTGCCCCAGCAGTTCGACGCCCTGCGCGACGTGCTGGAAGGCATCGACGTGCCCGAGGCCGACGACGGGGCTGACGACTCCTCTGCCCCCACGGCGCAGGAAGCGGCCCAGGAAAAGGCCCAGGCCGAAAGCCGCGCCCGTCGGGCACTGAACGCGATCCGCTCGGGCGAATGCCCGCCGGGTCTGGCCGATTTCCGCTATTTTGCACTGACCCTTTCGGCCAACGCCGGGCGCGTGGTGGTGCGCGACTGGATGGAGGGCAGCTTCAAGGAGTTGGCCGAGGCGGTCAATGCCTGGTTCGACGACCTGGCCATTGCCCATCGTCACGGGCAGGGCATCGTCCCCGCCCATAAGTTCCTCGCCGTGTTGGCCGCGCCGGTGCGCGACTTGAAAGATGCGAGCGCTCCGCTGGTGGCTTGCTTGTGGCGATGTGCGCTGAAGCGACAGCCCATTCCTCATGAAGTGATGGCCCAGACCCTGGCCCGCGTGCGCATCGACGTGATCCGAGGCGATGCACCGCGCCATGCCCGACTGGGCCTGCTCAAGGCCTTTTGCAACCGAAACGAAGGGACCCCCAACATGAACGCCCACTTGAACGAACTGGAAACCGACCCTGCCTACGTCTGCGGCCAAATCATGGCCGTCCTGGGCCGGATACAACATGCCGCTCTCGGCGATGTCGGCGCGGGTGTCGTTCAGCGCTACTACGCCGCGGCCAGCGCAACACCCGCGCTTGTGCTCGGGCGGCTGACTCGCAACGCCCAGATCGGCCACTTGCCGAAAATCGAAGGCGGCCTGCGCGTGTGGTTCGAACGGCAACTGGCCAACCTGTGGCACAAGCTGTCCCAAACACCGCCTCGTGTACTTACGCTCGAACAGCAGACGCGCTTTGCCCTCGGCTACTACCACCAGTTGGCCCACCGGCCTGAGCCCAAAGACTCTGATACCTCTGAGCAGCAGCCCACCGAGTAATTCCTTCTTCGGCCAACTTACCCGAGACCTTGTTTTCCAAAAAAGATCCTGTTTCCAACCATCAATTGAAAGGACTGGAACATGTCAACCCCCATCACAAACCGCCACGAGTTCCTCTTCCTCTTCGACTGCGAGAACGGCAATCCCAACGGCGATCCCGACGCCGGCAATGCCCCGCGCATCGATCCCGAGGACATGCACGGGCTGGTCTCCGATGTGGCCATCAAACGCCGCCTCCGCAACTTCGTCCAGCTCGCCCGCGGCAATCAGATGCCCTATGCGATCTTTGTCGAACATGCCTCGAACCTCAACACGGCAATTGCCAAGGCCCACGAGGCGGCTAACGGCGGCCTGCCTGATCCCAAGAAGGGCGCCAACAAGCCCCAGGTCGACGCAGCCCGGGCCTGGATGTGCGAAAACTTCTTCGACGTCCGCGCCTTCGGCGCTGTCATGTCCACGGGCGCCAATGCCGGTCAAGTGCGCGGACCCGTGCAGATCGCCTTTGCCCGCTCGCTCGACGCGGTGCTACCGCTTGACCTGTCTATCACCCGTATGGCAGTTGCCGGCTTTGAGCAGAGAACGCACGGCGTGAAAGATACACCCGGGATGACAAGCTCTCAGTTGGCCGAGCTCGAGGAGAAGGTTCCCGAAGACAAGCTCCGCACCATGGGCCGCAAGTCGCTCATCCCCTACGGGCTGTTCCTCGGCAAGGGCTTCATCAGCGCCCACCTGGCCCGGCAAACCGGCTTCAGCCACGACGACCTCAAGCTGCTCTTCGAGGCCGTCCTCGGCATGTACGAGCACGACCGCTCGGCCAGCAAGGG
>CAYXPN010000284.1:0-7365 GCA_964467075.1 uncultured Planctomycetaceae bacterium
CGCCATTCCCAAGATGCGACCGATCGGTCAGACTGGGTGGCGGAGACGGCCTGAGTGCAACGGCACGTTGCCGCACACCGGGGCAGAGGATGCGGCGGGCGGCGCTTTTCTCGTGGGCCCAATTGCGCGAAAATGAGTGCTAATCACATCATTCGAGCGTATCGCCAGCTTGGGAGCGTGGAGATGCTTGAACCCGGGTCAAAGACATGGGAAATCGCTGGCGCAGCGCTGCGATCAATGGGTACGTCATTCCCTGGTGTCGCGTCGCTGACCCAACTATGGTCTGAGTGGGAGCAGTCCAAGTGGCGTAACAGAATCGTGGAATTCGTCAACGACCTGTGTCGAGAAATCGATTGGCTGCGCGCACGAGTGAACGATCTTGAAGACCGGTGTGAGAAGGTAAAGGAGGAATTCCCCCCCTTGGTGGAGGCAGCCGCCCACGCCGCGTCGTGCGAACCCTCGCGCGCAAGACGCCGCATGTTCGCGCGAGCAACTGTCCGGTTGTTGCTCCTTGAGGAAACGGCACCAGTTCAAGAGAAGGTGGCCTTGATGAGGGAACTCGAAACGCTTACGGACCTTGACTTGAAGGTCCTTAAGGTCTTCTCAGACGGACGTGCTCACGTGCTCAAAAAGGAACAGCAGACGTGGGCTTCTTTGGGCCTAGGGCAGAGTCAGCAAGAACAAGTACAATCGCTCTACGGACCCATGTGCAAACTTGAAGCGCGCGGATTGCTCGCGGGAACGCCGTTGCCGGCCGGAGTCAGCTTTGTCGGTGATGATGGGATCCCTCTCAATTGGTCTTGCCTTAATCGAAGGATGTGGATCATGCCCAGGGGGCGTGTGCTCCTGCATGCTTTGGGCTCAGTCGACCAAGGAACGAATCAACAGCTCTGAGTGGACCTCGGTGTGTTGCATCGTTTGCGGACACGTCCTTGAACGAACGGCGAACACGGTGTTTCCCAGCCGCAGGCGTTTCGCCCGATGTCAGAACCCCAAGGGGGTTCCATGCCAAAGCCCAGGGTCAGCGTAGCGGCCTTTAGGCCGCGAAGCGCCACCCTGGGATATGCGGCATCCCATGCCACATCTACCCCAACGGGGTTGCATTGACGGGTTTTGAGAATGGAACCCGTTCGGGGTACGGTTGGATCAACCGCGACGACCACCCGGGGTGGCGCGGCTGAAGCCGCTGACCCCGGGCTTTGGAATGCAACGCCTTCGGCGTTGATCGGGTTGGCACGATGCTAAACAACTGGGGTATGCAGCCCCGACCGCAACGTCGACCGTCCCCACAGCGCGTATCACCCGGATCGCTTCCTCACACCACTCAAAACACCACTCAAACCAATACCTTCTCCCGTGGCCCACACCCGCTCCAACACAACCGACCCGAGCAGGCTCAAGGCCCGCGCACTGCGGGCCCGCTGGGTTTTTCCCGTCACGCGCCCGCCGGTGGCTGGCGGGGTTGTCACGCTGGCGCAAGGACGCATCGCGGCGTTGGACTCGCAGGCCCCGCCGGGCTTGGAGCTGGAGGACCTGGGCCATGTGGCCCTGTTGCCCGGCTTGGTCAATGCCCACGTCCACCTGGAGTTCTCCACCCTGGACGAGCCGCTGGGCACGCCGGGCATGGAGTTTGCCGACTGGCTGCGCCTGCTCGTCGACCGGTTTCGCATCCAGCGGACCGACCGGCTCGCTGCTGTTCAGCGCGGGCTCGACGAATCGTGCCAAAGCGGGGTGACCCTGCTCGGCGAGATCGCCCAGCCGGACTGGCAACCCGCGCCGTTCGAGGCCGCTCTGCTCCAAAGCGTGGTGTTCCTGGAGATGATCGCGCCGGAGCCGACCCGTGCCGAGGCCATCCTGCCAGCAGCCCGAGAGCACCTCCGGCGCGCACAGCCGGGCCGGCGGTGGTGCGCCGGGCTGAGTCCCCATGCGCCCTACACCGTGTTGCCCGAGGTGCTCGCAGAGGCCGTGGCCCTCTCGGCCGAACATCGCCTGCCGCTGGCCATCCACCTGGCCGAATCGCTCGCGGAGATCGAGTGGCTGCGCACCGGCCGCGGGCCGCTGGTCCGTGTGCTCGAAGAAAGGCAGGTTCCCCGGCCGGCATCACTGCGCCTGGGCACGCGCCCCGGGGACTATCTGCGCGTCTTGAGCAAGGCCCACCGGCTGCTTGTGATCCACGGCAACTACCTGGCCGGCGACGAGATCGAGTGGCTCGCCGGCCATTGCCCCCACGCCGCGCTTGTTTATTGCCCGCGCACCCATGCCCGCTTCGGCCACGCGCCGTATCCGCTCCGGCAGATGCTCGCAGCGGGCCTGACCGTGGCCCTGGGCACCGACAGCCGGGCCTCGGCCCCGGATTTGGACCTGCTGGCCGAGATGCGCTTCGCAGCGCGCCGGCACCCCGAGGTAAGTCCCGAGACGATCCTGCGCATGGCCACGCTCTTCGGTGCCCGGGCCCTGGGGCGCGAAGAAGAGACAGGCGCCATCGAGCCGGGGCGCCGCGCCGACCTGTGTGCCGTGGGCCTGCCCGAACACGATGCGGCCGATCCGTACGAGCTGCTGTTCGACTCGCCGCGGGGCGTGGTCGGGCGCTGGTTTCAGGGGTCTGCGCTGGGCGGATCGAGGCTGCGCGGGTCGTTGCGCAGGTAGCGTTCCACGGCCAGCCCCAATCGGCGGCCGACGGCCTGGTAGCCTGCGGTGGTGCTCTGGGGCGTGTTCCAGGGCGTTTCCAGGGTGACGGCCACCACGTGGGGACGCGTCTGCGCGATGACCCAGTTCTTGCTCATCTGCTGCCAGCGCGGATCGTAATTCGCCCCGGAAACCCGCGGCTTGGCCGTCAGTTTCATCGGCGCGGTCATTTCTTCGACCGCCGCGGCCAGGAAGCGCTGGTGATTGCGCGCGCCGGGCGCGCGGAGCAGCTCGTCCGGCGGGAAGTAGAAGTAGGGCTGGCGGTCGCCCGCCCCGGGGTTGTGCAGATCGATGAACAGATCGAACCGCCCCTGGGCGTCGGCCCGGCGGATCGCCTCCATGGCCGCGCGCACCGAATGCCAATGGGGATCGTCCGACCAGTCGCGATTGTGGTCCTGGGGCTTCTGCTCCTTGCCGCCCGCGCCGATGGCCGTGTTGTCGATGTCCATGATCGGCACCAGCGTCACCTCGGCTTTGGCGCGCAAGGCAGCAGCCCGCGGATTGTCCGAAATGAGCCATTCGGCCAGCCCGCGACAGACCCAGCTCGAACCGCTCTCCCAGGCGTGCTGCCGGGCGATGATCCACACGCCGTAAGGCGGCCGGGTCGCAGAAGGGCCATGATCTTCTTCTTTTTCTTTCTGCTCCGGGCCGACGCGCACGGCGGGCGTGCTGCGGCCGCGGCGCGTCTTGCACAGCTCGAACGCCTCGGCCGAGGCACATCGCTCGGCGATCCGGCCGACCAGCCCGTAGGCGTCGCGCGGCGTGAAAGGCGGCCCCCAGGCAAACCAGGCACAAGGGCCGTCGATCTGCTGGCGGTAGACAATGCGCCCCTTTTGGCGCTCACCCGGGGGCGTGTGGTGCCAGGAGCGGCCGTCGAGACTGAAGGTGGCCCGATCCGGCGTGGCCCACGATCCGCTGCCCACGTCCAGGGTGAGTGTCTCACCGGGGCGGATGTTGGTCACCTTCAGGAACCACCAGCAGCGCCAGCCGCGGTCCTTGTGCAAGGTGGGATCGAGCCGGATGAGCCGCGCCTGCTGGTCGATCAAGTGGACTTGCGCGGAGCCGCCCTCGAAAGCAGCCTCGCAGTCCAGCGGCTTCTCGGGGCGCGCCGTAGGGGCGACGCGTGCGTCGCCCCTACCGCACTTGGCTGTTGCGCACGCCGCGCTGGCCTCGGCTGCGCGTGCAACCCCCTGATCCGCCCCAGACAGGCCCACGCCCAGCAGGGCCGCCAACGTCAGCAGCCCAAGCCATGCCAACAAGCGATGGGAAAACATGACGGATTCCTCCTGGCTTCGAGACAAGGGCCGCCCAAGGGCCGGACGCACGCTCTGGGCTTAACACCCCCTCGCTGCGCCGAGCCGCTCACCCGACTGTTGCCTCTTCTCGACCGCAACTCCGCCGGTCACAATAGAAGCGAAGCTGCGAGTAAGCCTAACCACCCGGCCGCTGTCGATCAAGGATCGCCGTGTCCGAGACCTTTTTCCAGAACTGCTGGTTTCTCACCGGGCCGACGGCCGCGGGCAAGACGGCCGTGGGCCTTGTGCTGGCCGAGCGCCTCGGAGCCGAGATCGTCTCCATGGACTCCATGGCCGTCTACCGGGGCATGGACATCGGCACGGCAAAGCCCACGCCGGACGAGCGGTGTCGGGTGGCCCATCACCTGATCGACCTGGTCGAGCCCCACGAGGCCTTCAGCCTGGCCCGCTATCTGCAAGCCGCCCGGGCCTGCGTGGAGGATATCCGCCGCAGGGGGCGCGAGGTGCTTTTCGTGGGCGGCACACCGCTGTACTTGAAGGGGCTGCTGCGGGGCATCTTCTCGGGCCCGCCGGCCGATTGGGCCTTTCGCCGGCGCATGGAGGAAATCGCGCGCCGAGAAGGCCCCGAGGCGTTGCACCGGCGGCTTGCCCAAGTCGATCCCCTTTCCGCCACACGCCTGCACCCGAACGACCTACGGCGGGTCGTCCGCGCCCTGGAAGTTTATGAGCAGACGGGCCGGCCCATCAGCCGGTGGCAGCAGCAGTTTGCCCGCGGGCTGCCGGCCGGGGCCTGCCGGGTGTTTGTGCTCGACTGGCCGGCTGCGCAGTTGCGTGCGCGGATCGAGGCCCGGGTGGAGGCCATGTTCCGCGCGGGCCTGGTCGACGAGGTGCGGCGCCTGCTGGCCCGAGACCGGCCGCCCCGGCGCACGGCCCGGCAGGCATTGGGCTATCGCGAGGTGATCGAGCACCTGGCAGGGGTCCGCTCGCTTCAGGAGACGATCGAGCTGGTCAAGCTCCACACGTGGCGATTCTCGCGGCGCCAGCGCACGTGGTTCCGCAGCCTGAGCGAGTGTCGCTTTGTTCGCCTGGAGAGCCCGTTTGCTCCGGAGCGGGTGGCCGACGGGGTCGCTCGGGCCGGTCGGGCAGTCGCACCCCAGTCACAACCCCCGCCCCAGCCAAAAGCCCTACAGCAGCCTTTCCCCCCGGAGGGTGGCAATCTAGAATAGGGGTCTTTGTGTGCGGGAAGCCGGGTGCGCCGGCGCCAGGGCAACCGGGCGCCCAACCCCATACCCAGCCCCGGGTGGCCGGGGCTGGAGCGAAGCGAAGCCCCGGGGAGTAATACGTTTACACGTTCGAAGCAGCCGCCCCCGGCGCAGCGGCGAAGCGACGGCGACAGGTCGCGCCGGCCAGGCTCTGGTTTCGGAAACGTCGGTTATTGTTGTTTCGTTTTGGGGAGAAGCCACCTTGTTGCGCACTCACACTTGCGGCGAGCTGCGGGCCGAACACGCCGGCCAGACGGTGACCCTCTGTGGCTGGGTGGACACCTATCGCGACCACAGCGGGGTGCTCTTCGTGGACCTGCGCGACCGATACGGCAAGACCCAGGTGGTCTTCGCCCCCGAAGGCGGCAAGGAGTTGCTCGAGGCGGCCCGCTCGCTCCGCCCCGAGTTCGTGGCCGCGGTCACCGGTCGGGTGGCCCTGCGCCCGGAAGGCACGACCAACCCCAAGCTGGCCACCGGCCAGATCGAGGTGCGGGCCGTGGAGCTGAAGTTGCTCAACCGCTCGCTCACGCCGCCGTTCCAGCCGGGCGGCAAGGAGCTGCCGGGCGAAGACCTGCGCCTGAAATACCGCTACCTGGACCTGCGCCGGCAGCCCATGCAGGACGCCCTGATGTTGCGCCACCGGATGATCAAGGTGATGCGCGACTACTTCGACGAGCTGGGGTTCATCGACGTGGAAACGCCCATGCTCGGGCGCAGCACGCCGGAAGGGGCACGCGACTTCCTGGTGCCCAGCCGCTTACAGCCCGGCACATTCTATGCTCTGCCCCAGTCGCCGCAGCTTTACAAGCAAATCCTGATGATCGCCGGCTACGATCGCTACGTGCAGATCGCGCGCTGCTTCCGCGACGAGGACCTGCGCGCCGACCGCCAGCCGGAGTTTACGCAGCTCGACCTGGAGATGTCGTTCGTCGAGGCGGCGGACGTGATGGGGGTGATCGACGGGTTGATGGCCCGCCTGGCCCGCGAGCTTCTCGGCCTGGAGCTCAGCCTGCCCTTGCCGCGCATGACCTACGACGAGGCCATGGAGCGCTATGGCCACGACGCGCCCGACTTGCGCTTCGGCATGGAGCTGGTGGACTTGACCGATCTGGCCGAAGAATCGGAGTTTCGCGTGTTTCGCGCCGCGGCCGAGAGCGGCGGCCGGGTGCGTGCGGTCAATGCCCCCGGGGCCGCGGAGCGTTATTCGCGCAAGGCCATCGACGAGCTCACGCAGTTCGTGGTGGAGCAGTTCGGCGCGCAGGGGCTGGCCTGGTTCAAGGTGGATGCCGAAAGGAAGCTCACCTCGCCGATCGCCAAGAACTTCCGTCCCGACGTGCTCGGCCGGATCGCCGAGCGCGTGCAAGCGGCGCCGGGCGATTTGCTGTTGATCGTGGCCGACAAGTTCGAGACCACCTGCAAGGCGCTCTATGCCCTGCGCCGGCGCCTGGGCGCGGAACTGAAACTCTACGATCCCCGCCGGATGCACTTCTCCTGGGTCGTCGAGTTCCCCATGTTCGCCTATGACGAAGAGGAGGCGTGCTGGACCTCGATGCACCACCCCTTCACCGCCCCCCGGCCGCAGGACCGCGAGCTTCTCTCCAGCGACCCGGGCCGCTGCCGGGCCCAGGCCTATGACCTGATCGTCAACGGCTCAGAGGCCGGCGGCGGGACCATCCGAATCCACGACCAAGAGCTCCAGCAACAGGTCTTCGAGCTTTTGGGCATGGACCGGGAGGGGGCCAGGGAGCGGTTCGGCTTCCTGCTCGACGCCCTCCAGTATGGGGCCCCGCCGCATGGCGGCATTGCCCTGGGCGTGGACCGGCTGGTGATGCTCTTTGCCGGCCTGGAGAGCATCCGCGAGACGATCGCCTTTCCCAAGACACAACGGGCCACCGACCTGATGACCGGCGCGCCCGGGCCGGTAGATGCCCGACAGTTGCAGGAGCTGGGGATCAAGCCGGCGCGCTGAGCGCGACGCGGCAACCAGACGCGATGGCCGATGTGTTGCCAGCGGCACGGCACCCAGAAACGATGTCGAATGTGTCGGAGGGGCGACGCATGCGTCGCCCCTACCGAGGCGGGAGCGTCCTGTCGGCGCAAGCACAAACAGTTGGAGGGACGCGCTTTGTCGCGTCCGGGAAAAAAGCCAGTTGGAGGGACGC
>CAYXPN010000285.1:0-7348 GCA_964467075.1 uncultured Planctomycetaceae bacterium
TCCCTTTGGGAATGGCTGACCTTCCCGGCGGTACAACGCGAGTAGGACACAAGGCGAAAACGCGAAAGACGGAAAGCGCGAAAGGACTGAGAAGCCAGGCTCAGGGCGTAGGGTGAGTGCCGGGCGCCACTGTTGGCTTCTCCAGCAGTGCTGTCCGGGGCTCGCAGTGCAGCGCGCAGGCTGCGTGCTCGCACGCCCGCGGAGAGGAGCAGGTCAGGCGCTCCCGCGCCTGACGATCTTCTACCGCGGGCCGGCGCCGATCAGCTCGCGCGGGAAGAAACGCCGGCCCGTGTCCTGCTCGAGCCGGTCGCGCACCGCACTGTAGGGGCGCAGGCGCACCATGGCGTCGGTCGCCTCGAACGTGCCCTGGCCCGGCACGGCCAGGCGCACGTGTACCGCCCCGCGCGGGTCCAGATCGCGGGCGAATTCCGGGTGGGTTGACTGGAAGGGCAGGCGCAGGGACGCCCCGTGGCCGGCAAAGTCCTCGGCAGCCACGCTCTTCGACCAGTGGCCGAGGCGCCCGTAAGGCAGCGCCTGTTTGACCACGCCCCAGCGTCGGGCCCAGAGTTCCACGTGAACCGTGCCGCGCACGGGCACGATGCGGCCTGCCTGGTCGCGCGGCAGGATGCACACCAGCAGGCCGTCGGTCTCCACGTCCGCGTCCCAGTTGGCTGCCTGGACCTCGATGTTCAGCGAGCGCACGCGGCGGGGGTCGGTCTGCTCGGCGCCGGTTGGCGTGCTGTAGTCCGCCAGTGTTGCGCCGGGCTGGTCAACCGGCCAGAGCGTGTGCATTTCCACGGTTTCTTGCGCCGCGCCGATCTGCTCCGGCAGCGGCATGTCTTGGCGCACGTGTTGCACCATGCCTCGCAACTCGTCCGGCGCGAGCTGCTCTCCGGCGATTTGCACGCTTTCGATGTCCTGCCACTCGATGGCCCGAAGGATGTAGGCCCGGCCGCGCTGCCAGCGCAGCCAGAGGGTGTGGCGGTCGGTGTGCCAGTCGAGCTGGGCGGCAAAGAGGCGCCCGTCGGCAAGCTGCACCTGGATTGGCTTTCCCGCGAGCGAGGCGTCGGCCGGCGCAACGGGCTGGGCAGAAGCCGGCGCAACGGGCTGGGCAGAAGCCGGCTCTGCGGCCGGTTCGGTGCTGCCCAGCGTCGCGTGGTCCAGCAGGGCCCCGTAGATTGCCAGCAGGGAGCCGATCAGGCCGGTGGCCAGAAGGTTTTTTAGCATGGTTGTGTCCTCAAGGTGCCGGTGGTCCTGCCAGATGACCTTTTCCCCTTTCACCCGCGGCAGGTTCTTTGGTGGGGCAAAGGATGTGCCCGGCCAGCGGAAGCCCGTAGCCGACAGGTGCTAACTCATTACAAGCCAACGAGTTGCGCTACCCGACCTTGGGGCGGAAAGAAGGTCCGAGCGCGGTGCCTCGCGGCCACACGTTGCCCAAACGCAACACGCCCGTTCGACTGGCTTGCACGGCCCGGCGCGCCCGTCCAAAATGGGAGCCAGCGTGTGGGCGCGCTGGGCCGCAGGCCCGCGGACCGCCCGCACACGAGGCAGTGCATGTGTTTGAGAGAAGACCCGCTGCGAGATCAAGGAGAGCTTGCCATGAGACCGACTGCTTGGCTGTCTGCCGCATGCTGGTTGTTGGGAGTGGCCGTCGCGCTGGGTGCAAGCCCCGCGGCACGGTCCGACGACCGACCGAACGTAGTGCTCATCTTCACCGACGACCAGGGCTACGGAGACGTGGGCTGTTTCGGGGCCACGGGCTTTCGCACACCCAACCTCGACCGCATGGCCGAAGAAGGCATGAGGTTCACCGATTTCTATGTCAACTGCCCGGTGTGTTCGGGCTCGCGCGCCGCGCTGATGACGGGCTGTTACTATCCTCGCGTGAGCATGTCGGCGGTGCTCTTTCCGGGCGCGCGGATCGGCTTGAACCCCAACGAGATCACGATTGCCGAGGTGCTCAAGGCGCAGGGCTATGCCACGGCGTGCATCGGCAAGTGGCACCTGGGCCATCTGCCGCGGTTTCTGCCCACGCGCCAGGGGTTCGACTATTACTACGGCATCCCCTACAGCAACGACATGACGATCGACCCCGAGGCCCCGCTGGCCGAGGACATCGTGCTGCGCGAAGGCATGACCGCGGAGCGCATCCGCTCGGAGAAGCCGGTGCGCAACAAGGTGCCCTTGATGCGCAACGAGGAGGTGATCGAGTATCCCGCGGACCAGTCCACGCTCACGCGGCGCTATACGGAAGAGGCGATCCGCTTCATGCGCGAGCACCGCGACGGGACGTTCTTTGTCTATCTGCCGCACACCATGTGCCATGTGCCCTTGTTCGCGTCGGAGGCGTTTCGCGGCCGGTCCGGAGCCGGGCTGTTCGGCGACGTGATCGAGGAGCTCGACTGGTCGGTGGGCGAGATTCTCAAAACGATCAAGGAGCTGGGGCTGGATGAGAAGACGCTGGTGATCTTCACCACCGACAACGGCGCAGCCGTGGGCTCCTCGCGCCCCTTGCGCGCCAAGAAGGGCAGCCTGTATGACGGCGGCATCCGCGTGCCCTGCATCATGCGGTGGCCGGGCAGGATTCCGGCCGGGCGCGAGTGCTCCGAGGTGGCGGCCACGATCGACCTGCTGCCCACCATCGCCCTCTTGGCCGGAACGCGCCCACCGCAGGACCGCATCATCGACGGCAAGGACATCCGGCCGCTGATCGAGGGGCGCCCCGACGCGAAGAGCCCGCACGAGGCCTACCTGGTCTATCACGGCGGCAGGGCCGCGGTGCGCAGCGGCCAGTGGAAGTTCTACCCCTGGCCCGAGGGCACGGACCGAAGAGGAAAACAGCCCGGCGCCGCGGAAGGGCCGGCCGGCCCGGCCGTGCAACTCTACGACTTGTCTGCGGACATCTCGGAGACGACCAACGTGGCCGAGCAACACCCGGAGGTGGTGGCCCGATTGCAGCAAATGACCAAGGCCATGGTCGAAGAGTTGCAGGCGCACCGGCGGCCGGTGGGGCGGGTGGAGTAGGGGCCGGTGGGCCGGTAGCTCGTGCCTTGCGGCCGAGACGGCTGCCCGATCAGCTCGCAGATTCGAGATTGCAGATTGCAGATTGCAGCGGGGACGGGTGGACCACCATGGGCCCCGATCTGCCGAGCCGTGGGCGGCCATGCCACGGGTGGACGGTCTTGGCCGCTGCGCATCAGAAGCCGGCTTGGGCCACGGCCGGCCAGCCGCGCAAACCGATGCCCGGCTTGACACCCGAACAGGGGGCACTATGATAGGCGGTCAACGACCCTGGGGCACCCCCCCGAGCGGTCAGTCGCCACGGCAACACCGCGGACCCAGGAGGGGTTTGTGGATGTGTGCTTTGTCAGTGTTCGGTGGATCAAGCCGGGAACCGGCGCAACCGGGCTTCCGGCGGCCGCCCTCGGTCGATGGGCTGTGCAGGATTCGATGGGCGGCACAGCGGCAGAGTTACAGTCTTGGCTTGTGCAGCGTCGGGTCCGGCCGGTTTTAGGAGCCAGAAGACCCTTCCCCCGCCAAAGGAGTGCCTCGAAGATGGCCGAATACCAACACCTGGACGTGAGCGAGGTCGGCGACGTGACCGTGGTCCGGTTTCGCGACCACAAGATCACCGAGGACATCAGGATCCAGGAATTGGGCCGGGAGCTGTTCCAGTTGGTCGAGGTGGAGCATCGCCCCAAGATCCTGTTGAATTTTTCGAGTGTGGACTTCCTGTCCAGTGCGGCGCTGAGCAAGCTGATGAGCCTGGACAAGAAGGTCAAGGCACAGGGCGGGGTGCTCAAGCTGTCGAACATCCGGCCGGAGATCTACGAGGTGTTCGTCATCACCAAGCTCAACCGGCTGTTCGACATCAAGGACGACGAGGCGGACGCCCTGGCGGCGTTTTGAGTCCGGCCGTCTGCCGCGGCTGGTTCTGTGGCTTCCGCCCCGGCGCACATCATGTCGGAACCTCAGTGGACCTGGCAGCACGAGCGGGTCATTCCCAACGATACCCGAGCCGCGCGGCGAATCCTGCGGGAGATTCTCCGGCAGCTTCGTTCCCGCGGGTGGTCCGGCCGCGATCTGTTCGCCGTGCAACTGGCCACGGAAGAGGCCCTGGTCAACGCCGTGATCCACGGCAATCTGGGCCGGCCGGACAAGCAGTTGCGCATCGGCTGCCGCCTATCCCCGCGACGTGTGCAGATCGAGGTGGCCGACGAGGGCGCGGGATTCGATCCCGACCGAATCCCGGACCCCACGCGGCCCGACCGCCTGGAGCTGCCGGGCGGGCGCGGGTTGATGCTGATGCGGGCGTTCATGACCAAGGTGAGCTTCAGCCAGCGCGGCAACTGCGTGTTGATGGAAAAGCGCAGAAGCACCGAGGGCTGACGGTTTGCACCGCACGGACCCGGCCGCAGAGAGAAGTCTTGGAGCCGGCAGAACCGCGGACGGTGTGGTCCGGCTAAGTGTCGAGTGAAACCAGCACGGTAGGGCCGCGGGTTCCTGTCCGCGCCGGTCGTTTTCCGGCCCGACGCAGGTGGGGATTCTTCGGCGCGCGGGCGGCCGGGTGAAAGGCCTTTTTCGCAGTCTCACGTTTTTCTAACAACGCCGTGGGCGGGCTCGAACGGCAGCGGGGACCACCGGGTGGTCAGGGCGCCGATGACTCAACGGCGCGCCCTACAGGCCGGCTACATGCGGAAGCAGACCGTCTCCCGGCATTTCGAGGCGCCGGCACCCCACTCTGGGGCGCTACTTCGCATGCCCTGTGCGCATCCCGCGGGGAGACACGGGCATCCCAAAAGCGAGCAGCCCGGCCCTGCCCCGGAGGTGGAGCATCACTCAGCGCAGTGCTTGCAGGGCTACAGACGTGCGCAGCAAGCGCGGCGGGAATTCCAACGGCGGAGGACTTGTCAATCGGATTTGGCGGTGTTAGTATAAGTAGCGGAGAGCCTGGATACTTTCTCGAGTGCGATGTTCATCGCTTTCGAGCTGGCGGGAACCAACGGGCCAGCCAATTGAGTGACGGCTAAGTCTCGGGCAAGGGCTGTCGCTCGGGCCGGCGGCTGTTCCGGAATCGGCCTCTTGGTCGCATTTGGAAATGCCGACTTGACGCACTGCGCGCGAGGAGCTGGTTTCGAGAACGTCCTCGGCCGCGGGAAGAGGATGGGACATTCTTATGGGCACCACGGATCGAAACGATCCCGGGGTGGAAGGAGCCAAGCCATTGCACGACGCCGCCAACCGTCCCTTGCACCGTTTAGCGGCGGTGCGGCGTTTGCAGGGCATCTCCCGGCGCACCGTGGCCCGGCGATTGGGCGTCGATCTGGGCACCGTGCGACGGCAGGAACAGCCGAGCTGCGATGTGTTGCTCAGCGAGCTGTATCGCTGGCAGGAAGTGCTCGAGGTGCCGGTGGGCGAACTGCTGGTGGAGGCCGACGACGAGCTGGCCACACCGGTCCTCAAACGGGCCCAACTGGTCCGCATGATGAAGACCGCGCTGGCCATCCTGGAGGTGGCCCGCGAGGAGCCCATCCGCCGCATGGCCCAGACACTGGTCGATCAGTTCGTCGAGATCATGCCTGAGCTGCGCGAGGTGAGCCCCTGGCACTCAGTGGGCCGGCGCCGCCGGCGCGACGAGATCGGGATCGCCGCCTCGCGGCGCATCTCCGAAGACGTGTTTGTCGATCTGATGGATGATTGAGCTTCCGGCCGCGGGCAGACGGCCCGGGGCGGAGGCTGTGGTCGCGGTGCTGCGCGTTCGCAGACACCGCTCAGGCGCCCGACACGATCAAGGCCGCGGTGTTGCCGGTCTTCTGCGCGTTCGCAGGCGCCGCTCAGGCGGGTGCGGGGAAGCGCTCGTGGTCCGGCGGGCCGCGTGGGCGCTTGCCGGCGCAGGCTCGTCCGGCTCAGCCGCGGTCCGGGCCCCGCGCGCCGCCTGGTCGATGACCGCGGCGCGTCTTGCCTGTCGGGCGGAGTAGATCAGCTCGTCGGCCAGGTGGACCACCTTGGCCAGCTCGGGCTCGGCGATCTGGGCGTCGGCCCCCACGGCGCAGCCCTGCTTGTGATTGTCCGGGGTGATGACTGAGGAATAGAGCAGGACGGGCAACCGGCGCAGCTCGGGATGTTCCTTGATCCGCCGCGTCAGGTGCAGGCCGTCCATCTGCGGCATTTCCACGTCACAGATCACCAAGTGGCAGAGTTCGTCGACGGGCTGGTGCTGCTCGAGCTGGTCGAGGCACCACTGCCAGGCCCGGGCCCCGTTCTCATGGAAGATGACCTGCTCGTAGCCGTTCTGGTGCAGGGTGTTACTGATCGCCTCGCGCACGGTGGCCGAGTCCTCGGCCAGCAGGATGCGCAACTCCTCGCGGGCCAGCCCCAGCGGATTGTCCACCGCGTCGGTACGGAAGTACTGGTCGGTCACCTCGTCGAGAATCTGTTCGAAGTCCAGCATCAGAATCAGGCGGTTGTCGCAGCGGGCCAGGGCCGTGACCGGTGCGTGGGCGAGGGTGTCGAGCCCCGGGACCGGCAGGATGTCCTCCCAACGGATGCGGCGGATACGTTCCGCCTTGTCCACCAGGAAGGCGGTCTGCTGCTGGTTGAAGTCGCTGAGGATCATCGTCGATTCGCTGGCCTCGCCCTCCGCGGGGATGCCCAAATGGTCGTGCAGCGACACACAGGGAATCACGTCGTTGCCCAACTTGAACACGCCCCGGATCGAGCTGTGAGCCTGCGGCAGCGTGGTGATCCGGGCGGCGGGCAGCACCTCGCGGACCTTGGCTGCGTTGATGCCGAACGTATGGGGTCCCACGTCGAAGACCAGCAACTCCACCTCGTTTGTGCCGCTTTCCAGCAGGATCTCCTTGTCCGACAGGATGTTGCTCACACTGGACATGGCTTCCCTCCCGGCTTCGGTTGAGACGGGCTGTAATTCAACGGGCTCAGGCACGCCGGGCGCTGTTTCACACCCCTTTCTGCCTCGGGCTGCGGCGAGCCGGCGTTTGTGCAAGGCACGAACGGCAAACCGACGACTTGCACCGCTTCCTGCGCCGCGACTGCCGCGCAAACTTGCCGGCAATAGGCATGGCGCCCCGAACGTTTTTCGGTAGCGAAGGACACGCAAGGCGAGAAAGTTTTCTGCGTCCGGCAGATTCAGAGCATGGCACAAAACGCGCAGACGCGGCCGGCTTTCCGCTCAGAAAGCCCCCGACGGGTGTTGCAGAAAGGCCGATCGCGCCGGGGATGCCGGAAAACCGGATCGCTCCGGCACACCGCAGCCTGCTAGCCCCACACACGTAAGAACTTGTAAGAGTATTACTTCCCGGGGCTGCGCTTCGCTCCAGCCCCGGCC
>CAYXPN010000286.1:0-4637 GCA_964467075.1 uncultured Planctomycetaceae bacterium
ACGTGAAGTGTCGAGTTGGGTGCCACTGCTGGCTTGTCCAGCAGTGCCGAATACATGGTTGGGCAAGCCAACCGTGGCACCCCACAGTTTAGCCGTGTCGGACTATTACTATTACCCAAACGGAGGGGCCGCGGTTGTGCACCGCCCAGGCAAACGGGACGGAAAAAGGTGGGCGGAAAACCGGGCATGGCCCCCATATGACAGGGGGTTCGCGGCCTTTGGCCCGCCCGCTCGACTCGCTACGATCAGCGGTGGGCCCAGGGTCGCCGTGACTCCTTCCGGGAGCGGGTTTCCCAACCGCCTACAGTCGCCCACCATCAGGGAGAATGGCCCGTGACCATCGAAATCCAGTGTCCTGCCTGCCAGCGCAAGCTGCGGGTGCCGGAGAAATTCGCGGGCAAGCGGGCCAAGTGCCCGGGCTGCCAGGGGGTGGTAGAGATACCGGCCGGCGCCGGTTCGGCTGAGGCTGCACCGGCCGGCGCCAAGCCTGCGCCGCGTCGTCCGGCAGCCGCGAAACGCGCGGAACCCTCGGCAGGGCCCCCGAAGCCCGCGGCACCGTCGGAGCCGCAATGGTACGTCCACACCGAGGACGGCGACGAATACGGGCCCGTCAGCCGCCAGGAGATGGAGACCTGGATCGAGGAAGGCCGGGTGGATGCCGGCTGCCAGGTGTTCTGCGACGGCTGGCCCGACTGGAAATGGGCCTCCGAGGAGTTCCCCCAGCTTGCCGCGCCCGCGGCAGCCGCGGCCGTGGAATCGGCCCCGGTCTTCACGCCTTCGGAACCCGCGGCACCGGCAGGGCCGCAGGTGGGTGTCGATACCGGACCGACCATAGGTGTTTCGCGCACCGCAACGCGCAAGTACCGCGCGCTGGTGATCGTCTCGACCATCTACACGGTGCTGGCCTGGATTACCGCGATTCTCGGCGTGCTGGCCGCGGTGGTGTTGGGAATCTCGACTATGGCCGCGGGGGTCGCCGGCGGCAGCGCAGTGGTCGGGTTGCTGATGGCGCTGGTCACCGGGGCGATCGCGCTGCTTTACTTTTTCCTGATTGCCATCACCCTGAAGGCCTTTGCCGAGATGATCAAGCTGGCCATGGACGTGCAGGAGAACACGCAGCTTACGGCCCAGGCCGTCTCGCGCCTGGCCCAGCGCGAGTAATCCGGCGAGCCGCTTACCGTGAGCCGGCGGTTGACTCGGCGGTGCGGGAAATCGCCGACGGTCGTTCCGCCCGAACCGGGAGCTGACGGGGCACCCGCTTGCGGGTCCGGCTCGCCACGCGCGTACGTGCCCGGCTCGCTGGTCGGGCACCGCGTGGCCGCCCAAGCCCCGCCTCAGAGAATGAACCGGCTGAGGTCCTCGTCGCGCGAGACGTCTTCCAAGCGCTCACGCACATAGGCCGCGTTGACCTCCACCCGGCCCAGGCCCATCTCCGGCGCCTCGAAGCTCACGTCTTCGAGCAGATGTTCCATGATCGTATACAGACGCCGGGCACCGATGTTTTGCGAAGACTGGTTCACACGCCAGGCGTAGTCGGCCATGGCCTCGACCGCATCGTCGTGGAAGACCAGCTCCACGCCCTCGGTGGCCAGCAGGGCCTGGTACTGCTTCGTCAGCGCACCTTCCGGCTCCGTGAGAATCCGCCGGAAGTCCTCCTGGCTGAGATCCTTCAGCTCCACGCGGATGGGAAAACGGCCCTGCATCTCGGGCATCAGCTCGCTGGGCTTGCTGCGGTGGAACGCGCCCGCGGCGATGAACAGGATATGGTCGGTGCGCACGTAGCCGTAGCGCGTCTGCACCGTGGTGCCCTCGACCAGCGGCAACAAGTCGCGCTGCACGCCCTGGCGCGAAACGTCCGGCCCGTGCATCTGGTCGCCGCCGACCACCTTGTCCAGCTCGTCGATGAAGATGATGCCCAGGTTCTCGGCCCGCTCGATGGCCTGGGTCTGCACCTTTTCCTGGTTGATCAGGGCGTCGCACTCCTGTTCGAAGAGCACCTGCCGGGCCTCGGCCACGCTCATCTGGCGGCGGACCGTACTCTTGGGCAGGAACTTCTCGAACATGCTCTGCAGGTCCAGGTCCATCTGTTCCATGCCCGCTCCGGTGAACATCACCGGCGTGGGGCGCCGCTCGATGGTCACTTCCACCAAGCGGCTTTCCAGCTCGCCGGCGGCCAGCATGGCACGGATTTTCTCGCGCGTGCGCTCGTAGCGTTCGCCGGAAGAGGGGCTGGCGGGCGAGACATCGAGCACCGGCGGGGCCGGGGCCAGCAGGTCCACCAGCCGGTCCTCAACGCGCCGGCGCGCTTCCTCCTCCACCGCCCCTCGCTCCTCCTCGCGCACCAGGCCGATGGCGTTTTCGACCAGGTCGCGGATCATGCTCTCCACGTCGCGCCCGTAATAGCCCACCTCCGTGTACTTCGACGCCTCGACCTTGATGAACGGGGCCGCGGTCAGCTTGGCCAGGCGGCGGGCAATCTCCGTCTTGCCCACGCCGGTGGGCCCGATCATCAGGATGTTCTTCGGCGCCACTTCCTGGCGCATCTGGTCGCTCAGCTGCTGGCGGCGCCAGCGGTTGCGCACGGCAATGGCCACCGCGCGCTTGGCCTCGTCCTGGCCGATGATGTGGCGGTCCAGCTCGCCGACGACCCGCCGGGGTGTTAGGTCTCGCACGGCATCTCCTCGACCACGATGTTTGTGTTGGTGTACACGTCGATGCCCGCGGCGATCTCCAACGCGCTGCGGACGATCCGGCCGGCGCTCAGCTCCGAGTGGGCCACCAGGGCCCGGGCCGCGGCCACCGCCAAGTTGCCCCCCGAGCCGATGCCCAGGATGCCGTCGGCCGGCTGCACCACGTCGCCCGTGCCGGTAACCAGCAGCGTGTGGCGGGCGTCGACCACGGCCAGCAGTGCCTCCAGCCGGCGCAGGACCCGGTCGGTGCGCCAGTCCTTGGCCAGCTCGGTGGCCGCCCGCGGCATATTGGCCGGATGGTCCTTCAGCTTGGCCTCGAAGCGTTCCAAAAGCGCAAACGCATCGGCGCTGGCCCCGGCGAAGCCGACCACCACGGCGCCGTCGGCCATGCGTCGGATCTTGGTGGCGTCGGCCTTGATGATGGCGTCGGTCAGGGTGACCTGGCCGTCGCCGCCCAGGGCTACGCTGCCCTTGTGGCGAACCGTAAGGATCGTGGTGCCGTGGATGTCCATGCCCTGGTCCCCTGCGACAAAGCGGGGCGGAACTCGCCTGAGGTCGTAAACGACCAATATGACGCAAAAAAGCCCCCGTGGCCAGCCACGCCCCGGGACCCGCTGTGCAACGTGGCCGGCCGGCGCGCCCTCGAAACACCGGCAAGCCGAGTGAATGCCCTGCAAAGGGTACTTTCGGGGGGTAGGTTCGTTTGATCAGGGGGGTGACGGCGGTTTCCGGGCCGGCTGGCCGCCCTGGCAGGCACATACCAGGGCATGCTCGGCCCCGGGCGTCGGCTAGCCCGGCTGGTCGAAGCATGGGCGCGTGTGGAGATTTCTCGGGAAAAAATGCAGACAGTTGCACGGGGCTTCTCGCCCGATTAATGTGGATTATTGTGCGCAACTCGTAAGCTGGAGATTTCTCGCGGTTCGTAGAGTTTGGGCAAACTCGCAGGGCATTGCCTTGTGTGCGTGTTGTCGTGCTCGATCGGTATGGTATGCGGAGCCTTTGACTGTGTTGTTCTGCCGGGATGGGTGCCCAAGCCCGCGAAGGCGCACAGTCGGCCCGCTCGGGCATGTTGATGGGACTTCGTCACTATCAGAAGGGAGGACTCACCCATGGGACGACGTACCGTGTTGATCGCGGTCGCAGCGGCCGCGGTCTTGCTGGCGGCCAGCCCGCCGGTCTTTGCGGCCAAGTTCATGGACGACCTGTTGAGCCGTTGCGGCGATGAGCTGATCGTCTGCCGGCCAAGGACGTGTGCGCCGGTCACTTGCGCGCCGATGACGTGCGCGCCGCGAACCTGCGCGCCGAGGACCTGTGCACCGGTCACCTGCGCGCCGAAAACCCGTGTGCCGAGAACGTGCCGGGCGCGCACCTGTCGGCCCGCGACCTGTTATCCGGTGACCACCAGCGCACCGGTCACCTGCGCGCCGAAAACCTGTGTGCCGAGAACGTGCCGGGCGCGCACGTGTCGGCCCAAGACCTGTCGGCCCAAGACCTGTTGTGTGGTGACCACCTGCACACCGGCCACCTGCACACCGGCCGACGAGCCGGCCTATGTCGAGCCGCAAGAGGCTCCCGAAGAGGCGCCCACTGAGCCGGCTGAGGGCACGGGAGAGACGGGTTCCGAGACGCCCGACGAGCCCATGCCGCCGGCACCCGAAGAGCCGATGCCGCCGACACCGGAGGAACCGGCCCCCGAGGAACCGGCCCCCGAGGAGCCGGCGCCTGAGGAGCCTGCGCCCGAGGAGCCGGCACCCGAGGAGCCGGCGCCTGAGGAGCCTGCGCCCGAGGAGCCGGCGCCTGAGGAGCCGGCCGAGCCCATGCCTCCGGAGCCGACACCTCCAGCTCCCGAGCCCACACCTCCGGAGCCGACACCTCCAGCTCCCGAGCCCACGCCTCCGGAGCCCACACCTCCAGCTCCCGAGCCCACACCTCCGGAGCCCACACCTC
>CAYXPN010000286.1:4737-7295 GCA_964467075.1 uncultured Planctomycetaceae bacterium
CCTCCGGAGCCCACACCTCCAGCTCCCGAGCCCACACCTCCGGAGCCCACACCTCCGGAGCCGGCTCCCGAGCCCACGCCTGAGGAACCGATGCCGCCGGCCCTGCCGCCCACGCCTCCGGTGGACACGGATCCCTTCTCGTCCAATGACGCGCAGGACGTGCGCCTGTGGACGGACATCAGCGGCCAGTATCATTGCGAGGCCCGATTCGTGGCCCTGATGGACGGCAATTCGGTCCGGCTCCAGCAGGCCGACGGGCGCTATGTGCGCATCGTGCTGGATAAGCTGAGCCTGGCCGACCAACAGTTCGTCCAGCAGCAGGTCGGGGCCCTGGCCACGGCGTGGTAAGGCGCGCGGGCCAAGACGGCCGAAAGACGCAAATTCGCAGGGATCGCCGCCCACCGGCGGTGATCCCGGGTGGAAGCCCTACGGCTCCGGTACGGCCTTTTGCCGCCGTGCCGGGGCCGTTTTTCTTGCGCCCGCAGCGTATCTTGGACTCACGAAGCGTCGCACCGCGTGTGCCACTGCTTGCCCGCCGGGCAAGCAGTGCTCAGAGCGTAGGGTGCGTGCTTGCACGCACGCAGCGGCGAGGCACTGCTTCTGGCGAAGCAGCGGCACACTGAATTCTCGGACACCCTCAGGTAGCCGCCGTGCCGCGCCCCCCTACCGGCGCGCTGGGGCATGGATTATTCTCGGGGCCATGAACAGCCAACGCCCAAGACCGATCCGCCGCAGCGCCGAACTGATGGGTGTGCACGATACGGCCCTGGTGGTGATCGACGTGCAGGAGAAGCTTGCCGCGACGGTGGCCGACGCCGCTCGCGTGGTATGGAACTGTCGCCGGCTGGTAGACGGGGCCGGTATCTTGGGCCTCTCCGTGCTCGCCACCGAGCAGTATCCCGAGGGGCTCGGCCCGAGTGTGCCCGAGCTGGCCGAACGCCTCGCGCACCGGCACGCGAAGCTTCGGTTCAGTTGCTTTGAGTGCACAGAGGCGTTCGAGGAGCTTGCCGGGCGGGGGATCGGCAAGGCGCTGCTCTGCGGGCTGGAGGCCCATGTGTGCGTGGTTCAAACCGCCATGGACCTGCTGGCCGATGGCTGGGTGGTGTATGTAGCCGCGGATGCGGTGGGCGCGCGGTTCGCGCTGGACCGCGAGATCGCGCTGAGGCGCATGGACTCGGCCGGCGCGGTATTGACCACCACCGAGGCCGCGCTGTTCGAATGGTGCGAGACCGCGGATCGCCCGGAGTTCGCCGCCATCAGCCGCCTGGTGCGAGAGACCCCGCCGGGATAGTGCGCGCCGCGGCGCGGTTGCGCGTTGACGCGGCCCCGCCTGAATCGGGCAGTGACGTGCCCGGCTCGCCGCTGCGCGGGAATTGACACGTTCGGCGAGCCGGCGGCGTGAGCCGCCGGTTTGGTTGGCGTGCCGTTGTGGAGCTTGGCTGCCCCAATTCGATCCGCTCGAATCCAACGAACGCACTGCCGGACAAGCCGGCAGCGGCACCCGGCCCTCACCCCCGTCACCTTGCCACCCTGTCACCCCGTCATTCGTGGCCCAACGGCCTTGATCCGCTGGTCACGGTCGGCTAGACTCCCTGCCCTTCGCGGCGCCGGCGGCTTGGCGCGGCGCGGCGCCGAGTCTTTGTATCTCGTGGGGAGTCAGTCACGGCCATGAATGAGCGCATTCTCTCGGTGCATATCCCCAAAACCGGTGGCGGGTCCTTTGAGCAGGCGCTGGCGTCGGTTCTCGGCGACAGGCTCATCTCGTTCAACATCACTCACGTCACCATTCCCGCCTACCATCCCCGCCGGTGGTTGCGCGAGCTGAAGGCTGCCTGGTTCTGGCGCCGATTGCCCCCCGGCTGGTCGGTCATCCACGGACACTTCCGGGCATGCGAGGCGAAAAGGCGCTTCCCCGGGGCGTGGCTGGCCGTGTGGCTGCGCGACCCCGTGGAGCGAGTCGTGTCGCACTACTATTATTGGCTGCGCCGCCCCGATCCCATCCACCCGACATGCTGCCGGGTGGTCCGCGCAAGAATGCCTCTCGAACGGTTCGTTGAGCTGCGTTCCCTCCAGAATCTTCAATGGCGGTTCGTGTGCGGAATCGACATCAATGAGTTCGACTTCATCGGGCTGACCGAAGAGTATCAGCGCAGCCTCGAGCTGTTCTCTCGACGGTTTCTTTCGGGACAGCGGTTGCAACCGATCACCAGAAACGTCAATCCGAACCGTGCCCAACGCGGCTACGACATCCCGCCCGAGCTGGCCCGGCGCATCGCCGAGCTCAATCGAAAGGACGTCGAGCTTTACCAACGGGGCCAAGAATGCTTCTACGAGCTGTGCCGGCAGTGGGGCGTGGAAGCTGCAAGGGCCGCCTGAGGGCCCCTGGGCGCTCGACAGTCAAACACCTGCCGCCGGATCCGAGCCCGGCCCGGCCGTCTGCCCGGTTGGGCGGCGTATTGCTCTGCACCGCCGAATACGCTCATATATTAGCGAACGCAACTTCGGCTCGCTCGCGGTCGGAAGGTCGCGCGCGGTTGAAGGCAAATGGTGCCTGTCAC
>CAYXPN010000287.1:0-7293 GCA_964467075.1 uncultured Planctomycetaceae bacterium
TCTGGACCGGCACGATGATCGTGCGCGACGGCGTGCTGGTCCATGCCAGCCCCCATCAGCTCGCCGCGTTCTCGGCCGAAACGGGCGAGGTGCTCTGGACCCAGCCCAAGAAGTTCCTGCAACACCTCTGGTACGAGTGGAAAGACGTGTTTGTGATCGACGGGCTGGTGTGGACCTGGAGCGCCGAAGTGGTGCGCGAGCCGCTCGAAGGCGGCGGGGCGAGCACCTTCCCGGTCAGTGTGGACGGCTACGACCTGCACACCGGCGAGCTTGCGCGCGAGGTGGCGCTGGGCAAGACCTTCAAGACCCACCACCATCACCGCTGCTACCGCAACAAGGCCACGGTGCGCTACATCCTGGCCAGCCGCCGCGGCACCGAGTTTGTGGACCTCAGCGGCGGCCCCCACTCGGTCAACAACTGGGTGCGCGGCACCTGCCACATGGGCATGATGCCGGCCAACGGCCTGCAATACGCCACCCCCCATCCCTGCCAGTGCTACATCGACGAGAAGCTCAACGGGCTGAGTGCCCTGGCCCCGGCAGATACGGCGCAGCAGGCCGCAACGAACGCCCCAGCGCAAGACGAGCAACCACGGCTCCAGCGCGGCCCGGCGTTTGGCGCCGCCGGCGGCGATGCCTCGGCAACGGCCACGCCCGCGGACTGGCCCACGTTCCGCGCCGATGCAGCGCGTTCCGGCTCAGTCCAAACCAGCCTGCCGGCCGACGTGAAGCTGCTCTGGCGGGCAAAGGTCGGTCAGCGTTTGGGAGCGCCCGTGAGCGTGGGACCGAGCGTGTTTGTCCCGCTGGTGGACGAGCACCAGGTCGTGGCCCTCGACGCCACGGAGGGCAGCGAACGGTGGCGGTTCACCGCGGGCGGGCGCATCGACTCGCCGCCCACGTTCGATCGCGGGGCGCTGGTGTTCGGCTCGGCCGACGGTTGGGTCTATCGCGTGGATGCAGCCACCGGACGGCTCGTTTGGAGATTCCGCGCCGCGCCCGCGCTGCGGTGCATCGCCGCCTTCGGCCAGCTCGAATCGGCCTGGCCCGTACACGGCAGCGTGCTCGTGGTGGGCGGTTCGGCTGAAGGCTTCGCAAACGATCCGGCCGGCGATCGGGGGGAAAAAGGTGACAGGCACCATTTGCCGGAACGGCCCAGAGGGTGCTTCGCACAAATGGTGCCTGTCACCTTTTTCCGTCCACAAATGGTGCCTGTCACCTTTTTCCGTCCCGGCGATTCCTCGGACGCCTCCTCGCAGCGCTTGGCATACTTCGCGGCCGGGCGCTCCGCGCACCTCGACGGCGGGCTGTGGCTGTTTGCGGTCGACGCCGCCACCGGCAAGGTCCAGCACGAAACCAGACTCGCCGGCCCCCAATACACCTCAGAGAACATCCAGCAGAACTACCGGCTGCCCATGGGCGTGCTGCCCGACATCCTCCGCCTGGAAGACTCCGCGCTGTTCATGCGCGCGGTCGGTTTTGATCTTCAACTCCGCCAGCAGGCGGCCAAGCCCACGATGAAGCTGCTGGGCGGATTCCTGGACGATGCCTACTTCAAGCGCATGCCCTGGTCCATGGGGCGCAGCGGCCACGCCCGCCTGCTCGTCCACGACGGCCAGCGCGCCTTTCTGCTGCGCATGTTCGATAGCCTGCAAGGCCTCGACCCGAAAGTCTATTTTACGCCCGGCCGGGAGGGCTATCTGCTGTTTGCCCACGACCTGCAATCGGACAAGAACACCTGGCAGCAGCGCATCCCCATCCGCGGGCGGGCCATGGCCGTCACCTTGGACCAGCTCTGCGTGGCCGGGCCGCCGGACGTGGTCGATCCGGACGATCCGCTCGGCGCATTCCAGGGGCGCAAGGGCGGCGTGCTGCGGGTGGTGGACAAATCGGACGGGCGCACCGTCTCCGAGCACCAGCTTCCCTCGCCGCCGGTATTCAACGGGGCCGCGGCAGCGCGCGGCCGCCTGTTCCTCTCGCTGGAAGACGGCACGGTGGCGTGCTTCGGCCGAAGTCGGGCCGGGCAGTGACGCAAGGTAGTCGTACGGTGGGTCGAGCCGAAGGCGATGACCCACCAATGGGCGCTTCAGACGGCTGAAGTGATACCGAAACTGCAGTTGGCACACACCGTATTCTGTCCACTGAATTAGGCGATCCGGCGTATGCCTCGCACATTGAAAGTCGACCATCAATGGTCTGACGGCGCCCAACTCATTCATGCGTTTAAGGATTTGCGCACGCGTCGCGCTTGGGAATCGACGGAAGAACGCGTCCCATTCTCGGGCGAACTCGTAGCTCCACTTCTGGTCATTGCCGGCCGGACCGCCTTCCACCCAGCGACCGTAAGCCGGGTCCTTGATGTCCAGGCCGACTCGCTTCCAGTGCTTCTGGAATCGCGGTGCTCGTGGCAAATGGTGATGCGCTTCCGGCTTGACCATCGACTTAGCACTTGTAAGGGTATAACTTCCCGGGAAAAGGTGACAGGCACCATTTGCCGGAACGGCCCACGACCAGCCTTCGGCCGGTGCCCGGCTTCGCACAAATGGTGCCCGTCACCTTTTCCCCGCAATTGCGGAAACAATTCCTTTACAATTCCTTAGGGGGATCGCCCAGCCTCGAACGCGGTGTCCCCTTCGAGGCCTTTCCCCGCGGGTCGTTTGGCTGTCACCCGGACCAGCTTCTCGTTTGCCATCTCGACCGGGATTCGGCGCGAGGCGCCGTCGGACCAGATCACCGTCAGCACGTACTCGCCGCTTTCGCGCACGGCAATGTTCACGGTATTGGGGCTGGAACTGCCCACGTTGACGTGCGTGCCGAGTTCGCGACGGGCAACGATCCGACCCCGTGAGTCCTCCAGCAGCAGCTTGGCGCCGGTAACGCCCAAAGGGCCCTGAACCGTAACGGCGAGGATCTTCGTGTTGTGACGTTTCCGCTGGTGATAGAGGGTCGCCTCCGTGGGCGCCGTTCGGAGCGACAGCGCCTCGTTGACCAGCAGCGCCAGCGTCCCGTCCACGCCGGCCAACAGAAGGTCGTTGGCGCCGTCGCCGTTGACATCCCCGGCGGCAAGCCCCCAGGCACCGCCCGCGAAGGCATCGGGAAACGCTTCGGGCTTGTACTTGCCCGCCCGCATGAACGAACCATAGCCGCGGTTCGCATGGAAATTGCACGGCCCGGTACGCGTGCCGGTGAACACATCCACGGTGCCGTCCGCGTCGAGGTCCTCGCAGAGCACGCTGATCTGCGCTTCGGCGGGTTCGTTCTCCAACTCGTTGGTGGCCGTGATCACGTTGGCCGGCCGCCCGCGGCTTTGGGCGATGAAGGCGAATGAAGCGTCCATGGGCACTAACAGACTCGGCTTGTCGTCTTCCCAGATCGCGGCCAGGCAACCGGCGCCGGTCAATCCGGGCTGCGGCTCGAACGTGCTCAAGTCCAGGCCGAATTGCCCGCCGCCCAAGGGAGCGAACGTGCCGTCCGCGGCTTGGATCAACAGGCGTCCACTGTCGGCCGCATAGTAGAGATCCACTCGCCCGTCGTCGTTCCAATCGCCGGGGGCGAAGAAGCCGGTTCCCGCGGGGCCGCAGCTTTCCTTGGCCAGGCCGCTGGCCGCGGTGACGTCCTTCCACGCGCCACCGCGCCGCCCCGGGTTGAGGTAGGCGTGCAAACCCGCCCCGACCCTGGAGACCAACACATCCGGGTAACCGTCGGCGTTGAGGTCCACGAATGCGGAACTCTTGACATTCTGATCGGCCTCGGCCGGCAGCCAGTCGGTCTTGGTGAAGCGGCCGTCGGCTTGCTGGATGCGGATCACGCCGTCGGTCAGCAGGTCCACGCGGCCATCGGCGTTGACGTCGGCAAAGGAGCAACTCACACCCGCGGCGTCGCTCAAACCGAGTTTGCCGGTGGTGTCCTCGAATTCCATCGGCCCGGTCTGCAGGAACAGGCGATTGCCTGCCGGGCTGCAGCCGTAGGCGTCCAGGTCGCCGTCGCCGTCCACGTCGTACAGCGCCACCCCGCGGAGCGGTGCATCGAACTTGCCGAGCGTCCGCCCGGAAAACTGCTGGAACGGTCGCGGCGGGAAGTAGTAGGTGCCGTCGCGGTAATCGGCCATCATTTCGACCAGGCGCGGGCCGTCACCGTTAAAACAACCGAACAGACCGGTCACCTCCTGGCTATCGAGCACCTCGACCCATTCCCATTGGCCCATGTTTTCGCCTTTGAGCTGGGCACGCTGCCAGATGCCACTGCCGGTGTAGAAGAGAACGGTATCGCCCTTTCGGCCGCCGCCGACGAAAGCGGCGATCGGCTGTCCGTCGTCGAGGAAAATCGGTTCGTCGCGCGTTGCATCGACAGTGGTGACCTGAATCTCTTTGGCAGCGAACTCGCCGGAGAAGACGCCGGTGAGCTTCAACGTCATGGTGCCGTTGTCCTCATCGCGCTGGGCGATGATCGTGCCGATGACGGCCCGATAACGTTTCGCAAGATCGATCGGCTGGAGGCTCGGGTTGATCGCAGCGTACGTCGGGGCCGCAACGACAAGCACTACGGCCGTCACCAGTAAGACCATCTTCTTCATCAATCACTCCTCTTCGGGAAGGACGGCAAACAACTCGTCCGGCGCACCCTCGTTTCGCTCGCCGAATTGAACACTCCTGAAGCAGGCGCGGAGGTCCGGGCGCAGGAAGCCGATGCCGCCGCGGTGCACGTCGTCGAGCAGCACACCGTCGAGGACAACTTGGCCGTGGATTTCCATCTCGATGTTGCGAGGGAAGGCCATGTAATCCTTGCCGCTTTCGACCTTCATCCGTGACCGCTGCCACGTGTTCTCCCGCCCATGCCAGCGGATCACCAGCCTGGCCGTGGCCGGATCAGCCGTGTGGACCTTGACGCCGGCGGTCGGCCCGAAGACCAGTCCCGGTGCGGCCCGACCGACGGAGGGGCCCTCCTTGCCGTAGCAAGAGCGATCCTTGAAGCTCACGCCCAGCAGGCAGTCTTCGCTGATGGGCTGCTCTGGGGTGCCGGCCTCCACGCGCCCTTCGACGACCAGGTCGTGGTCATAGTAGGTCGCGTTCTCCATCTTGCAAAACTGGCTCCCGGAGTGCAGGCGAAGCACTGCTTCCGGGCCGATTCTTTGGGTAGATCGCTTGCCGGGCATGAGCTGCGCGCCGGGGGCCACGATGGTGATGCCCGAGGGCATTTGAAAGTCGTCACTGGTCTGTATCGTGCCGAGGAACTCGACCGAGGCGTCGCTGACCTTCTCGACGCGGAAGTACTGGGCGACGCTGTAGCCGATCCCGTTGACGTACTTGGCCGCGGGCCCGCCCCCCTGCAAAGCGTTGTTCTGCTCGGCGGTAAACCGCGGCTTGTCATTCTGGAAGAACGTGTGCCGCGGGCCCTTCACGGTGATCGTATAGCGCACGCGGAGCCTGCCGCGAGGCGTGACGCCCACGTTTCCAGCAGCCGTCAGCGTACTCGCGCGCAACGTCGCATGGTGCCCGACCGTCAGATGGCGCGCGTGGAGTCCGCCGCGGGCGCGGTCCTGGTAGGCTACCGTGTAAGGCGTGTCGGCGCCGGGCAGGAGGACGTCGGTCTCCACGTCGAATGCAGCGCCGTCCGCACTGCGACTCGGCTTCTCGAACGCCATGGCCGTGAGCGGCTCGCCGTTGAGCAGCCAGTTCTTCGGGTCCTCCAGCCGCCCGCTCTCTCCGGGGTGGGCCCAAACCAGCAACTGTTTCGGCGCCTCCCACATCTGCGTCGCGTAGAGGGGCTTTCGGCCGCGGGCCGGCGGAGCGTCGGGCCAGTCGACCCGGCCGAGAAGCTGCTTGTCCTCATCTGTCAGCGCGCGGCTCGGGTTGAGCTGCTCGCGCTTGCCGTCCACCGTCAGCGCGTGGACGTGCTGCTTCAGAAAGCTGCGCACCGTGGCCAGACGCGGGGAGTAGACGACCAGGTGCTCGGGCATCTGGAACTGTACGGCCAGCTTGCCCTCGATCACCGTGCCGTCAACCAGCTCGATCATGCAAGGCTTGAGCTCAAGCGACGGGCTCTCATCGCCCGCGCGTGCGGGTGACACCCCCAGCACGAGCACGCAGAGTGCCAATTCCAGCATCTGGGCAATCCTGTGTAGCATGCCCCGTTTCCTCCCGTTTCGGCGTTGCGTCGTTTTCAGCGCTACAGTCGTTGAAGCGTCGGTGACGTTGATTCGCAGCCGTCCGATGCCCCGCCTTTGACCCCCGAAGAAAGGCTACTTCAGCCAATCCAGTCGCCGTTGCCAGTCGCGCAGGTACTGCTCGCGGTAGCGGCTGACAGTCTCGGAAGGATCTCGCCCTCCCGTGTCGCGGCGTTCAAGATCGATCCACCAGGTCTTACGCTTCCCGTCAGGGTGCGGCTTGTAGCTGCCACCCCAGCTCGGGGCGGTGGGGTCGTCGGGCGTGCCGCGCAGCAGATAGGCCACACTGGGCGTATCGCCCATCTTGATGCTGCCGCGTTTCAGCGGGGCGAAGTAGTCCCCCAAGGCGCCGTGTCCCTTGACGTGTTGCTGAACGAAGCTCTCGTTGCCCAAATCCCCGTCCTGCCTCCCACCCCGATACCAGCCGCGAAACGTGCCCTGCGAGACGATGATCCACATGTCGGGGTGGTGCTCGTGGAGGTAGTCGAGCGGTTCGGGATCCATCCGATAGTTCCACGAGGCAATGAAGTAAACCCGAATGCGACGCTTGATCGACGGATCATCTTTCACTGCCTGGGCAACATCCGTGATCGCGCCCCAGACGAGCACGTACAGCGGTCGGGGGTCATCCTGCTTTGCCTGCTCGATGATCCAGCGGGAACCCTCGGTTGAACCGGCGCCGTCCTCCTTCCAGGTCCGTGTCGCCCCCTGCCTGGTCACCCCGCGCAGGAAGTCGGGCGCCGGAAAGTGCTCGGAACGGGCACGAAGTTTTGGAAAGTCCTCCGCATAGACGTCGATGATCTCGAGAATGTCTCGGACGCGTCCACCGCCCGGGGGCGACGAAACCAGGCCCTCGACGTCAAACAAATCCGCGTAGAGAAGGAAGTGAACCATCGACTGCTTGTCGTCCTCATCACTGCCGCCGAGATCGGTGCTGACGAGAACGCGGTAGCGCTCTCCGGCCAATGCGCCTGACTTCGGCTCCGGCGGCGGTGCTTCGGCCCGCAACGGCGTGGCGCATATCAGGCGGAGCATGGTGATCAACAGCAACACGCGGCTTACGCACACAAAATGTCTTCTCATATCGCATGCCTCCCAATCAGTGGCTCAGCGCTAAAGCCGGGATCGGCTGC
>CAYXPN010000288.1:0-7284 GCA_964467075.1 uncultured Planctomycetaceae bacterium
CGGCCACCCGGGGCTGCGCATCGAATTCGGCAAACAATTCCTTTACAAGTCCTAACGAAGACGGGCCAAACGGCGACGAGCTGCCCGAGGAGGAGCAGCCATGATCGTGCCGATGCGGAAAATCTACCTGGTTGCCCGGCAGACGAATCGGGATGGTTTGCTCGACATCCTCCGCGCATTGGGCATCGTTCACCTGGTGCCGGTCGATCCCAAGCTGGCCGTGCCCGACGAGGCGATCAGCCGGCAGGTCGACGCGATCAAGTCGGCACTGCAGGTGCTCTGTGGCGTGGAGCCGCGCGGCTCGAAGCCCGAAACCTCCCCGGCCGAGGCGGCCCGCGAGGTGCTCGACATTCAACGCCGCGCGGCCGAAGGGCGCAATCACCTGGTCACGCTGTACCATCAGTTGGAGCAGATCGCGGTCTGGGACGACCTGCGGCTGGAGCACGTCGCCGAGCTTCGGCAGGCGGGGATCGACGTGCGTTTCTACACCATGTCGGCTGACGTTTTCGGTCAGGTCCAGGCGGAATGCGCCGTCGAGGTCGCCGACCTCGGCGGCCAAAAGGTGATGGTGGCCGTGGCCGACCGGGCCGGCGGGATTACCGTGCCCGACGGGGCCGAACCGATGCGGCTTCCGTCGCGCGACGCGGCGACGATTCGGGCTGAAGCGAAAGAGATCGACGAGGCCTTGCGCCGCGACATCGAGCGGCTACACCGATTGGCCCACCTGACTTCGGCCATGGAATCCGAGCGGTTGGCGCTCGAGCAGCAGGTTGAGGAGACAGTCGCCGTCCGCGGGGCGGTGGCCGATGAGAACCTGTTCGCCGTCCAAGGCTGGTTGCCGGAAGAGAACTACTCCGCGCTCGAAGCGCGGCTCGGGCAGCAGAAGGTTCCGGTCGTGCTCGAAGAGCTCGAACCGGCCGAGGATGAACAACCGCCGACGCTGATCCGCCCGCCCGCCTGGGCACGACCGATCGAGGGGCTGTTCAAGATGCTCGGGACCATGCCCGGCTACCGCGAGTTCGACGTCTCCGCCCCGTTCCTGATCGCTCTGCCGATCTTCACCGCGATGCTCATCAGCGACGGCGGCTACGGCGCGGTCCTGCTGCTGGGACCGGCGCTGTCTTACCGCCTGACCGCGAAGACCCTTGGCGCCAGCTTCACACAACTGCTAATGCTCATCGGCGCCGTAGCGATGATCTGGGGCATCCTGACCAATGCCTTCTTTGGTTTCGCAGTGCTTCCGGTGACTGTAATCCCGATCGAGCTCAGCGATGCCTCGCGCGTGTTCATGATGAGGCTGAGCTTCCTCATCGGAGCGACCCACCTGAGCCTGGCGCAGCTTTGGCAGGGCGTGCGGTACTTCCCCGACCTCCGCTGGCTCAACCGCCTGGGCTGGGCGCTGTTCATCTGCGGCATGTACGGCGTGGTGAACAAGTTCGTGCTGCAAGGACCGATGAACCGGCATACGCCGTGGCCCTATCTGCTCATTGCCGGTGCCACGTTGGCGATCCTCTTTGCCAGCCCCAGCCGGAACTTCCTGAAAACGATCGGCATGGGCCTGGTCCAGTTCCCGCTCTCCATGCTCTCGGCGTTTTCCGACGTGATCAGCTACGTGCGGCTGATGGCCGTTGGGCTGGCGAGCAGCGTGCTCGCCGTCAGCTTCAACGATATGGCCCTGGAGGCGGGATTCTGGCCGCTGACGGTGCTGGTACTGGTGCTCGGCCATGGGCTGAACATCGGCCTGGCGATGATTGCCATGTTCGCGCACGGCGTGCGCTTGAACATGCTCGAGTTTTGCAGCAACCTGGGCATGCAGTGGACCGGATACCCCTACAAGCCCTTTGCCCGCCGTATCCAATAACCTGACTGATGTCGAAACACCCTTTATCCAACGCCTTCTCCAGGAGTCGAATCCATGATGCAAGACCTCCTTGTTTCCCCTATTGCCAACGCGCTGCCGGTTTTGCTGGCCGCCACTGATACGTTCTGGCGCTTCTTGGGCGAGGCAAGCACGGTGATGAGCCTCGGCATGGCGGCCCTGGGCAGCGCGGTCGGTATCGGTATCGCGGGGCAGGCCGCCGCCGGGGCCTGGGCCAAGGAAGCCCGGGCCGGCCGCAACCTGAGCTTCGCCTACATCATCCTCGTCGGCATGCCGATCAGCCAGACGCTCTACGCCATGATCGTCATGGTCAACATGCGCGGCGTGTTCCAAAACGTCGAAGTCTCCGTTACCGACGCCGGCCTGTTGACCGGCATTGGCCTGGCCACCGGCCTGGCCGAGATGCTCTCGGCCTGGATGCAGGCACTGGTCGGGGCGGCCGGCATCCGCGCGCTCAGCGAGGGCGAGGGTAAGGGCTTGGCCTTCATCATCATCACCATGGGAATCGTCGAAACCGTGGGCATCTTCGCAATGGTCTTCTTGCTCGGTATGATTCCTTCGGCGTAGATTCTTTGCAGGAAAGCCCGCAAGAGGAGTTTGCCAATCCAGAACGCTCCCCTGGCGCGGCGTGACGGCCGCAACCAAATGTAGCAGCGGCTGCCAGCCGCCGCCGTAGGGGCGACGCATGCGTCGCCCCTACCGATGGCCGCACTGGATGTGCCTCAACCACGCCCGTCGCTTGGGCTCCGGGCGTGCCACCCAGCCGAAAACCGCCGGCCGAACACTTGGAGCTGTCCCCTTTCGCTCGCTGCGTGCGTGCTTTTCACGCACCCTACGTGTCTGCGTCGGGCATCTTGTTGACCTCGCCCCGCCGCGGTGCTAGATTATGGGGGTGCGGGGAGTCCGGCCCCGGAACCCGGGCTCCTCGAAAGGGCGTCTTCTCGGGCGGGCAGCTCTTTTCCCGGTTTCTCGTCGGCGCAAGGGTTTCTCTTGAACAAGGGAGAGAGGCGATGAGCAGGCTTGGGACTTGTAGGCGAATTGTGCCCCCGATTCCCTGCCCAGGGCCGGGTGGCCGGGGCTGGAGCAAAGCGAAGCCCCGGGAAGTCATCCCTTTACAGGTTCTTGGCTTATCGGTCCGGGCGGCGCTGGCGGCAGGCTTGTTGTGGACGGTCTGCTTCCCGCTCTTGGCTGCGACACCAAACGCCGGGCAGGCGCGGTTGGGCGAGATCAAGATCGAAGGGGCGCTCGACCAAACGACCGAGTGCGAGTTTGTCGAAGTGCCGCTCGACGCGGCCGTAGCGGTGCTGGCTCGCAACCATGCAATCCCCGTCGTCTTGGACCGTCGCGCCTTGCGGGACGCCATGCTTGAACCCGACACACCGCTCAGCTTTTCGATCCGCGGCGTGACCCTGCAATCGGCGCTCAACCTGATGCTCCGCCCACTCGATTTGACCTGGACGATCAGCGATGAGGTGCTGCTCATCACCACGCCCGAAGCCGCGGAGCGGTACTTGATCACCCGCTTCTACGCGGTGGGTGAGCTGGTCAGACAAGACAGGCCAGACTCGCGCCCGAGCGACTACGATTGCTTGATCGAGCTGATCGCCTCGACCATCGAGCCGCAGAGCTGGGTGGACATGGGCGGGCCGGGCGGCATCGTGGCGCTCACGGCGGGCGGCAAGCCCATGCCGGTGATTACCCACACGGCGCGTGTTCAGCGCGAGGTCTCGTGCCTGCTGCGGTCGCTGGCGGCCCCGGACGGTCGGGCAAAGGACGACAAGGTCCTGGCGGCCGAGGCCCGCATCGAACAGGCGCTGGAGCAGACGACCGAGTGCAATTTCTCGAAAACGCCGCTTCGCGACGCCGTGCGGTTTCTCTCGCAGTCGCACGGGATTCCCATTCTGATCGATGAGCGGGCATTAGCGGATGCGATGGTGGAGCCCACGGTGCCGGTTACCTTCTCCATCCGCGGGGTGACGCTCGCCTCGGCACTGAACCTGATGCTCCGCCCGCCCAATTTGGCCTGGACCATAAGCGACGAAATGCTGCTCGTGACCACGCCCGAGAAGACAGAGCAGTTGTTGATCACGCGTGTGTATCCGGTGGGGGACCTGGTGGGGTCGGCGTCGGAGCGGCAGGCCGGCTTTGATGCACTGCTTGAGACGATCACCGCCAGCGTCGAGCCGCAGACCTGGGCGGACATGGGCGGTCCCGGCTCGATCGCGCCGGCAGACGTGGCCAAAGGGCCGATGCTGGTGGTCTCGCACACGGCGGCTGTCCACCGCAGGATCGGGGCCTTGCTCAAATCGCTGCGCGAGGCGGTCAGTGCGGACGGCGCGATTTCGTTCCCAAGAGGCTACGAGCTTCCGTTCCCGCAGGGCTTCGGTCCCATCCCAGGCGGAAACTCGGACGCTCCCGAGGGCAGCGCACCACCAACGGGCGGCGGCATGTTCTGATCGTGCGAGAGAGCCCCTAGAGCCCCCGCGGTTGGCTCGTTGCCCAGCACCGCAGCGGCCGACGCCGTCGGTGATTTTCGTGCGAACGGCGCCGTGGCGTTGCAGAGGCCAGTTGCCGGTCGGCAAGGGTCCCACGTATGCCGCAGCCCCCCAGGCCGTCAGAAGCAGCGGCCGTTTTCTCATCGTCAGCGACTTGCCCGGCAATGCGGATGCGTGCCCATTTGACGGAAAGATACCCCGCCGCCTATCATCGAACGGCGGGTCGTCGGCGTCAAGCCGGCGTCAGAGATCGGAACGGCTCGGCCCTGTCGATTTCCCGCAATCACAGGGCCATCCTCTTGAAAGGTGACGCGGAGGATTGACGGCGAGTCTCCGCTGGAATAGGCTGTTGCTGTGGTATGAGAGCCGCGATGGACTGGCATCGATCCCCCAGAAAGGTACAGGAGCCGGAAGTCATGTTGCAGAGCGCGTTCTCTCGGAGTCTCATTCCAGCGGTTATTGTGTTGGCCATTCTGGCTGCGGGCGGGATGGGCCCCGCCCGCGCCGACGAATCGCCCCTTCGCCCCAGCGAAGCAAACCCGTACTACTGGCAGTACCAAGGCAAGCCCGTGCTGCTGCTGGGCGGAACCTGGCAGGACAACCTGTTCAACCACCCGATCGGCCTGGATCGCCACCTCGACCTGCTCAAGTCGTCCGGCGGCAACTACGTCCGCAACGTGATGAGCCACCGGAACGTGGGCAACGTGTTCGCCTTCGCGCAGACCGGCGGCAAGTTCGATCTCGACCGATGGAACGACGAATATTGGCAGCGGTTCGAGAATTTCCTGAAGCTCGCGCAAGAGCGCGACATCATCGTGCAGATCGAAGTCTGGGCCACCTGGGACCATTACGAGGACCACCAGTCGGTCGGCGGCTGGTCGAAGCACCCATTCAACCCGGCCAACAACGTGACCTACACGCCCGAGGAGTCGCGCCTGCCGACCGCGGTGAACTACGCGCCTCGCGGCAATCCGACGGAGCATCCGTTCTTCCGCACCGTGCCGGCCCTGGACGACAACCGCGTGGTGCTCCGCTACCAGCAGGCATTCGTCGATAAGCTGCTTTCGATCTCGCTCGAGTTTGCGAACGTGCTCTACTGCATGAACAACGAGACGGGCGAGTGCGTGGAGTGGGGCGACTACTGGGCCGACCACATCCACCGCCGGGCGGCTGAGGCGGGGCGCACCGTCTACGTGACCGACATGCGGCGCAATGAGGACGTCCGCGCGCCGGACCACCGCCACATCTACGACAACCCGAAACGGTACAACTTCCTCGACGTCTCCCAGAACAGCCCTCAAGCGGGCCAGACCCACTACGACCGTTTCCTCTTCGTGCGCGAGTACATTGCCGAGCGTCCGCGGCCGATCAACACGACGAAGATCTACAACATCCGCGGGGGCGACGAGGAGTCGGTGGCGAGGTTCTTCCGGCTTGTTTTCGCCGGGGGGGGCGCCGCGCGATTCCACCGCCCCCATCCGCTGGAAGGAACCGGCGACCATGAGAAATCGACGCAGTGGGGCCTCGGCCTCAGCCCGCGAGCCCAGACGACAATCCGCAGCGCGCGCATGCTTACCGATGCGATGAATGTCTTTGCCTGCCAGCCGCGAAATGACTTGCTCAGCGACCGTTCGCCGAACGAAGCTTACTGCCTGGCCGAACCCGGCCGGCAATACGCCATCTATTTCCCCGACGGCGGCCGCGTGCGGCTCGACCTGTCGGGGGCGTCGGGATCGCTTGCAGCGCGATGGATCGACATTCAGAAGGCCGAGTGGACCGGCGGAACGGCGTTGCGCGGCGGCGGCCAGGTTGAGCTTTCGCCGCCGGGCAAGGGCCATTGGGCCATACTCATCTTGCCCGGCTCATAGGGTCTGCCTATCCGGATGACTCACCAATTTCGAGTCACGATTGACCAGCCGAGGACCGGAGCACTTTGGCAGGCTTCACCGGGAAAACCGAGCTCGTCCCCGACCGTTACCCGATCGCCTTCTCCCGTGTCGTGATCCGCCGGCCGCAGGGGCGCCACTCCCGGCGGCGCCACCGTGCGGCGGCACGTGTACCAGACGTAGTAGGTGCCGTCGATCTTCAGCACTTTGCTCGGGTCCCGCCGCGAGACGTTCGCTTCGCGGGATAGGCCCTCGATCCGCGAGTGCTTGAAGTTGCTGAACAACTCATTGCCCCGATCTTCATAGGGATTCCACACGTCGTACATCCGGGCCACGGCCGCGCTGAGCGGCCGGTCCGTGGGCTTCTCCAGAGGGATCTCGGCCGGAAAGGGTTTTGCCGGAACGGCCTCGTCGGCGTGTAACACAGCCGGCCAAACCAGCCAGATTGCGGTAGTCAGCAGAGCCGCTTGGGATCGCCTCATGGATCTATCCTCCTTACCTCGTACACCTCACCCCGCTTTGTCGGAAACGCTCGAGCCTCCCCGTTCCCGACCGAGCAAACGAATTGGCTGTTGTTCGAAACCGAACAATCATCCGCCGTGTGTATGCGGCAGAGATTCCCGGATTTGGAGCGAATGGTAGCACGTGTAATGCGGCCCGCCCTCCAGCACATGTCCACCTCGAATCCACCCCGGGCCCGCAAACCGCGGACGCAGCCCGCCGGCCAGGCGGCAGGCAGCGCCGGCAGCAAACGAAGTTCGCCGACTTGCCGTCCGTCTTCCCACAACAGCCGGCTTTGCAGAAACATCTCGACCATCCCGGCGGGCCCGCCGAAATTCGGATCGACGTCGAACGGGAGCGGCCTGCCGGCATAGCACTGGGTGAACAGGTTCGGGCTGACGCCGTCGGCGAGCATCGCGGCCAGGCGCTCGTAGGCCCGTTCGGCATCGCCCAGCCGGGCCCAGAGGCTCACACTCCAGGCTCGGTTGAAACCAACGTCACCGGTCCCGCGGACCTTCAACGT
>CAYXPN010000289.1:0-7281 GCA_964467075.1 uncultured Planctomycetaceae bacterium
GACCCACCCACAAGCCACCGGTTGACAACCACACACTCATAGATGGGTCAAGCCGTAGGCGCAGGCGCGTAGGGTGGGTCAAGCCGTAGGCGCAGGCGCGTAGGGTGGGTCAAGCCGTAGGCGCAGACCCACCAGGAAAGCCTTGCCGGTGGGTCTCGCTTTTTACTCGACCCACCCTACACAACGCCGCACGCGTTATTCGCGGCACATCGCTTTCAGGCCATCGAACGCTTGCGGCGGCGAATCGCCAGCGAAAGCGCCAGGCACAAACCGCCGGCCACTGCCAGCACCAAGCTGCTCGGCTCGGGAATCGGCGCCAAGGGGCCGCTGATCACGGTGATCTGGCCGCCGTCGGGCGTGGGGAAGATATTCCGGCCCCCGCCGCCACCTCCGCCACCGCCGCTGGCCGGCCGGTCCCACGTCCAGGCGAAGCCGCCGTGCCAGGAGTGCAGCGAGCCGTCGGCATTGAGGCTCACCAGCCAGGTGTTGAACTCCAGCGATGTGCCCTCCGGCCCCCAGGGGAAGTCCTCAAAATTAAGCTTGTCCGCCACGCCGTCGTCGTTCGTGTCCACCAGATTGCTGGAGAGGTCATATGCCGGGTCGTAATTCTCGAAGCCCGGCTCGCCCGGCTTGGGCGGCGGTCCTTCGTCCCAGTACCAGGGCAGGTTGTCGGCCCACTGGCCCTGATAGCCGCCGGGCGGTGGATCGACATAAGGCGGCACAAGCGGGTTTCCGTTCGCGTCGTTGGGCGGCATGTTGTCGCGCACGACCACCTGAAACCAGTTGAAGTGGTCCTCGCCGTTGGCCGCGGCCGCGGCAGCCAGCGAAGGCGGATCGCCCACCGAACTGGTGAATCCGCCGATCACACCTTTGCCGTCGGGGCTGACCTGCACATCGATCGTGCCCATCGGCGTCCCGTCACTCGCCGTGACCGGGATGCTCATCAAGGCCCTCGCCGGGATGCTCAAGGCCATCGCCGGCACACATACCCAGCACAGCACCAGCAGTGCCGCGGCGACCGCGGCACCCCGGCGCAGCGGGCTTGCGCCGCAGCGCTTACTCGAACCATGTGCTCTCATGTGATGTTCCTTGCGAAATAGACGTAAGTGTTGACTGCCGAACGCCTTTACCCAGCACGCCCTGCTCACAGCCGGGTTGCCTGCCACCGCCGACAGGCGCGCAAAACACAGGGGAGACCTCGAAGGACTCCCTTCCGGCCGACCGGCCAGGGCCGTCCCCGAGCTTCATGGCAGCAGACAGTTCGAGCGCACCAATCTGCAAGAGAACCAACCGCGGGCATCAGTCCGGGACGGCAAGAAGCGACTCAATCCCTGAGAAAAGGCCGTTGCTCAAAAAGAGGCGCCTCTCGCTCAAGTCCTCGCGCTGCCTCCTGCTTTGTCGCCTGCGGTCTGAGAAAAGATGGCTCGGTATTTAGGGGCGCGAGCATCCGCCCGGATAGCGCGGCCCGCGGGCTTCTGTTTTCCAACGACCGTTTCGTCGCCGGCCGCGTGCAAAAGGCCTTTCGGGCAGCGCAATGCCCAGTATACCCCGGCGTTCGAAAGTTGCAAGGATTTTGCGCGGCCTTCGGGCCGGTTGCGGTTTGTGCGCCACCCTTTGAATATCAGCAACTTACTCCAGAATGGCCGCGTTCCAGGGCCATCCTACGCGCCGCTTGCACAGCCCCCTCAGCCCTCGCCCGGCTTTGCCGCCGCGGCCATCTCGGCCAGCAGCCGTTCGATGGCCGCCTGCACCGGCTGCGACTGGAGCACGATCAGACAGCCCGAGGGCGCGTCGTAAACGATCCGCCCTGCTCCTCCCGCGTCGCTCCAGCTCTCTCCGCCCGTGCGCGCCTTGAGCCGGTCGATCAACTCCGCGGGCTTAAGCGCACCGGCCAGCAGCTCCGCGGCCGGATGGAACTCCAGCTCGAGGTGCTGCTCGACAGCCTGTTGGGTGCTCACCTGGACCGTGATCTCGTCCACCACTCGATAGGCCAAGCCGAACGGCTGCAACAGCTCGTCGAGCGCCACGCCGAGCGGACGGTTCTCCACGGTCAGCCGGGCCGGGCGCTGGTCGCTCAGTCCCGCCTGGGCCATGGCCACGCGGTCGATGAGGATGTCCACCTGGGCCCGCTGGCCCAGATAGCCGAGAATCTCGGCCAACGGTGCCGGGTGATAGTAGTTGGCCGTCACGGTGCGCTCCAGGGCGTTGGCCCCGCGCGCGGAGCGCGTGGCCAGCGAGAACCGCTCCGGATCGTAGCGGCTGCGCAGGGGCAGGCCCCGAGCGGTGCGCAGGCGTTCGCAAAAGGCCAGCACCTGGTACAGCACTTCCATGGTCTGGTTGACCACCAGTGCGCCGCCGTCCACCTGGAGACTGCCGCGCCCGCCCTGCACGCGCCACGATTCCGGCGCCACCAGGGTCTGGATCATCTCGGCCAGGCCCAGCATGGCCTGCTCGTCGCCGGCCAGGTCGGAGACCGTGAAGCGCATGCTCCGCAACACCTGCCGATACTCGGCCGGCGTGGTGACCACCATCTGGCCGCCTTCGACCACACACGCCAAACCGTGCTGGCCGCAAACCGCCCGAAACGCCTCGCCCAGCGTGGCATTCTCCAGGTGGACGCTCACCGGTTCGGCCAGGGTGACCTCCTCGGCCAACAGGGCCTCGGGGTCGAAGCTCACGGGCACCGTGCTCAGGTGCGCAAGCGCGCCGACGGCCTGGCCCAGCGGCACGTCCGCAAAGTCAACCGCGGGCACCTGTTCGGCCAGGCGTGCGGCCACGTCCACCGGCACAGGCGCGGGGGGAGCGGGCGGCTGCTGCAAGGGGCCGCCTGGGCCCGGCTCCGGCCGCGGCTGCTCAAGGCCCGCCTCGGGCCCTGGCTGCTCGGGGCCCGGCTCCGGCGCCGCGGGCTCGTCGGGCTGTGCCGGAGGTTGGGGCGCGCCGGGTTGCTGGGCTCCCGGCCCCGGAACAAGCGGAATCAGCGGCGGGCCTTCAGCGCCCGGCGGCACGGCCGCGGGCGGACCCTGAGCCGGCGGACCCTCCGGTTGCGCTCCCTGGGGCTGGGCGTCCTTTTGCCAAGCCAGGGCCGCCAGCGGCACCTCTTCGCCGCCGCCTCGGGTGGCCAGCATCTCCAGCACGCGCGGGTCCACGTCCTTGGAGACAAACCGCACCGACCCGTCCGCCATGCCCACCAGCATCCCGTCGGGCTGGCCGGTGCCGAATCCGTCGGGTCCGTTGACATAGGGCGCCTGGGTCAAGCCGCGCACCGTAGACTCGCCGCCCGCGGCCCAGGGGCCCAGCCGGCCGCTCACGCCGAGGATGGCGATGGTATTAGATGCCCCGTCGGGAATCTCACCCAGCGCTGCACTGCGTCCAAAGCCGAACACGCCGGCGCGCGCGTCGTCCGCGGGCAGCCGCGCCGCATCGGGCCCCACGCCCGCCACTCCCACGTAGTGTGTGACCGGAAAGCCGGCCTCGGTCCGCCGCTGCGAGAGGGCGGGATTAATCACTTCGCCGAGCACCTGCCGAGTCACCGGACGGTTCTGTGGTCCGTTCCACGGATAGCCGAACTGGAGGTCGTCGTACCACGGCTCGTGGCCCAAGTAGGGCAGCATGGCCGCGATCCAGCTCAGGCGCGTCTCGGGCGAGAGCACCGCGCCGCCCATGGCCCCGGGCGGAAAACGGCCCACGGCCCGATGGTAATCGGCCAGGGCGCCCAAGAGACGCTGCTGCTGGGCCTGGTCGGCGCGGCGCGCGGCCAAGAGCCAGTCCTCGCCCATGGCCGCCTGCCCGCCCAGCGCGCAGCCGGCCACCTCCGCGGCCGAAGTGGTGAAGTCCAGGCGCAGCCACACGACCTGCTCCGCGGTCTCCCACTGCGCGTCTTTCAACGCCTGCTGGGCCACGCGCAAGAGAAGTTCATAGGGTTGAATCACCGGCGGTGCGACCCCGCGGGCTTCGAGCCTGGGGCCTGCCGACTCCACGGCCCAAGCCACCGCCCGCGCCCCTTCGGTGGTCAATTGCCCCAGTGCCTCGGAGACCTTCTCCACCGTGGTCTCGGAGCCGCAGACCACCGCTGCCTCGAGCCGCATGGGTCCGACCCAGCGCGCCGCCAGGCCCATGCCCTCCGCCACTTCCCACACGGTCTGCCAGGGAGTCGCCAGGTCGGGCCACACATCCAGAAGCGCAGTGGGCAACTCCCAGCCCGCGGCTTGCGCGGCCTTAAGGTCCGCCATGCACACCAGGTCGGCCTCGCCCGGCAGCGATACCACAAGTCGGGTGATGGCCTCGCTGCGCAAGGGCACGGTTTCGGAACCGCCGGACTTACGCTCCGCGCGCGCGCCCAGCTCGCGCAGCAGGTCCTCCGGGCCGGTGAGCAGCAAGCGCTCGTCGAGGATCGCCACGGGCAAATCCCAGCCCGAACCCTTCAGTCGACGGCACTCTCGGCCTGCAATGCCAAAGGCCGCCTGTTCGCCCAGTTCGGCCAAGGGGTTGGTGGAGTGGCCCTGTTCGAGCAGGACCAAGGCCACGCTGCGCCGGGGCCATTGGGCCAGGTCCGTGCCGGCCCAGGTGATCCGCCGGATGCCTTCCAGCTTGAGCCCCAGGCCCTCGACCAGCCGACCGACCGACTGTTCCCAATGAGGGCCGAACCGCGAGACAAGCTCCTGCGAATGGGCCCACTGGGCAAAGACCGCGGGCCGGAAGCTGACCACCAGGGTGGTGGCCTCGGGCAGCCAGCGCGGGTCCAGGCGGTCGGGATCTCGGGCAGGCGCGCCAGGGGGCGGCGAGGGCTGTGGCTGTTGGGGTGTCTGGGCCGCTTGAGGCGCCTGGTCCGACTTGGGCGCCGCCGGCGAGCGCGGAGTGCGCGAGGCAATCGTGGACCAGACGGCCGCCACGATCACCAAGCCGGCCACCGGCGCCGTGCCCCACAAGACCCACCGGTGCCACCTTTGCTCCAACGGCGAGGTCCAATGGCCCGGCGGAGGCAACGGCTCGGCCAGCGCTTCGGCCCCCTCCAACCCAGACCCCTCAACCGCGCCGGCCGCGGCAACGGGCGCAGTTGCCCGCCGGGTCGAAGCCGAGGAAGCGCCCGGCGGCCGCGTGCCCGGCGGCTTTCGCCGCGGCGGGACTGGTTTGCCGCGGCCTGCCGGAGGGCCTTTTGCCTTGGGGGCACCCTCGGCACCCGGCGGCGCAGGCCGATGGTCCGGCGCGCGCGGCGCGCTCGGGGCCGGCTGATCGGCTGCTGGTGCGTCGGGTGGGGGTGCGTCGGGCGGTGGCGCGTCGGGCGGTGGCGACTGGGCGGGCTGCCAGCCCGGCGGGGGCACCACCTGGACCATGCTCCCACATTTTGGGCATTCGAGTATAGCTCCAACGAGGGACTCATCGCGTACACCGAGCCGCGACTGGCAAGTGGTGCAGGTGACGGCAAACAGCGGCTTCTGCACGGCTTGTGCCCGCGATGACGAGGAGGATTTGCCCACGCAACACAACCTGGCCCGGCCCCCCAGCCGCCCATGCCAATTCTTCGGCGCCCCGGGCGGCGTGTCACGCATTGGTTGCCCATTGGCGCAACAAGATTTCGCCCTCATTTTCGCCGGCTCGCGCCCGAGGATCGGCGGGCCGCGGCCCTCGGGGCTTTCGCGCAAAGGGCCCGCAGGCGAGAATCGATGATCTGGACCTGAGACCGGGCCGGGGACTGGTCCATTCTTCGGCCACAAGAGCCTGCTCGCACCGAGGACCGTCGGCCGAAAACATGGAACTGTCCCCTTTGCTCTGCTGCTCGAGCGACTAAAGACAAAGAGGAAACCAACGCATGGCAGACACGAACCAGCCGCTGCGCATGCTCCGCATCGACACCCGCGGCGACGACGTCCCTGCGGCCATGGCCGAGCTGCGGCGCAGGCTCAGCCCTGAGGGCGACGTGGTCACGCCAGCCGGCCGGCAGCGCACCATCGAGGTCTTTGGCGAGGCGCTCGCGCCGGCCGAGGTGGTCGAGCGCATCTGCGGCGACGTGCGCCGCAACGGTCTGGCCGCGGTGCTCGACTACACGCGGCGCATCGACAAGACCGAATTAACGCCCGAGACGATTCGCGTCTCGCCCGAGGAAATCGAGGAGGCCCATGCCGGGACCGACGCCGAGTTGCTCGGTGCGGTGCGCCGCGTGCGCGAGAGCATCCGGCGGTTTCAAGAGGCCATCCTGCACCGCGACGTGCGCGTGGACGTGCCCGGCGGCTGGCTCACACAGCGCTATCGGCCCCTCAGGCGCGCCGGGCTCTGCGTGCCCGGCGGTGCCGCGGCCTATCCGTCCACGGTGTTGATGACCGCGGTGCCGGCGCAGGTGGCCGGCGTGGAGCAGCTCGCGGTGGTGGCCCCGCCCACGCCCTTCGGCGCCTACAACGCCGACGTGCTGGCCACCTGCTGGGAGCTGGGCATCGACGAGGTCTATCGCCTGGGCGGGGCCCAGGCCGTGGCCGCGCTGGCCTACGGCGTGGAGGGCATCGAACGGGTGGACAAGATCGTGGGGCCGGGCAACCTGTTTGTAGCACTGGCCAAGCGGCGCGTTTACGGCGAGGTGGACATCGACTCGATCGCCGGCCCGAGCGAGGTGGTGGTGATCGTCGACGAGTCCACGCGCCCGGACTTCACGGCCGCGGACCTGATTGCCCAGGCCGAGCACGCGCCGGGCGCGAGCATCCTGATCGGCTGGCAGGCCGAGGCGCTGGACGCCGCGGTGCGCGAGCTCGAAGGCCAGCTTTCCCGGCTCGAGCGCGGCGCGCTGGCACGCGAGAGCCTCGAACAGTTCGGCGCGGTGATCCTTGCGCGCGATGCGGACGAGGCCTGTGGGCTGGCCGACCAGATCGCGCCCGAGCACCTGCACATCGCCACCCGGGACGCCGAGCAACTGGCCGAGCGGATCGACCATGCGGGCGCGATCTTCCTGGGCAATTATGCGCCGGTGGCGCTGGGCGACTATGCGGCCGGGCCGTCGCACGTGCTGCCCACCAGCGGCACGGCGCGGTTTGCCAGCGGCCTGTCGTGCAACGATTTTCTCCGCACCAACAGCATCTTGCACTTCGACCGCTCGGGCATGATGGAAATGGCCCGGGACGTCGAGATCCTGGCAACCAAAGAGGGGCTGACCGCGCATCGTGCGAGCGTGACGGTGCGGAAACTGTGATTTGCAGGCCCATGTCCTACTTTCGTCCCGAGATCGAAGCGATGGCCGGCTACCGGCCGGGCGAGCAACCGCCCAGCGCGTCGGTCATCAAGCTGAACACGCCGGCGTGA
>CAYXPN010000290.1:0-7277 GCA_964467075.1 uncultured Planctomycetaceae bacterium
CTGTCATGCTGTCATGCTGTCATGCTGTCATCCTGCGATCCTGTCATCCTGTCATGCTGTCATCCTGTCATCCTGTCCAGAACTCGGGGCCGACAGCCATCGGCCGGGCCGGGGCGCTCCATCCGGCTGAACTGTTACGGCACGTCAAGGTTGGACGCGGATCGCCACATTTCTCTAGCCCAACCCACGCAAAGCAACGCTGAGGAATCGTTGCGGATCACGGCGATATGGAGCGGCAGGGTTTCTCGGCAAGATACTGGTCGACGCGGCCGCGGATGCGTTTCGCCAACTTGGCGTCGCCGGCCCGCTCGGCCGACGCTGCGGCCCGCCGGGCGGTCTCGGCGGCGCGGCTGAACTGACGGCACTCGGCGCGGGCGGCTGCCAGCGCGTCCAACACCGCGGCGTCGTCCCGGCCGAGGCACTCGCGGGCCTCCTCGGCCAGCAGCACCGCCGCAAAGCCGTCGCGCAGCCGGGCATTCCAATGGGTCGAGTGAATCCAGGCCAGGCGGCAGAGGATCTGCGCCTTCAGAACGGGCGCCCCGCCGGCCAGCGCGGCCGCCCGACGATACTGCTCGATCGCGCGGGCCGTCCGGTCGCGCTCGTCCAGGGCCAGCGCATAGCGATAGCGCGGCTCGGGGTCCTGGGGGCGGGCCTCCGCGTCCTTGCGGAGCGCCGCCAGGGCCGATTCTTCGACTTCCGCTTGGCCGGACGGCGGAGGCGAGCCATAAGGATCTTCTTCGGCCAGCGCCTCGACTTCCTCCCCCTCGACCGCGCCCACAAACGCGTCCTCCGCAATCGAAACGTGCTCGGCAATCAACTCCGGCGCGTTGAAGTTGTCCAAGCATGAGTCGTAGAACGCGGCATCCCGTTGCGGCACCAGCAGCGGCTTGTGGGCCTGGCCGTCGCCGTCGATGTAGCTCAGGTACAGCCGGCCGAACAGGCCGTCGCGGCGCTTGCTGGCAAACACGATCCAGCGGCCGTTGCTCGACCAGCAGTGCCACGACTCGCTGCGCGGGCTGTTGCAATCGAGCCGCCAATGGCGACGCGTGGCCAGGTCCATCATGTACAGGTCGCTGCTCTGCTGGTAGACGGGGAACGAGCCGTACTCGTGCATGCAGAAGAGGAGAAAGCGGCCATCGGGCGAAATGCGCGGCTCGCTGATGCTCAGACCCGTATCGTTCGCCAACAGCACGCTCTCCCACTCGCCCCAGGCGCCGGTCTCGACGTCGTAGCGCGCGCGATACAAGTCGTAACGCACCTGGCGGTAGTTGGCGGGCAGGATCTTCTGCTGCTCCAATTCCGCGTGCCAACGCTTCGGCGCGCTGCAGAAGTAAAGGTACTTGCCGTCGGGCGACCACGCGGGGAACGTCTCCAGCCGGTCGGGATCGGCAATTTGGCGCGCCGTCGACAGGCGCCGGGAGGCAACGTCGTAGACTGCCAGGTCCGAGGCGTAATCGAACACGTCGCGGCTGTCGCCCACCGTGTGGTGCAGCAAAACCAGGCGGTTTGTGGAAAACGCCACGACCCGCCCGCTGGGATGCCATGCCGGATAGCAGGCCGGGATGGCGGCGGTCGGAGTCCGCGTGTCGACTTTCCGCAACTCGCCGTCTTGTGCCAGGACCATCGCCGGACCGCCCCGGCCGCGGACGTGAAAGAGCATGCGCTCGGGCCGGTTGCCGGCAAAGGTGTGGCAGTTGATGCAACGACGCGATTCCGGACCGCTGCGGATGATCGGCGTTTCCTCGTAGCCGCTCAAGTCCCGCTGATACATGCCCATCGTCGTGAAGGTGTTGTGCAGCGGCTTGAGGCGGCGATAGACGACGTAACGATCGCAGTCTTCCGCGGCGACGCAGTTGACGAGCGTTTCGAAGCGCCGCCACGTGCTGTCGTCGTTGCGGACGTACACGTCGAGGGAAACGTTGCCGCCGCGGCTGCGCTGGAGCACGTCGCGCCACTCCCGCTCCGGCAGCACGATCCCCGGCGTCCGGCTGTAGACGACGAAGCCCTCGGTCTCCGCCGAAGAAACGCGCACGCAATAGCGGGTGCCCGGCTCTTGCACCGTGAAGTTCAGCGGGGCAATGTTGGGCGGAATGGTGCAGCCGCCGTAGTCGGGATCGATCTGCGGCGCACGGGAAACATCCACGTATTCCGCCGGCGGCGTCGCGTTGCCGTGCAGCGCGCGGTAGCCCAAGGCAGCAGCTCCGGCCAGCAGCAGGCCCGCAAAGGCAATCCAATGAGGACGGCGAAGGGTCATTGGTCCGTCTCCGTGGGCATTTTCAGCAGATAGCGCGAGACGCTCGCCGGAAACTGCTTCGCCATCGCCTCGTCGATCGCCCGCCGGTCGCCGCGCGAGTCGCGAACGATCTGCATCACCCGTTCGACGCGGGCGACAATCTGGGGGGAAATCGTCCGCCCGGGAATCGCTGGGGGGCGGTTCCGGACGCGGGCGTCCAACAGGAAGGCCTCGGCATAGATCGGCGGAACGCCCGCATAGCCCAAGTCGTCCAGCCGCCGTAGTTGGGCCGCAAGTTTGGCCGGCCGCCGGTGGAGCAGGTAATACGCCATCAGGTACTCGAAGGCCATGCGGTTCTTCGCGTTGCGCTCCAGCAACGCCAACAGGCAGTCTTCTTCGGCGGTGGCTCCGAGAATCCTGTCGCGTTTCACCATGAGGGCGCGCAAGCGGCAGATTTCCGCGTCGGCGGCCAGCGACGGATCGTCCTCCAGCCGCCGCAGGCAGTCTCTCGCCCACTCCCCGTGAACGACCTCCTGCGCCAGGACCCGCAGGAAGACGGCGGCCGTTTCAGGACGCCCCTTGGCGACGTTGATGATTGCCAGTTGCCGCAGCGTCGCCGGCCGCTCACCGTGGATTTCCAGGGCCTCGTGGGCCGTGTGTTCGGCTTCGTTCACGCATCCCAACCGCAAGAGCACGTCGCAGGCGCCGGGCAGGTTCGCACCGCTTGCTCCCACCCGGAATAGCCCGCCGGGGTGCTGCGGATAGGCGAACATGTCGCTCGGGAGCCGGCCGGTCTCGAACAGCGCGCGGTTCACGTCGCACAACAATGCGTAGCCGTACCCGGCGGGCGGATGCTGCCGCAACTCCTCCAGGAACTCGGGCCACATTTCTCGCCGCGCGAGGAAGTTGATGCGCAATGCATCGTGCCTTTCGCGGTGCGGCCCGCGCTGCGCGATCCAGGCGCCCGCCACGATCACGATCAGCGCGGGCAAAACGGCTCTCAGCCGCATCCACCGGGCAAACTCGCCCATTGCCCCCGCCCGAGAAGCGAAGGCCGCTGCCAAGCGATTCAGCCGCCGTCTCTGCGAGAGGACGACCACCAACGCCAGCGGCACGGCGTTGAGGACCGCGAAGACCGCCACGGCCGTGCCACGGTTGCCGGCATCCATGCCCGACAGCCGGAAGAAGGCCTCTGCCAGCCGGATCTTGAACAGCAGCGCGCCGAGCAGCGGCACGCCGACGGCGGCCACGAGGCATGCGCCACCTGCCAAATGCCGCCGCTTTTCCAGCAGCTCGAAGGCCGCGCACAGCGCCGCGTACAGCAAGAAGGCCCCCGCCGCAACATAGTAGGTCAGTGCCGCGCCGACCGCGCAGGCGAGTAACCGCAGCCAACGCCGTTTCAATCGCTTGGAGGCCGGCAGGTAGCAGTTTGCCAACGACAGGGCAAACGCGAGCGCCAGTGTCTGCGGCAGGCAAAACGTGTAGTGGCCGTAGACCAGCAACAGCAGCAGCGGCGGCAGGAACCGCAACGTGCGGCAGGTCGCGCCGCCGACGTTTCGCGCCACTAGTCCGTACAAGAGGAACAACGCCCATGCGGCGAGCGTGAGGATCAGCGGACCTACAGAGGCGAAGTAGAAGTACTGCATCAGATAGGCGGCCGAATACTCGGCCAGCCCGCCCGGCCGATCGAGGAAACTGCCGAAGAACGCCGTGCCGCGGAAGAAGAGCGGGAAGGCAACCGTTTCGCCGGAAGGCAGCTCCAGCCCGGGCGCGTGGTAGATTACCTGTGGATCAATGACCTGCCGGATGTAAAGGTAGTAGGCCGCGAAGAAGGCGCACGCCAGCAGCAACCGGCCGGCACCGATCTGCTTCCAGGCACGCTGGCAGGCATTCAGCCAGACCACGACCCGCTTGCCGGCCGCGGGCGCTTCGCCGCCCGGACCGCCATACGGGGCGGTCTTGACCGTCTTTGCCGTTCGCGGGCACACGCGATTCGCCTCCCCACCGCTACCGTTGGCGCACCGGCTGACCCGCCTTGAACATGCGCAGCCTCTGCTGCAGCGCGGCGGCGAGCGGCTCTTGACGCTTGGTGCGGGCAATCTGCAGGGCCTTGCTCGCAATCGTGACGGCCTCGGCGAACTGCCCCGCCTCGGCGTGGGCCGCGGCCAGCGTTCCCAGCAGCCGCGGGTCGCTATGGTTGGTCAGCGCGCAGGCCCGCCGGCTGAGCCGCACGGCCTCGGCGCCGTCGCGGCAGGCCGCATCGCTCGAGGTCGCCAGCATCGCCGCCAGATTGTTCAACGCCTGCACATGGTCCGGATCGAGCCGGATGGCTTCCCGGTACTGCGCGACTGCGTCGGCCGTCTGGTGCGCCGCCTGCTGGGATTGGCCGAGCAGATAGTGGGCCGCGGCGCTATACGGCGACGCGGCGACGGCCGCGCGGCACTGGGCCACGGCCTCATCGGGTTTTCCTCGTTTTCTCAGGATCACTGCCAGGGCGTGGTGGGCATCCAGGTTGGTGGGATCGATCTCGACGAGCTGCCGATACTGCCGTTCGGCTTCGTCGAGCTTGCCTTGCTTTAGCAGGGCCATGCCGAGGTTGTTGTAGGCCGTCGCCAGCTTCGGATCGAGCTCCATTGCCCGGCGAAAATGCTCCATCGCCTCCCCAGAATTGCCTTGCAGGTAGAGGCACGCGCCGAGACTGTTGACGGCCTTGGCGTAGTTGGGCCTGATGGCCAGCGCCTGGCGGAACTGTTCGGCCGCCTCGGCAGGCTTGCCGCTTTTCAAGAGCACCGTGCCGATGTCGAAACAAATCGTCGCGGCCTGCTGGGGGACGATCTCCCGCATCTTCCCCAACTCGGCGACGGCCTCGTCCCACTTGCCCTGCGCCTCGAACAGCAAGGCGAGCCGGCTCCGCCAATTGGCGGCGTTGGGAAACCGCGCAAGCAGCTTCTGCATCTGCTCGACCGCGGCCGCGTAGTCGCCGCGGTGCTCGAGCCAACCGGCATAGTTGGCCCGCAGGTACAAGTCCTCCGGGTTCCGCTGGATCGCCGCGGCGTACTCGTCTTGCGCCTGGTCCAAGACGGCGCGCGACGCACATCGGCCTTGGAGTTCGTTGAGGGCCGCCCGTTGCTGCGCGGTCCGTCGGCGGTGGTCGAACTGATTCGTAAAGGGCGGCCGCCCCTCCATGACGGCCATGTCGCGCGCCAGGCGATAGCGATCCCACGCAGTCAGGGCGAGCCGGCGACGGCACTCCTCGAACGTGGGCGGCGCCACCGCTGCTGCGGCAGCGCCGTCCGGCTCCGCTGGTTCGGCGAGGATCGCCGCCACCTGCGCGAAGACCGCGGAGGCCAACGCGTGGTTCCCCTCGGGCGTCAGATGGACGTGCTCATAGAAGAGCCGTTCGCCCGGAATGCCGTGTGGGGCGAACTGGCTTTCGGCCAGCGCCCGCTCGGCATCTACCAGATGCACTTCCTCTTCCGGGCCGTGGGCGGCCACTTCGCGGATCGCCGCGTTGACCGCCGCATCGGCGCGGAAGCGCAGGGCATCGCAGTCGCGGGCCGCCGCGAAGTGCTCGCGGGCCGCCTGGAATTCCTCGAGATCGGCATAGCATTGGCCAAGCCGGAATTGCAGTTCGGCGAAGCGGTCGTCGATGTCCGCGGCTGTCAGGAACCGTTGCAACGCTTCCTTGGGCTTGCCGGCCTCGACCAATGCGATGCCTTTCTTGTATGCGGCCTCCCACTCCGCCAGCTCGTCGTCGCCCAAATCGGCGCGATGCGCGGACGCAAAGGGCGCGCAATCGCCCAGATTGACGGCCACGGTGCAAAGCACGACCTGGGCGCCCGCGCCGCGGGCGGCCGCCACGATGTCGCGCAGATTGGCGCGGAAGTTGTCGTAGACCGCCGCGGCCCGCGGATCGCCGGGCGGGACGCGGTTGCCGATGAACATCTCCATGCCCTTCCATTCGCCCGCGCCCCCCTCGCCGCTGGTGAAGCGGCCCAACAGGCCGTCGAGCAACTGGCCGGTCCGCGTGGCGCGGATGGCAATGCTGGCACGGATCAAGCGGCGACTGGTGGAAACGCCAGAAAACACCGTACCCGGCCCAAAGGGCCCCACAAACTCGTTGTTGCCCATGTAGATCACGAACAGCTCGGGACGCAACCGGCGGCAATCGTGGGCGATCGGCAACGCCACGTGCGAGTTGATGGCCGTCATCGCGGCGTTGACGACCTCGAACTTCCGCCCGGGGAATCGGTCCTCCAGCATCACTTGCAGATAGCGGCTGAAGCCGTAGGCCGGGTCGGGCGTGCCCATCGCCGCCGAACCGCCGAGCACGACGATGCGGAACGTGCCCTCGGGCTTCTCGGCCGGAATCTCGCAGATGGCGGGCGTGCGGGCCAGGCGCGGGGGAAAGAACCGCCAGCCGAATCGCGGATTGGTCGTAAGGCCGTCGCGCCCTTCGATCGGCACGAAGAAGGCCGTCGGATACCCGTATCCGAAGACGCGCAATCCCAATTCTAACGCGAGGAAGAACAGTGCCGGCACGAGCGTCATCGCCGCCAGCCGGTAGAGCCACTTGCGGCGCCGGCTCAACGGGGGACGCTGTGGCCGGGCAGCGGCCGGTGCGGCCGGCCGCGCCGCCGAACCTTCCCGCGTCGGGGCAACTCCGCCTTTCGAGCGTCTCCGCTTGCGTGAGCCCATGCCTTCAGAATACCGGGTAGATCCAAAGGGCCAACGGCGAACCGGCCAGCAACACCAGGAGCCCCAACACCAAGAGTGCGAGCACGATCGGTGTTAGCCACCACTTCTTGCCGTGCAACAGGAACTGCACGAACTCGACCGGGAGCCGCGGTTGCCCGACGCGCGACTGTTCCTCGAAGTCATCGGCCGGGCGGACCTTGCGCCGGCCGGTGCGGTGCCGGTTCTTGCTCACGGGGGGCTTCGCCAAAACAGAGAGAGACTTCTGCTGCACGCTCAAAACCGCCGGAAGTAGAGTCTGTAGCAACATTACAGAGGAACCACGAAAGCACGAAAGGACGAAAAGGCG
>CAYXPN010000291.1:0-7248 GCA_964467075.1 uncultured Planctomycetaceae bacterium
GCAGGGTGATCTCGCGCACCGGCTTGAGCGGCGCCGCGGGAATCTCTCCTTCGAGGGGAACGAGGTAATCGAGCTTGTCGGCCAGCGTGCTGTCCGGGTGCATCTGGAGCCAGCCGCGGCCCAGGGTGTTCTCGACCAGATAGCGGACGATCCATCGTGGCGTGAAGAGCTGGGTTACGGCCGGGATGTCCTCGGCCTCGAACTTCTTCTTCGCCAGCCGGACCTCGCGGAAGGCCGCTTCCAACTCCTCGGAGTTGAAACCTTGGTACACCCAGCCGATCGTCTCCTCGTTGCCCGGCTGCCACGCCTCGGTCAGCTCGTCGGCGCCGGTCATGTCGATCAGTTGGGTCAGGACGGTGGGGCGCGGGGCGAGCCGGCTGGCGAGGTTGTCCGGATCGAAGAGCACCCGGATCTCCTCGGCCGGCCGCCCACACTGGGCCAGCAGGAAGCGGCGGTAGGCCCGATCGCGCGGCCCCTCGCCCCGGGCATCTTTGGGCATCTCGCCCGCCTCGTAGTCGGCCAGGTGCGGCTCGTTGCCGGGTTCGGTGAGCCACATCTTGAAGCCGTTCGAGTCCACCCCCTTGGTGACCGTCTGGCGGACGAGCTTCCGGGTCTCCATCATCTTGAAGGCCACCAGGCGGTTGAGCCACGTGAAGGCCGCCTCCTTGGCCAGCTTCCGCCGCGCCGCCTCGCGATCGAGCCCGGCGGCCTGCTCGTCGGCCATGAACGTTTCCAGCCGCTTGCGCGTCTCGGCACACTCTGCGATTTGGGCCAGCGCCGGGTAGCCGGCGGCGGGCTCGAACTTCCCACTGGCCAGCAGCCCGTAGATGCCTTCGAGCTGGTCCTCAACCTCGCCGATGAGGATCTCCCGGGCCTGGAGCGTGAAGTCACGCAGGGTGTCGGTGTTCATGGTCGCGCGTCTCCGTTTATCTCTCGGCCAGTTTGCGGGCTAGCTCCTGTTCCTGGGCGGCCTGGATTTCGGCCTCCAGCGAGCCGACGGCCGCCTGGAAGATCCGGGCGCTGGCATGGACGATCGTCTCCGCGTCACGGACGTGGCGGTTCGTCCAGGAGTAGTCGATGGGCCGGAGCCCATGGCCGTCGGCAGTCTCGCCGTCCTCGGGCCGGTCGGCCCGGTGGGCGATCTGGTTTCGTCGGTTGATGAGGTCCTGGATGGAAGCCTTCAAGTCCTTGGCCCGGCCGCCGGTGACGGCTTCGATCGCATCCCAATAGCGGTAGACCGTCAGCGTTCGGGCGATGTTCTCGATCGACTCGACGCTGTAGAGCGTTGCCCGCTCGAAGTTCTTGAGGATCAACTGCCGGAAGCGGAGGTCGGGGTCCTCGTACTGCTCCATGGAAATGTAGTCACCCAGCTTGATGGGGATGTCGCGGAGGGAGGCGTCGGCCTTTGACTTGCGGGCACGGACCACCGTGAGCACGTTTTCCCGCAGGGCATCCCAGAAGAACGACTCCAGCGACGTGCAGCCGACCACTACGGCTTGGCGCAGCAGGAAGTCGAGCCCTCCTTCGAGCGTGAGCGACTCCGGGATTCTCGTGGTCGCCCGGGCCAGCACGGAGACGCGGTCGTTGCGGGCGTGCTGGACGACCGTGTGCTCCGGGGCCTGCCACTCTTTGCAGATCGCCAGGCGGAGCTGGTCGCTGAGATCGGCCTTGTCCAATCCCTCAAAGAGGCGGTGGACCTGGAGCAGGCTTTCGGCCACGGCGAAATTCTGATTGAAGAGCGTCAAGGCTTCCATGGTCTACTCCAACACAATGCGGGAGCCTTCGGCGAGGAGCTTCAGCAGGTGTTCCTTGAGAGCGTTCAGCGCTTCATCGACTGCTTTTTCGGTTTTCTCCAAGTCCTTGGGATCAACATCCCTGAGCACACTGCCGAGGATGTCGGCCACTCGCACAGTCACAACCTTCTGCTCCGGCGTGGCCAATTCCTGGAGCCGCCGGATGACTTCTGAACGGCGGGCCGTCACCGCAGCGACGTCCGACTCCATCTCGGCGACCGTGGCGTGGCACTGGCGGCACACAGCAGCAGCGTCGGGCAGGTCGGGCATGCACAAGGCTTTGGGCGCCAGCGTCGCGAGGATGGCCTGTTGCTGGTCGGGGTTGGTGTTGGCCTCGGGAAACACCATCGACCACTCGGGCAGTCCCTTGATTTCGTTGACAGCTTCGTCGTAAAGCTGCGAGCGCCTCTGGTGGATGTCGTGGTACAGCTCGCGATACTTCGCGGCGATCCCATCTGCAGTTTGCCGGATGCCTTCCACGTTGGAGTAGAAACCCTCTGAGGAAAGGGCCGAACGAAGCTGCTCCACCTGGGCGATCGTCTCTTCATCAGCACCGTGGCTTTGCACCACGGGCCATTGGGTTGAAAGGACGTGGCGGGCGCGGCGGATGAGCTGGAGGTTCTGGCCGGTCAGGGCCTCGGAGAGGCGGACTGCAACGGTACGGGCCTTTTGGTAGCTCTTGCCTTCGCCGGCTAACGTCATCACGCAGTCGTCAGTGGCCATGTCGAGGATACCGTCGACGGTCTGCTGGTGCTCGACCATCGTCTCCAGCCCAGGCAGGTCGTACGCCTTCATGTTGGCGACCACCGGAAGGAGTCGTTCGCGATCCTCGGCTGCCAGTTTCTGAAACGCCTGGGCGATGGCGCTTTCCTCGATGTCGACCTCGCTGCCGGTGATCTCCTCGTAATTGCGGGCAGCCGCGGTGAGGATCTTCAAACCCAGGCTCTCGCGTGGGGTGAACGAGGCCGCCCGGAAAGCGTTTTTCAACGTGAACGGGACTCGGCAGGCAGGATCATTGTGGTTTCGGTGCTTGCGGCCTTGATGGGTCACCTCGATGGCCCCGCCACGGAGCAGGACCGCCAGCACGATCCGCAGCACGTCGGGGTCCCAACCGTAGCCGATACCCTGGAAGTGGGCGTCGAGAATCTTGCCGGTGACCTTATTGCCGTAGGCGTGCTCGCGCTTGAGGTATTCGAGGACTTCGCGGCAGATTTCGGCGCCCAAGTTGGGGACGAACCGTCCCTGCTGCTTGGCCACGAGCGACAGCCCGTTCTCGTCGTCGTAGAAGACCGGTGGCAAGCCGCTGAGGTTGGCTGCGGTGAGGAGCTTCTCGGCCTCGTCGCCCTTTACGGGCCGGTTGCCCAACTCGATCTTTGGGTACAACGTGGGCACGGCGTAGTCGAGCAGGCCGTGGATGATCTCGGAGAGGCTCTGGCCGAGCGACGACGCGTCTTTTTGAACTGCCTGGAAGAAGCCAGTGCTCGACTGCGTGATCTCGCCCAGTTTGCCGCGCAGCTCGCGTTGCGAGCGGTCGCGCCGGACCTTCTCGTCGGCCAGACAGGCGGACTCTTCGGCTGAGAGCTGCCCCTGGGCCGCCAGCCGCTCGTGGGTGGAGACCATCTCGCGGGAGCGATAAAGTTCTTCGACTAGGCGGTGGATTTCCTCGTTCAAGCTGACCACCCAGAACAACTCGTTGCGGCGCTCACCGCTGGCTGTGCGGGCCTCCTTGCAACGGTCGGTGAACTCCTCCGGGTCGTCGGCGCAAAGGATGTTGAGTCGGACGTCACCATCGGAATCGACCACCTCGCCATCAATGGCCAAGGAAAGCTTGATCGACTTGAGGTCTTTGTACCGGTACTTCTTGAGCTTCGGATCGGCAAAGATCTCCTTGTAAGACTCGCGTTTAATGCGATTGCGGTCGGCCGGCTTGGGGTCCAGCCCGCGCCGAGTGTCGTCCCATCGCTTCTCCTGGATGGTGAGCAGCTTGTAACCTTCCTCGGATTCGCGAACGACTTGCTTATCGACCAGGGCTGCCAGTGCCGCCTCGACCTGCGGCAACAGGGAATCGGCCTCGACCCTCGGGTGCAACACGACGGCGAGATTGTGCGGCGTGCGGGGGGCGTCGGTAACTACCTCCATCAGGGCGATGGCCTTGGCCACTTTGTAAGCCATTTTGTCGCCCGGAAGCCGCTTCGGAACGTCATCGACCTCTCGGGTGACCTCAATCGGTAAGAGGTTACCGGCGTAGAGCAACTCGTAGACCCGGTCGAGCGTGACCAACTGGCCGATCTGCTCGTCGGCCAGGTTGGTCCGCGGGTGGACGAGCATCTGTTGGGCCTGCATAATGATTGTGCGGTTGCTGCCGCCGATGTGCCGTTGCGCGCCACGGCGGAGCCGCAGGCCGGAAACGATGTCGATGCAAAGGTCGATCTGGTAGGGCAAGTACGGATAGAGGTCGACGAACGCCTGCCGTGAAACGCTGGTGGCGCGGCCCGTGCGCTCCATGGCTGTGAGCGTCTTGAGCCGACCTTCGTGCTGGTCGTAAAGCTGGCCGAGGACTTGTTCGGCTTCGGGGGACTTGGCCAGAACGCGCTTTCCCGTAATCTCTGCGATGTCGGACTGTTTGAGGTCAATCGGTATTGGGAAGCGGTCCTGGAGCCGGGCCAACTCGACCTTCTTCGAGTCCAAAGCAGTGACCACCTCGCTCAGCTTCTCTTGGGACGTGACAATGATCCAGAATGGGGCGACCGCCTGCTTCCTGACGACCCGGTTCTTCCCCTCCTTGCCGATCGCCTGGACTACGGCCTGCAGGTCGAGCATCTTGTCGACACTGCGGGATACATACTGGCCCACTTCGTCGATCACGAAGACCAGCGCGCGGCCCGGGCGGCGTCGGGCAGCCAATTCAAAGGCACGCTGGGCCAGCAGGTTCGGCGTCACGTCGGCGCGGCCTTGGCCGAGCCCCTTGGCCCAGGAGTCGGCCTCGGGATACGTCTTTGGGTCCAGATCGCATAGCACCGCGCTGGCTTCATTGACAGCCCGCCCCAGCTTGCGTCGAACGTCCCAGGACTTACCGTGGCGAGCCTGAAACTGCTCGCAGAATCGGTCTAGCAAACCGTCGCCCTCCAGGCTGATCTCCAGCTCTGCAAGATCGAAGTCCTCGGAATAGCCCAGCTCCCGCAATAGGGCCTTGTACATGATCTCGGTGATCCGTTCGCTGGCCGTGCGGACACCGCGATCCATGGACACGTCGAAGATCACGGCATCGGCGGGAATGGCCGTGTTGATCTGGTCCAGGTAGGTGCTGATCGTCGCGTTTTGCACATTCCGCTGGAAGAGCTGGCTGGCCGACTCACCCCCAACATCCTTGGCCGCGATCGTGTAGCCGAGGATCTTGGCAAAAGACGACTTGCCGGAGCCGAAGAAGCCCGAAACCCACACGCCGATGCCTTCATGGGGCTCGGTCTTGGCCTCCGCCACTGCCTTGTAGACCGTCACGAAGTGGTCCTGGATTGAGTCGGTGGCAACGTACTCCTCCAGCTCGTTTCGGACCGTAGCCGCGTCGGCTTGGTCGACCTTGATTACTTCCTCGATGTGGCGACGGATGTCCTTTGAAAACAGCTCACCGATCGTTTGCATGGTGCACCCAATCAGCTCTAGAGGTCCCTGCTATGTCCCACTTGATTCTCAAGAATCAGCCAATCTCGTGAACGCCGCGGATGACACGCCTTGCCATTCGCCCAAACCTATTTTAGGCACGGTGGATGACTGGTCAGTAAACCTTCACCCGGTAGTTGTAGGCACCCGTTTGCTCGCGATCAGGGAGTCCCATGAAGCGCAGGCTGGTTTCGCCTTCCAAGGTGCCGGGATAGAAGAGTATGATCGGTACCATGGTCCGCCCGTGCAACTGCTCAAGAAGCTTAGCGCACCGATAGATTGCCGGAGACAGGGCAGCAATGCGGACAAGGAACACCATGTCTATGGAAGGATCGAATGTCTCCATACATTTGCACAGTGTGTCTGGCAACGGCATAAACACTTCATCGGAGAGAAGCGCACAAACACTCTCCTGTGCCCGCCGGAAGCCGAACTGCTGCTCTTCATCAGCGATTGCCGCCACTCCCTCGGTCTGCTCCACGGCCATCCAAAGGAGCTTGGCCAGTGAAATCAGGTGAACCCTGCGGCCTGCATTCTCCACCCTTGTGGCTAGGAACCGAATCTGCTTGCGAACGGCGAACTCGTCTGCCGGATCGTAGTGGAATCTAGCGAACGGCAGATCGTGGTAGGCATTGATTCGCAGCGGCGACGCAAGCAAATCGGCCTGGAGGCTCCTAATGCGTTCTTCGAGTGATAACATCGGCCATTTCCTTGTAGGTCTGGGCCGGGAAATCCACCCGCATGATCTTGCCGGCGGCCTGATAACTGAGCAGGCTGTGCCGGTCAGCCTCAAGGAACTGGTGCTCCACAGCGGCGTGGGCCAAGAGGAAGAGGCCCCAGTCACGATGGGTTACCAGAGCCTCACCGCTGGCGCCTTGGGCGTGGATCGCAAACGCCAGGTACGCAAAGGCCTCAATCGAAAGGTACGCTGGAGCGATCCGCTTCTTCACTGCGCCCTCCAGGATGCCGAAGTCACGGAGAGTGGAGAGGATGCCCTGCGCCAGCCTCGTGGTGACCGTCGCTGACAGCGTCCGCTTGTACTTCGCGAAACGGGCAGTGATCCAGGCGGCAACTTCTTCGGCGCGGACCAATGGGTCGTGGGTCTTGCTCCGCGGTAGAATCTCGTCAACCACGTAATCGTACAACAGGCGGTCGCTGCGGGCGGTGATCCAGTAGTAGACGGGGCGAACCGTCTCGATGGGGAGGCTGCGGTCTTCCAGCTCCCGGACAATCTTCCATCCGTCTGGAGGATCGCCCTCCATGTACCTTGGCCGAAACACCTTGTCGCACGTGACGGCGGCCCGAGCCCGCGACCGCTTCCCAAGCAGATCCGCCTCAATGATGGTTTTCCCTCGGGCGATGGCGGCTTCGTCAGACCAGTTGCGGACTAGCATCCGCATATCGTTCAGCAGCGCCCCGCCCTTCAAGAGGCGGGTGTTGTAAGGGCAGTTGACTTTCGGCATCGGACGAGTTCGCTCCACCTCCACTTCGGGGCACGGGAAGGTTGCAGCCTCCTGCGCGGGTTTCGAGAGCTGGCGACCGGCCGTCACAACCGTGCCCATTTGGTATTCTCCCGGTGCCGAACTCCCGTCCCAACAAGGGATTACGAGCCGCAGGAACCCAATATACGCTTGATCCTGATGGCTCGCTAGCACCTCCCTCGCCGGCGCCGGAGCGAGACCATCGCGTATCCCCATGTTGGGGTATGGGATGAGCGCGCAGGCTTAAGCGCTGGCAGGCGGTCTCCAGGGCCTTCAGATCACGCACCTCGGTCTGGATGGTCACGATGTGGGACATG
>CAYXPN010000292.1:0-7246 GCA_964467075.1 uncultured Planctomycetaceae bacterium
CGGGGCTGACAGCCATCGGCCGGGCCGGGTCGCTCCATTCGGCTGAACTGTTACGCATTTCGAATCAATCCGAACCGCTGTGGACGGGTTGCACTTGGCGATTCGACGGACCATCAGCAAGAACCCTTCGCCTCGACAGTCTCTTTCGTGCTTTCGCCCTTTCGCGTTTTCGTGATTGGCGTCCTCATGGCACGCAGGCGCGTGCCGCGGCGGGCTGCTTGTGGAGTTTCCTCCGTGGCCGGACACGTTGTGAGCGGCTCACGCCGGCTCAGGGCCCTTCGACCGGCTCGAGCCCGCCGGACAATAATAGCTCGTCGATCTGCACCGCGGCCACCCAGAGTTCTTCCACGGCCCGGGCGTGCTCTTCGGCCGTGGTATAGAACATGTGCTGGGCGATGAGCAGTTCCAGATAGCCCAATTCGCCTTGGGCGTAGGCACTTTGGGTCAGTTCGAGGCTTTTGCGCGCCATGGGGAGAATATCGTCGCGATAGCGTGCCGTACGGATGCGCGCGTCGTCAAATTGCCGCCATACATCAGCCAGACGGTAGCGTATCGTCAGCTCCGCCCGCTCCACTTCGCGGCGCGCCGCGGCCAGTTCGGCCTGGGCCTGCCGGATATTGCCCTGATTGCGATCGAAGATCGGCAGCGGCACACTGACCGCCGCGGCCGCAAGCGTTTGTGGAATCGTATAGTCGTAGACCACCTGGGCCTCGAGCTCCACGTCGGGCACTCGGCCGGCGCATTGCCGGGCCAGCTCGCACTGGGCACGCTCCACCGCGGCCAGGGCCTTGGCCAACTCCGGGCTTTCACTGCGCAGGCGCTGCCAGACTTCGTCCCAGGACCAATCCGGCGGCGGGGCGTCGAGCTCATCGTGCAAGCGCACCAGGTCCATCTCCGGCAGGCCCACCAGTGCGGCCAACTGTCGCCACAGCCGGCGGTAGTCGCTGTGAACGCTCTGGAGCATCAGCTCGGCCGTGTGGTGTTCGACCTGGGCCTTGAGCACATCCACGTGGGCGACTTCTTTCGCCTGATAGAGCTGCTCCGTGGCGCGCAGGGCCTCTTCGCTGATCTGCACGATTTGCTCGTGCAGGCCGATGTGGCGCTGGACAGCCATTACCCGGTAGGCACCCGCGCGCACGTCGTTCTGCACCCGGCGCAACTGGAGTTCCCACGCACAATGGGCCTGTTCGATCTCGCGGGCCGCCACGGCCCGATCCAGGCGCAGCTTGCCCGCGGTGACAAGCTGCTGGCTGAAGGTGGCGCCTTGTTTGCCGGCGGTGCCTTCGGCGCCCAGATCGTCGCCCAGATAGCCCACCGCGGGGTTGGGATAGAGTCCGGCCTGGAGCCATTTGCCGCGCAAGGCCGCCACCTGCTGGGCTGCCTGGGCCAGCGTGGGGTTGTTGCTCATGGCCAGGGCGAGCAGCTCTTCGACGGTCATCTCGGCGTGATTGGGAGGCGCGGCCGGCGCGGGCTCGGGATCGATCAGGCCCTGCGGATCAGGGGCCGGTGGAGGCACCGGACTGGCTGCCGCCAGCCGGCCGGGCGCAATCATAGGCTCCGGATACACCGGACCGGGCGGATCAGCCGCCAGGGCCGATGGGCACACCGGGCCCAGCCACAGCAAGACCCAGACAGCACCAGGGGCCAGCATGGCCGAAGGTCGTGCAAACACCCGTTTCATCAGCAGCGTGCCTCTGCGTTCTCGGCTTTCCGGCCTTGTCTGAACCGGCAGCCCGCGCTCCCGGCCCCCCACGCGCGCTTTTGCGACTTCCGGCCTCCGTCTTCAAGCCCGTGAGAGCCTGTATCGAATGTATCGGTCAGGTTGACCTTGCGGGTTGAGGGAGGTTCTGGGTTTGGGGAGCGGTTGATGGGTCCCGCAAATTGTCTGATTTGTCTATCTTTATGCGACCCGGACCAAACGATTCCGCGAAACGGAGGGCCACGCTTCGTCGTGGCCGCACGTATCGGCACGCAAGCTAAGAACTCGTAAAGGTATTACTTCCCCGGGGCTTCGTTTCGCTCCAGCCCCGGCCACCCCGGATTGGCACTCCGATTGGGGGTAACCGTTCACGGGCCGTCATTGTCGCCTTTCGCTCCGCGAAAGTGGCGCTGCTTTCGCGGAGCGAAAGGCGACTATCCACGCGAAATGGCCCGAAAACGGGCAGCGGCCCGTGAACGGTTACGATTGGGGAGACAATTCGTTTACAAGTGCTAAGCCAACGGATGCGAGGGACCGCGTCCCTCCACCGGGGGCCGACGCAGCCGGTACACACGGCCTCGACCAGACCCTGGGCGCAGGGCTGTTTGCGTCCCTCAAGCGGCCGAGCTATCATGTGATCGTTGTTCCCGCCCCCGGAGCCCCCAATAAGGCGTCTCGCGCCACGCCGCGCCTGAATGCTGCTGCTTTGCGGTCGATCTCAGCCCGCAGGCAGCCGGCTCTCGCGTGTCGTGGCCGCGGGGTGTTCTGCGGCGGGCGAGTTCTGCCGCTGGACTGCCAGACCCGTTTTTTTGCGCCGTTCCCACGATTCGACGCACGCCCAGCGCGCACGGCCGGACGCGGGTGTTGGCAGCGGAGCATTTTGTCCCCACCGCTGGGCTGGTTGCCAGGAGGAGATGTCATGACAGAGAAGCGCAATTGCAGGTTGTTCGGGCGCGCACGGGCAAGCTGGCTTCTGGGCACGCTGGCGGCTGTTTGGCTGGCGTTTTTCACCGCTGGCTGGCCCGCGGTGCAGAGAGCCGCGGCCGCGGACGAGCCTCCCTGGCCCGCGCCGGTCAAGGGCTTTGTGGCGCCGAAGCCCGGCGAGCACCCGCGCTTGTTCTTCCGCCGCGGCGACCTGGAAGCGCTGCGGGCTCGTGCCAAGACGCCCGAAGGCCAAGCGATCATCCGGCGCCTGAAAGTGGTGCTGGGCGGGGGCGAGGCCATGCCCGAGCACAAGAACCCCATGACCTCGGCCTATGGCAAAGAAGGCGGGCCCAAGCCGCAATCCGACGAAATGCCCGTCGGCGCCTACAGCATCTCGCATGCGGCCGGCTTCGGGTTTCTCTATCAACTCACGGGCGAAAAGAAATACGCCGACCTGGGGCGCGAGTGTTTCGAGTGGGCCTTCCAGGGTGTGCGCGATCGCGACCGCGAGGCCCGTTATTCGTTTCGCAATCCCGGCGGTGCCCTGCGCGCCGGGCCGTCGCTGGGCTGGTATGCGGTGGGCTATGACCTGTGCTACGACGGCTGGGACGAGGACCATCGGCGCAGGGTGGCCGAGGTCATCTGCGACTACAACGAGGGCCAGTTCATGAGCCTCGAGGACCTCGCCCGCGGGGCCCGCCACATGCCGGGGAGCAACCACTGGGGCATGCAGGTGGGCGGGGCGGCCCTGGCGCTGCTGGCCGTCCAGGGCGATCCCGGCGCGGATGACCAGAAGGTCCAGAAGCTGTTGGCCGAGAGCCAACGGGCCATGATCCGCAACATGACCGAAGGTTTCGGCGACCACGGCTGGTTTGCCGAAGGCGACGGCACCGGCTCGATGTCGTCGCAGATCGTCTTTATCCCGGCCTTGCAGGCTTGGCGCGTGGCCGCAGGCCAGGACTTCATCACCCCGCGGCCCAACGGCCCCTGGATGACGCTCAAGTGGATATTCCTGACCATTCCGCGCAACGGCCAGATGGACTTTCCTTCGCGCGGCGCCTATCCGCACAACGTCTGGGACCGCGACGGCATCAGCGGGGCGGGCTACTTCTGCGAAGGCTTTGCCGGGGTGACCGAAGCGCAGCAGGCCGGACTGCTCTGGTTCTACAACCATCACCTGAAGGCCATCGACGACGCCCAGGGCACGCCTTTTGACACACCCAGCCCCTATCCCCACCACGCCGTGCTGGCGCTGGTCAACTGGCCGTTCGCCCTCCAAGAGCGCAATCCCGCGGAGGTCACTCCCCGGGCCGTGGGCGACGAGACCTACGGCTTCTACATGTTCCGCAACCGCTGGCAGGATGAGAACGACATTGTGGTCTCCGTGCAGACCCACAACACGCGCGGCTGGCACAAGGCCAACACCGACGGCAGCGTGTGGGTCTGGGGACTGGGGCGCAAGGAGAAGTTCGGACGCGTGAAGGCCGAGAGGATCACCGACTTCCAGCCGGCCGCGGACGGATCGGGCATCCTCTGCGCCGAGGACGGCACGTGTCTGACCGTGGATTTCTCGGGCGCAAGCGGGGCGGAGGCCATGCTGGTCCTCAGCGGCCCGGGAGCCCCGGGTGAAGGGCGCGCGGACCTGGGCGGCCAGCCGGTGAGCTTCCTGTTCCTTACCACCGGACAGCGACCCGTGGTGCGCGTGGAGGGCAACCGCGCGGTGGTCGGCCAACAGACCGTGAGCCTGGAGAGCGGCCGGCTGAAGCTCGGCCGGATGGCCGGGCCGTGGGAGGCCAAGTAGGGCGACGGCGAGCCGCCGGCGTCAGCCGGCGGTTTACCCCTTTTCTGCCGAAAGGGAACGATGCGATGAATCGGCCGCAAGACGTGGGTGGAAACCGTTTGCTTCTACTTCATCTACGAGCAGCACTCGCCGGCGCGCTGCTGGTTGCCGCGGCTCTGCTCGCGGCTGAAGCCCAAAAGGCGGCGCTCGCCGCGGAAGCCCAAGAGGCGCCACTGCCGGCAAGCCTCGCCCGGTTTCGTGACGCCCAGGCGATGATCGCCGGGGGCGACCTGCCGGGCGCGCGCCGGCAGCTCGAGGCCGTGCTGCGTATGGAGGACGTGCCCGAACACCATCGGCGCGAAGCCCAGCAAGGGCTTGGCGCGTTGGCGCAACAAGGCGCCGGACAATTGGCCGAACCCAAGCTCGCGCCACCCACGCAGGTGCCGGAGATCAAGCCCGCCGTGGTGTTGCACGTGTCGCCGCAAGGTGCCGACGACAACCCGGGCACCGCGGACCGGCCGTTTGCCACTTTGCAGCGCGCACGGGACGAAATTCGGCGCCTCAAGCAGCGCGGCCCGCTGCCGGCCGGTGGCGTGGCCGTAGAGATTGCCCCGGGACGCTACCCGCTGCGCGAGACGTTCGTGTTGAGCGGGGAGGACTCCGGCACCGAGGCGGCGCCGATCGTCTATCGGGCGGCCGCGGCTGAGCGCCCGGTGTTCTCCGGCGGCGTGCGACTGGAAGGATTCGAGCCGGTCGTCGATGCGAAGCTGCTCGCACGTCTGCCGGCCAGCGCGCGTGGCAAGGTGGTGCAGGTGGACCTGCGCCGGCTGGGGCTCAAGGAAGTGCCACCGCTGGTGCTGGGCGGGTTTGCCAGCGGCCGGGGATTTCGCACCCATTCGGTCACGGAGCTGTTCTTCGACGGTCGGGCACTGCCCATGGCCGGCTGGCCCAACGAGGGCTTCGTGCAGGTTGCCCGTGTCAGCGACGAGCAACCCAACGAAATCCATGGGCGCCGCGGGTCGAAGCTGGGCGTGATCTACTTCGACGACCAGCGCCTGGCCCGCTGGGCCGAGGAACCGGAGGCGTGGCTCTACGGCTATTGGTTCTGGGACTGGGCCGATTCGTATGAAAAAGTCCGCAGCATCGAGCCGGCCGAGGGGAAGATCGTGCTCGAGCCGCCATATCACCGCTACGGCTATCGGGCGGGCCAGCCGTTCCGCGCGGTCAACCTGTTCTGCGAGCTCGACATGCCGGGCGAGTGGTATCTGGATCGGCAGCGGGCCGTGCTGTACCTCTATCCACCGTCCGATCCCCGGCAGGCCGTGGTCGAGCTGTCCGTGTTCGACCGGCCGTTTGTCGAGCTTGGCGAAGTCGCCCATGTGCGCTTCGAGCGCATCGTCTGGGAGCTGGGCTGTGCCGACGCCGTGAAGATCACGGGCGGGAGCGACTGCCTGCTGGCCGGGTGCACGGTCCGGCGCTGCGCCGGCAACGGCGTGGTCGTAAGCGGCGGGCGCCGGCACGGCATCCTTTCCTGCGATATCCACTCCATGGGGCGCGGCGGCACCGTGGTCTCGGGCGGCGATCGCAAGACGCTCGACCCGGCCGGACACTTCGTGGAGAACTGCCACATCTGGGAGCTTTCGCGCATCGACCACACCTACACGCCCGCGGTGGTGCTCAGCGGGGTGGGCAACCGGCTGGCCCACAACCTGGTACACGACGTGGGCTCGAGCGCGTTCCGCGTGGGCGGCAACGACCACCTGGTGGAGCTGAACGAGGTGTTCCGCGTGGTGCTGGAGTCGGACGACCAGGGCGGGGTGGACATGTACGGCAATCCCACCTACGGCGGCGTGGTCTATCGCTACAACTACTTCCACCACGTCGGCGGCTGGCAACGACCGACCGAAGAGCCCCGCTTGGGCCGCGCCGGCATCCGGCTCGACGACGCCATCTCCGGCGTGCTCGTCTATGGCAACGTGTTCTACCGCGCCTCGTCGGGGCGCCACGGCTTCGGCGGCGTGCAAATCCACGGCGGCAAGGACAACATCGTGGACAACAACCTGTTCATCGACTGCCGCGCCGCGGTGAGCTTCTCCCCCTGGGGCGAGGCGCGCTGGCAGCAGTTCGTGGCCGGCGCACTGGATCGGCCCGAGATCGACAAGGCACTCTATCTCGAGCGCTATCCGTACCTTGCCCGATTGAAAGAGGACCACGACCGCAACTGGGTTTATCGCAACGTGGCCTGGCACTGCGGCGCGCTGCTGCACCGCAACAGCAGTTACTCGGTGGCCGGGCAGAACCTGGTCACTGAAGACAATCCGGGCATCGAGCAACCCAGCGCGGGCAGCTTCCGGCTGCGTGCCGACGCGACCTTCTGGAGCGAGGTCGGCTTTCGCCCGATTCCCTTCGATCAGATCGGCGTGTACCGTGACCGGTTCCGCAGCGAGTTGCCCGAGCAGTGCATTGCCGAGGGGCGCGCGGCCGGGGGCAAGGTGAAGTAGTTCGGTGGGTGGCGGGTGCTAAACCACCGTGCGCGATTCGTGGGCGTTGCTGCTTCGCGCCATCCTCGGAAGGAACGGAACCGTAGGGGCTGTAGGGTGGGTCGAGCGCAAGCGAGACCCACCGGCAAAGCTCTCTTGGTGGGTCTGCGCCTACGGCTTGACCCACCCTACGCGGCTGCCTGTCCGCTTTCCGCTTTCACTCTTGGTGGGTCTGCGCCTACGGCTTGACCCACCCTACGCGGCTGCCTGTCCGCTTTCCGCTTTCACTCTTGGTGGGTCTGCGCCTACGGCTTGACCCACCCTACGCGGCTTGACCCACCCTACGCGGCTTGACCCACCCTA
>CAYXPN010000293.1:0-5485 GCA_964467075.1 uncultured Planctomycetaceae bacterium
GAAGCCGCCGCCGGCCACCAGCACGCTGAACACCTTCCCGTAATGGTTGCGCCCGCCGTTCCAGGGCGGCTGCCAGTCGACCTTCGGCCCCCGGCCGAACTCGCCACAGCACCAGACGATCGTGGTCTCCAGCAACCCGCGGTCGTGCAAATCCTCCAGCAGCGCGGCCAGCCCCTGGTCGAGTTGCGGGCACTGGCGCCGCATGGTGGTGAAATGGTTACGGTGCGTGTCCCAACCGCCGGGATAATTGATAACCACGTAAGGCACACCCGCCTCGACCAACCGGCGTGCTGCCAGGCATTCCTGGCCGAAGGTGTGCCGGCCGTAACGGTCGCGCAGTTCCGGCTTCTCCTGGCTTAGATCGAACGTTTCCCTGCCGGAACCGAGGATCAGCTCGTACGCCTGGGCCTTCATTTCTTCGGCCGTGGCCACCGCGGGGCTGGCGGCCATTGCCCCGCCCAGGGTGTTGAGCTTCTCGAGCAGCTCGCGCCGGGCACGCTGGCGGTCGTCGGTAATTCCCCGGGCCACGATGCCCTCGACCTGAAAGGTCGCAGCGTTCGGATCGCCGCCGGTGGCAAACGGCTTGTACTTCACACCCAGGAAGCCTTCCTCGGAGAATCGGCCCTGGGCGCGGGTGAGCACCACATAGGGAGGAATCAGCCCCTGGTAATCCTTCCCCTTGAACAAGGCGAACACCGCGCCGACGCTCGGATAGGCCAGCCGTTCTCCCGACGGATGGCCGGTCTGCATCAGATAGGCGGCCGTCTCATGGCCGTTGTTGCCGTGGGTCATGCTGCGGATCAGCGCAAACTTGTCGGCCTGCTTGCCCAGCATGGGAAACAGGGCGCCCAGGCGGATCCCGTCTACATTGGTAGGGATCACATCCATGAACTCGCCCATGTACTCCCGGCCCGACTCGGGCTTGGGGTCCCAGGTGTCGTTGTGCGACATCCCGCCCCAGAGGAAAATCTGGATGACCGACTTGGCCCGGGGTTTGACGGCAGGTTTGGCCGGCTCGTCGGCTGCCGCCCAAGGATTCAAGCCGAGCCCACCGGCCAGGGCCATTCCGGCCGCGCCACAAACGCCCTGGCGCAGGGCTGCCCGGCGCGTGACCTGGCGGGGATCGGAAATGCGGTTGGCGCCCATGGTCTCTTTTTCCTTTCTCTTCCTCGAACGGACGGAAACGGACTGGACAGGACCGGATCACACGCAAACTGCGGCGCCGCGACGATCAATGGCGGTAAAGAAACTCAATGCTGTTGATCAGCGCCCACGTCATATCGATCAGCCCCTCCCGTTTGACGCGGTTGGCCTGGATATACTCCAGAGCTGTTTTCAGCTCTTCTGCCGTCGGCCGGCGCGAAAGGGCAGTCAGATAAAGCTCTTCGACGATTTCCTCCACAGGACGCTCAGCTTCGAAAAGCGCCTTCAGCTTCGCACTGTCCGTCAGCTTGCGCTGGATGTGGCTCGAATTGAGCATGTGCAAAAACTGGGACGGCACCGGCTTGTTGTCGCGCTCGTTCGTCGCCCCGGTCGCCCGCGGCGAACGCCCGAATAACGCCAAAAACTGGCTCGTGATGCTCCCGTCGGCCAGCGCCACCGCCCGCATGTCCGCAGGAATAAAGGTGAACGGCTCCGGAATCGGGCTGGTGTAAAAGTCCGAGGTGCCGGTGACCGCATTGATCGCGTCGATCAGCACCTCCGCCTCCAACCGGCGGACGGGGTAACTGGCGAACTGGGCCTCGGCCTGCTCCCCGCCGCCCCGGGGCACCGACGACATCTGATACGCGCTGGAGTTGAGAATCAACCGGTACAGGTGCTTCAGATCGTAGCCGCTTTCGATCAACTCCTTCTCCAGATAAGCCAGCAATTCCGGATTGCTCGGCGGGTTATCGTCCCGGATGTCATCCGCCTCGTGGATGATGCCGCGCCCCAGCAGCCCTGCCCAAACGCGGTTCACAATCGCCCGGGTAAACCAGGGATTCTCCGGCCGGATCAGCCACTCGGCAAAGACCTGGCGCGGATCGCGGTCCGGCGATAGCTCGATCGCCGTGCCGTCGGGAAAGACCGCCTTGATCGGCCCCGAGGCAACGCTGGGCAAAGCCGGCGGGGCTGCTTCCCCGCCTTCACCCTCGGCCGGCTTTGGCCGGCCGGTCCCCGGCGCATCGCGACCGGGCACTACGTTGCCCGGCAGGCTGGCAGCACCCAGCGGATCCCAGAAAACGATCTGTTCCTTCCACTCGCTGGTAGGTTTATAGCCGACCTGCGAGAAGAACACCGCCATTCCGGCCAGGCGCTCTTGGGGCCACGCGTCGGTGCGCACTCCCATGAATGTCAACGCCACCGCCGAGGCGATGCCTTCCGGAGTCCGGTTTTGAATGGCGCGGTAGAAATTGACCGGACCCACACGGAAATTGCTCCCGCTGGAAGTGAGCAACTCCCGTGCGAACTGGTCATAAGGCTTGTTCTCGGCGATTGAAGCACGAAGCCACCGATGGTACGCCTGCGCCGCATTGGGCCAAAGATTGACCGGAAACTCGGCCTTGATGCGCAGCACGTCACCCCATCGCATGGCCTGGTAGTCGGCGAACTCCGGGCGCTGAAGCAACTGCTCGATCAGCTCGCGCCGCTTGTTCTCGATGTCCGGATTGTCCAGGAATGCCCGCGCTTCCTCCGCAGTGGGCAGCGCCCCGATCACGTCGAGATACGCGCGCCGCACAAACACGGCGTCGGAACAAAGCCGCGGCTCGATCCCCAGCTCGGCCAGCCTGGCAAAGACCAGCTCGTCGATCTTGCCCGCCGGCTTGGCAGGACCGGGGAGCTCGAAGCTCTCCGGGGCGACCAACCGCGGCTCGACTGCCTCCGGCTGCTCCCCAGCACACAGCCACGTTCCGCCTCCCAACAGAAACGCAAACGCCGCAACCGCCACGAGGCAATACGTCTTCATCGCAACCTCTGAGCTTGTGAGGTTCAGTCCGGCAGCCCGGTCAGGAAGGAACGTCAAATGCGGGACCGAGGCAGGTCACCCTCCGGGTCGGCACCCCTCCACGGCCTGCGCTACGAGGTCATTCATCATTTTAGCTACACACCCCTGCCAAATGTCTAGCTAAGCGGGAGCAAGTAATCTCTGCACCGTGGCTTGCTGGCCTGGAAAAAGGTGACAGCACCATTTGCCTTTGGGCGGCCCGCGACCAACCTCCGGTCGGTGCCCGGCTTAGCACAAATGATGCCTGTCACCTTTTTCTTCCAGCCCCGACCGTGCAACCTGGGAATCCCAGGTCTCGTTCGTGGAGACTATGCGAAACCGCTGTTCGGGCGGGTTGGGCTCACATCTGGGGGACCACCGGGGTTTCGCTGCGCTCCAACCCCGGCCACCCATGGTCGCACGCCGGTTTCGGGATAGTCTCTTGGTGGGAAGGCGGCGGAGATCGACTCCCAAACCGCCCCACAGGTGGTTGCTGTCCTCAATAATCTCGCTGCTGTCTCGCTGCAGTGCCCGCGCGGCCAAGCGCCGAGACCGGCACTCGATCGCGCGGGAATATACGCACGCGCAGCGCGCCGCGACACACCTGCCCCACCGCGCTGCTGGCGCAACTGCTCATTGTGAGCACAAGATGTGTCAAAGGCAATAGTCGATCATCGCGAAAAATGCCGCCGCCAGCGCGGCCGGCCCGAACGGCAGTCCCGCCTGCCGGACTAATCCGGGCCGCCGGCTTAAGAGGACCGGACACGCTATTGGAAAAGCGCGGGCGTCCCTAGCCCAAACGTGGGGGTATACCCCCAGGAATATGGGTACAGCGATAGCCCTGGACCGGGGCAGAAGACTCGGCCGCAACACCGGACCCGGCTGCAACCGGCACAGGCGGCCCGGGTGCCCGAAGGACCCGCCGGGGCCCGTCCGGCCAGGCAAGTCAGGCAGCAATTACCAGCCGGGGGAGATTGGCTGACTGGGCAGGCTCTTGGCCCACTGAGCGGGCGCAGGGTCACTTCGCAGGGACTCAATGGTTGACGAGACAGGGGCCGGCTGTTTACATTGTAATCGCCACCCTCCCCCAGCACTTTCCCACCTCTGCCGCCTGCCAGGACGCCCATGCCCGCCGAACAGCACCATCGTGCCCTGAGGACCGAGTCGCGCGAGGCACTGAGCTACTCGGTCGCCGAGCTGGACGGGGTCACCCATGTCTTCGCTGTGGCCGAACCCCGTCGGCAAGGAACCATCGAGCAACAGACCCGCGAAGCCCTGCACACCGTCCAGGAAGTGATGGAAGCCGAGGGCACCAGCGGGCAGATCGTCGAGCAAGTCGTGTTCGTGCGCGACGCCCGACAGCAGGAGGTCTGCCGGCGCATCGTGCGCGATCGCTGCGGCGACCAGATGCCGGCCACCACCTATGTCAACCAGCCGCCCTGCTCGGGCAAGCTGGTGGCTGTGGAGGCCATGGCCGTGGGACGTGGCGACCAGGACGTGACCATCCAGCGCCTCAGCGAACAGCTCGTCATCGCCCGCCACGGGGACGTTGCCTGGATCCATTGCGGCCACATCGAGCCGCAAACCCCGGCACGGCAGGTCTATAAGCGCAGCCTCGACGCCTTCGACCGCATGGCGCGCCTGTTGGCCGAGCACGGGGTGGGCTACACCGACGTGATCCGCACCTGGCTCTATCTGGGCGACATCGTCGGACCCGAGGGCGACACGCAGCGCTACATGGAACTCAACCGCGCACGGACCGACTACTACCGCCGCTTCCGTTTCGGCCCCCAGCACACAGCGGCGGGATTCCACGGCACGGTCTATCCGGCCAGCACCGGCATCGGGGCGAGCAATCGCGATGTGTTGATGAGCTGCATCGCGCTGAGGACCGAGGCGGAGCAGTTGTGCCTCTTGCCCCTGGAAAACCCGCACCAGACCTCGGCCTTCGATTATTCCTGCCAGTACGGCCCGGAGAGCCCCAAGTTCTGCCGCGCCATGGCGGTGCTCGGCAGCCGCTCGGCCACGGTCTTCGTTTCGGGCACGGCCAGCATCACCAACTCTGAAACGCGCTGGATCGGCGACGTGGAGCGACAGACGCACCAGACACTCGACAACATCCAGGACCTGATCGCCGCGCCGAATTTCGCGCGCTACGATTGTCCGGGCGTCGGGGCCACGCTGGGCGATCTGGCGCTGGTGCGCGTCTACATCAAGCGCCCGGAGGACTTCGAGGCCGCGCGCGCGGTCTGCAAATCGCGCATGGGAGACGTGCCCGTGGTCTATACGGTGGCCGATGTGTGCCGGCCGGAATTGCTGGTGGAGATCGAGGGCATTGCGTTTACCGCCCCGCAGCCGGCCGAGGACGGCGCGAAGCACGCCCCTATCTCGCCGCCTCACACCGCGCCCGGACCCGCACCGCTCGCCGCCGGGCCCAGAACGCGCTCGCGCCGGGCGAGCCGCCCGTAGGGTGCGTGCTTTGCACGCACGCGAGTTTTGGAGGGACGCGGTCCCTCGCGT
>CAYXPN010000293.1:5585-7240 GCA_964467075.1 uncultured Planctomycetaceae bacterium
GCGTGGCCCTCCATCAGCCGCAAGCCGGTAGGGTGCGTGCTTTGCACGCACGCGAATCGGTGCTCTGCCCCCAGGAGTCACCGCTTCTTGAGTGTGACCCCCACGCCCGCGCCTTCCATCAGCAGGAAGCTGGTCTCCAGGTTCGGGTCCTGAGTGATGGCCTTCACATAGCGGGCGTCGGCCTGGCGCGGGTTCATGTTGTGGGCCGTAATCAGCCCGCCGGGCCGGATCAGGGGCAGGAGCTTCTCGAGATAGTCGATGTAGCCTTCCTTGTCCGCGTCCAGGAACAGGATGTCGATCGGCTCTTTGTCTTCCTGGTAGCGCTTGACCGTCTCGTGGGCATCGCCCACCACCACGGTGATCACGTCGTCCACGCCGGCGCGCTTGAAATTCTCCTGGGCGATGCGTGCCCGTTCGGGGTCGATTTCGTGGGTGAACAGGTGGCCGCCGGTCTTCTTCAGGGCCAGCCCGAAATACACGGCCGACTCGCCGGTCGAGGTGCCGATCTCCACCACGCGCTTGGCATCCACCGCCTCGGTCAACAGGCGCAACAGGCGCCCGTCGGTAGGCGAGACATTGGCGAACCGCGGTCCCTGGCGCATCTGTTCCAGGGCCTCAAGAATCCGCCGCTCAGTGTCGTCCTTGGCCAGCGGCGGGGTGGCGAAGTCGCTCTCGCCCACACGCTCCATGCCCGGACGCCCGATGCCCGGCGGACGCCCCCCCGGCGGGCGCTCTCCCGGCGGGCGCTCTCCCGGCGGGCGTGGGCCGGGAAAACGCGGGCCGACTTCGTCCAGCGCCAGCTTGCCGTCCTGGTTGCGATCCAACTGCTTGAGCTTTGCACTCGCACCCTCGATCTCGGCCTGGCTCAGCACCCCGTCGCCGTCGGTATCCAAGAGGGCGATGAGCGGATGAAAGCGGGGCGGAGGGCCGCCCGGACCGCGCGGCCCACCTGGTTGTTGGGGCGGCTGGGGCGGCTGGGGCGGCTGGCCCACGGCCGCCGAAAGCAGCAACACGGACACGATCGGGCCCAGACTGAGCAAGCTTCGCCTCATCGGTTGGTTCCCTTCCTGCTGGGGTGAGTGATTTCGCGGCGAAGTCGGACGTCCCCGTATAAAAACCCCCCACGCGTGTAAAGGTTCCGGCCGGCTTCGCAGCAAATCCCGCGCCACGGCTTGGAAAGAAACTCTGGCCCCGGGCGCACTGCCCGCGGGGCTGTGCGCAGATGCGCTCCGGGGCAAGCCACTTACGCGCTGACAATTTCCACGCGCACGTCAAAACCAAGCCGGCGGAGGAATTCCCGGCACTCCTCCCAGGTCAAGCCAAACGCGCGAACATCAGCCACCCCCAGCCGGGAAACAACGTGGCGCACCGCGTCCATTTCCCGCTCGTCGAAATCGGCGTCCATCATCGCCGTCTCCGCCCAATCGACCAGTTGCTCGCGCGTCAGTTCGTGGTGCAGATAAGCGCCGATCTTCTCCGCCACGCTCTTCTTCGTAATCGGCATCTCTCAGCCCTCCGCCTGTTGATGGCCTTTGTCCACCGGGGTATTTGCCGGCGCCTGGCCTGCGAATCCGCCGCTGGTAGCCCGACACACGTGAAGCGTCGAGTTGGGTGCCACTGCTGGCTTGTCCAGCAGTGCCGAATGCACGGTTGGG
>CAYXPN010000294.1:0-2333 GCA_964467075.1 uncultured Planctomycetaceae bacterium
TTGTGCCTTGAAAGCAGCTAATTCTTTCACCTACCCACTCCCGACCCCTTTCGACTTTCGATCCCGATCCCTCGACAAGCCGGCTCCGGCGCCCCGCGGGCGCGCTACGTGGCCGGTTTCCTGAGCCGCGAGAACCTGATCTTCTCGACCAGTCTCTCGACTTCACCGGTCTCCATCTTGTAGCCCGAGACAGCCGTGATGGCGTCGATCACGTAGGTGTATTTCAGGTTGTAATCACAATCCAGCTCGACTTCGGGCTCCGCGGTGCCCGGGCCGCGTTCGTCGCCCACCAGTGCGCGCATTTCGCTACGCAACCGCATGAAGGCCATCTCTCCTGTTCCCAGGCTCTTGGCATTGAGCCGCACGTCGGCCAGCTCGCCGTTTTCCTGTGCACGCAGGCGCACGACGATCGGCGGCAACTGGGTGGGATCGGGTTCCCCTTCGCTGGGCGCCTGGGGCATGGTGATGCTGAAGTCGCCCTCCAGGGCGGCGATCTTGAAGGTCATGATGAAGAAGACGAGCAACTGGAAGACGATGTCGATCATCGGCGTCATCTGCAGTGCGACCTTTTCCTCGCCGTGTCGCTGGATGTTGCGGATCTTCACGGGCCGTACCTTTCTGTGCTTTCTGTGCTGTGACGTCGAATTGCCGGATTTCGCCGCACTGCGAACTCCGGCCGAACCGGGAGCTTACGCTCCCGGCTCGCCACGCGCGCTTTTCCGACTTCCGACCTCCGACTTCCGACTTTGCTTCCGGCCGCGTCAGGTGCTGTCTGTGGGCGGTTTCTTGGTTCCTACTTCTTCCTTGGCCCTTAGCGCGAAACTGGTGAAGCCGAGTTTCTGGCAGATCTGGATGACCTCCTGCACCTCGCCGGTCTTGGCGTTTTTGTCGGCGCGGATGATCACCGTGGTGTTGGCCGCGGTCTTGCCTTCGGGCAGCAAATCCCTTTGCAGGGCCAGCGCCGCCTCGAACTGCGAAAGCGGGCTCTCATACGGCCCGATGATCACCCGGCCGTCTGCGGTGACCTGCAGAGTGATAAACGACGGCGGCGGCTGGTCGGGCGGCTTGGCCAGCTCGCTCGAGGGCAGCCGGATCGCCTCGTTCTGGTCCATCTCGGTGAAGTTGATCACCACCATGAAAAAGGCGATCAACTGGAAGGTCATGTCGATCATGGGCGTCATATCGCCCTCGGCACCTCTTGCCCCGCGCCGTGCCATGAATCGCATCAGGTAACTCCCTCGTGGACTGAACGACGTTGTTTCTCAGGCCACTGCCGGCAAGAGCAGCGGCCGGAGGCGTGTTGCGAACGGATTGCCGACGGGCTGATTGGTGGGTCTGCGCCTGCGGCTTGACCCACCCTACGTGTCCGCTCAGGCCTTCTTGGCCGCGCCCACGGTGGAGAAGCGGCTCATCAGGCTCTCGCTGACGATACCCACTTCCAGCACCAGTCGGGCCACGCGGTTGCGCAGGATGTTGTACACGGCGATCGCCGGAATGGCGATCATCAGGCCCACCAGCGTGGTGAACAAGGCCGTGGCGATACCGTCGGCCAAGTCAGCGGGCTTCGGCGTGGCGGTGCTGTGGGCGATCACGCTGAACGAGCGGATCATGCCGTGGACCGTGCCCAGCAGGCCCACCATGGGGCTCACCGTGCCGATCAGGGCCACGTAGCTCAGGCGGTGCTCGAGCTTCATGTTCTCTTCTTCGCCCATTTCCTGCATGGCTTCGATGGCCTGGTGGTAGCCCGCCGAGAGCTTGGCCAGCCCGGCCGAGAGCACCTGGCCGAGGAACGACTCGTCGTTCTTGGCCATCTCATAGGCCTCTTGATAACGCTTCTCGTTCAGGTGTGCCTCGAAACTCTCGACCAGGGCCACCGGCACGATGTTGTCGCGGCGGACCGTCAGGAGGTTCATCACGATCAACGCCACCAGTGTGAACGAAATGGCCAGGAAGGTCGGCCCGTAGAGCCAGCCGAGCGACCTGGCCATCCACACCAGCACGCTTTCGCCTTCCCGAGTGTCACCGCCCTCGTCCGTGCTTGTGGGCGCGGGCTGCGTGGCAGGCGGCTCTTCGGCCGGCGGTTCAGCCGCCATCAACACCGGCGGATCGAGAACCACGAGGCTCGAGAAGGCCGCCATTATCCCTGAGAGCAACCAGAAGGAGAACACCGCCGCCCCAACCCATCCGAACGAAAACCGATGCCGCATGGCAACCTCCCGAAGGCTGAATGGTGGAAAGAAAGATGTGGGCCGTTTTCCAGGTTCTGCGCGAATCGTTCGTCCGCCGTCTGGCTTTCGGCGTCTACGGGACCGACGGCTACACGCCGCTGCACA
>CAYXPN010000294.1:2433-7215 GCA_964467075.1 uncultured Planctomycetaceae bacterium
AAGGCGCGTAGCGCGTAGGGTGGGTCAAGCCGTAGGCGCAGACCCACCATTTTGCTTGTCGGTGGGTCGCTATCGCTCGACCCACCCTACCGTCTACGGGACCGATGGCTACACGCCCCTGCACAAAGGCGCGTAGCGCGTAGGGTGGGTCAAGCCGTAGGCGCAGACCCACCATTTTGCCTGCACAAAGGGTGCCAAACCTCTTAGTGTAATTGGGCCGATCGGGTCGCGTAAAGGGTCGTTTGCGGTTTTCCTCGCTCCCGGCGATCCCGGCGCGGTCTTCGCCCGCCCGGCGGCCACACCGGCTTACGGCTGTGTCTTCTCCATTTTGGCCCAACGGCTGTTGGCATATCGCTGGCTGAGCAGCGTGCGTGCCTCGACCGCGCGCTCGGGCATCTTCAACTCCTCCCAGACTTGGGCGAGGTTGTAGAGCGCTTCGGCATGGGCGTCGGGAATGGCGAAATACATCAGGTGGACGTGCAGGAAGGCCAGGGCCGCGTCCTTCGGCTGGCCCGCCCGACGCAGTGCCGAACCCAGGGTGTTGTAGGCCCGGGCCATCAGCTCCGTGTTTTCGGGGTCGCCGTTGGCGATCACCGGCTCAACGAGCTTGAGCGCCTCGTCGAATTTCTGCCGGGCGGCCAGGATGCGGGCTTTGCCCAGGGTGGCGGCCATGCGCTGTGAGGCAGCCAGTTCGCCGGCCACGTCCAGTGAGAGGACCTGATCGAACGTCTGCTGGGCCTCGGCAATCTTCTCGGCGGCCTGCTGGGCGGTGGCGGGGTTGCCTTGCAGGGCCACCGCCTCGGCCAGCAATGCGTTGCCCTTGGCCACGCCGGCGCGCATCTGGTAGTCCGGCCACGGCGCCCGGGACACCTGGTCGTAAAAGGCGCTGGCTTGGGCATACTGGCCATTGGCCACCAGCAGGTTACCCACCATCTCGTTGGCCTCGAGCCAGTGGTAGCTGCCCGTGTTGTTCTGCACAAAGGCATACATCTGCTTGCCGGCTTCGGCCACGTCGCCGCTGCCGCCCAGCGCGAGCTGGGCCTTGCAATAGGCCGTGTAGTATTCCACGTCCTGGCGGATTTCAGGCAGGGTGATCCGGGCGGGGTCCACCTTCTCCAGCGAGGCCAGCGCGTCCTCGTAGCGGCCCTCGGCCAAGTGTCCGCGAGCGGCCTTGAGCAGGGCCGGATCATCGTCGTAGTAGATCGTGATGATCTCATTGACGGGAATCTCCTGCTGCAGGCCGCCGGTCCCTTTTTCCACCACCACCTGCTGGGGGCTCATCTTGACCACTTTGCCGTACACGACCTCCGAGGTGGTGCGCACCATATCAAACGCCCAGGCGCACGTGTTGCCCAGGCAAACCCCCGCGACCAGCATGGCGAGACAACTTCTCTTCATCGATCACTCCTTCCTGCCACGGTGACTCCCCGGGGACGACCGTGCCCGCCGCTTGCTGTGGCGGCCGCGGGCACAAGCGACCTCCTCGCTGAGCAGGTCTCGTCGAGGTGCCCGCGGCGCAAAGGGTGCGGTTCGGCCGTCAGCGCGAAGCCGTGGCACTCTCCAGCGCCTTGAGTCCCTGCTGGGGTTTGCCCAGCAGCCCTTGGATTTTCTTGAGCAGTGTATCGTATTTTCGGGTCCACTCGGGCCCGCCCAACTCGGGATACAGCCGATAGACGACCTCGATATCGCGCGCGGCCTGTCCGAGCACGGCGTCCTTTTGCGCCTTGTCGCTCTTGGTCAGTGCGAGTTTGAAGCGGCAGACGGCGAGGTTGTAGCGGGCCTCGTGGAACACGTCGCGGTATTCGGGGACGCGACCGACGCGCCGGGCCAGTTGTCCCCAGCCCCACACCTCGCGGTATTTCTGGCTGCCGGTGATGGCCAGCAGGTAATAGCCGGGGTTTTCCTGGCCCCAGTCGCCGTAGGTATAGGCGGCCTCCACCTGGGCCTCGACCATGGTGGGCCGCTGCTGGAGCACACTGAGCAAGAGCTGGAAGGCGTCGCGATACTGTCCCAGCCGGCGCAGGCAGTGGGCCAGCCGAATCGTCACGCCGTCGGCGGCGCCTTCGGGCGCAAAGTCGGGCTCTTGCTGGATGCGTTTGAGCATGCGCTGGTAGGTAGCGGCCGCCTTGCGGTAGTAGTTCTCCGCTTCGGCCGGCAGTTCCGCGCCGCCGGTGTCGAAGCCCGCGGCCAGGCCGGCAAAGGTGGCGGCCACCCAGTTGAGCGAGTTGAAGGTGTTTCCTTCTTCGCGCTCGGAGATCTTGGTCAGAAAGAGCTCGAATCCCTGGGAGACCTTCTTGACCTGCTCGGTCTTCTGCTCGCTGCGCAGGCGTTCGAGCTGCTGCTGGAGCTGATAGCCGAGGCTGATCAGGATTTGGGTCAGGCGCTTGCTGGCTTCCTCGTCCCCGCCTTCTTCGACCAGGTGCTCGAGCGCCTTCATGGCGGCCTCCGCATCGTCCAGGCGCTGGGCGGCCACGTAGGCCCTCAGCGCCGCCTTGTAGGCCTGGATGCGGAAGTTGCCTCGATCCGTGGCCGGGTGCTTCGCCTTGACCAGCGTGATCACGCCGATCTTCGGATCGTCCAGCCAGGGCAGTGCCTTTTCCGGCTCTCCCGCCTCGATGTGCATCTGGGCCAGCGAAAGGCCCGAGGCCGCCAGGGTGTAGGTCACCGGCTCCCCGGCCTCGACCGCGCTGCGCATCCGCTCCAGCCCGGCACGCAGCGTGCTCTGGGCCTTGGCCACCGTGTCGTCCAGCACGTCCTGGCTGGGGCGCTCGTCCGGTTCGAGGCGCGAGGCCTTCAGATACTCGCCCCACAGGGCCTGGCCGGTCATCAGCTCCGCGCCGCCCCGGCGCGGGGAGTCGGTGGGGATCGTCTCCAACACCTCCAACGCGTTGTCCAACGCGCCGTTGAGAATGCAGACCTGGATCAGCGTCATCCGCGCCTCGTCCGCCTCGGGATCGTCCGGCCAGCGCTGGGCCATGAAGTCGGCCACCCGCTTCAGGCCGGCAATCTCGAAGGAACGGTCCTCGGCCGGCGCATCGTTGAACAACTTGGCATAGCAGGCCAGTGCGATCTTGGCGCTCGGCTTGCCCACCTGGCTGTTCGGGTAGCGGCGGGTGAGGAACTCGCTGAGGACCGCGGCCGAATAGTAATCACCCTCGCTGTAATACAGATGGGCCAGGTAGTAGCGCAGCACGTTGACATCGTCCAGCGGCGTCTCGAACGTGCGCAGCCTGAGCGCCAGGCGAAAGTACTTCATCGCCTCGCGCCGACTGGCCGCAATCTGCCGCTCGTATTCCTCCAGCTTGTCGCGCTTGCCCTGCTCCAGGTCCAGTTGCTTTTCGGCCTCGGCGCCCGACATGCGGTCCAGGGCCAGTCGGCCGCGGTCGCGGGCCTCTTCGAAGTTGGTCGGCTCGGGCAGTTCGCCTTCTTCTCCGCCGGTGAACTCCGGTGAGACCAACAGCACCCGGGCCTGCTGCTGGTATTCGCCGGGGGCCCGCGACACGAAGGAGAGCAGCTCCCGGCTCAGCCCCAGCAGCTCGCGGTGCTCGGCAGCCTGCTCGGGATCACTCGTTTTCAGCGTGCGCAGCCGTTCCAGGGCCGCCTCGGCGGTCAGGCACTTGATGGCCAGACCTTCGGGGCTCCTCTCTTCGTCGCCGCGTGCGGTTTGCTCCCAGGCCAGATATTTCTCGAGCGCCTGCTGGTACTTCTTCACCCCCGGCTCCAAACACGTCTCCAGATAGAGCACCAGGGTCTTGTTCTTGGCCAGCCGGTAGGCGGGCGGCTCGTCGGGCTGCGCCAGCACCTCCTCGAAGGCCTCGAAGGCCTTGTCGGTCTGCCCCAGCTCCTTGTAGCAGCGGCCTTCCCACATGCGCGCGTACAGCCCCGCGGCATACGACGCATAGTCGGTGTAGTAGCCGCTGAAGCGCTTGGCCGCTTCGGTCAGGCGGTCTTTGCGCTCCTTGCTGCCTGCCGGATAGGTCTGGGCGATCTCGTACGGCACCCGCGCCAACTCCAGGCGCGTGCTGAGCAACTCGCGGCGCACCTGGTCGCGGGCCTTGAGCTGTGCGGTGTCGTTCGGGTCGATGACTCTGTCGAACTGCTTGTAGGTCTCTTTCAGCGCGGTGTAGAGTTCGTCGTAGGTCTTCTCGGCCTGGCCGAACAAGTCCCGGGCCTGGGTGAACAGCGCCTGTTTCTCAGCGTCCGACCTGGTGGCCGACTCGGTCTGCTCCACCTTCATCCGTCCCCGGACCATCAGCACATTGGCCAGTTGGGTCCTGGCGCCGGCGGCGCGGGGATGCTGGGCGTGCTGTTGGAGAAACCGTTTGAGCAGATCGTCGGCCTCGCTGAGCTGCTTCTCCCGGCCGACCACGGAGCGGCCCTCCTGCGCCGCCTGGATCAACGTGACCCCCGCCTCGTAGTCGATCGTCTGCTTGAACTCTTCATCCGCCAGCGGGCTGGTGCGCATCCGGTCGAGATACTCCAGCGCCATGTCGTAGTAGCCGGCGCTGCGCAGGGCGTCGAGGAACCGCTGCGTCTCTTCCACCGCGTGAACGTGGGCCGCTGAGAGCCAGCAGCCCGCGGCCCACAGAGCCAGAATCGACCGCCGCAGCCACTTCTTCGTCCCGTTCATCCGTAACATCCCCGCGCCCCACCTTCGGAAACCGCTCAGAAACCGTCCCAAACACCCCGGCCGCCCAGGCCCGATACGCGCCTTCGCTGCGTCCGGCTCGTCCGTCAGCGCTCCAGACTCCCCGAGTCGGAGGGACCGCGCGTCTGTCCGGA
>CAYXPN010000295.1:0-7198 GCA_964467075.1 uncultured Planctomycetaceae bacterium
CACGACTACGAGAACGGAATCACGAAAGCACGAAAAGCCGAAAGCACGAAGACGGAAAGCGGAAAGTCGAAAGGCGAGAGCCGAAAGCAAGCCGCGAGCCGTGGGGTTTATCCCCACGGGAGCCAAGATACACGGGATGGGTCAAGCTGCTTCCCGCAGCCCCACCAACAACGTTTGCCTGCCGGTGGGTTTCGCTTCTTGCTCGATCCACCGTGCATGCTATGATTGAACATCGCGGGCGCAAGCGCCACGGCCGGCAGCGGCGGGAGAAAGGTGACAGGCACCATTTGTGCGAAGCCGGGCACCGGCCGAAGGCTGGTCGTGGGCCGTTCCGGCAAATGGTGCCTGTCACCTTTTCCATTCCACGAGCCTGCAACGCGATTCACCCCCGAGCACGCCGGGCCGCCGAGGCTCAGCCCTTCGGCCACCACGAATTTCGACCACCACGAATGAGGAGACAATCATGCGAATCGCAACCCACGCGCTGCTCGCCGCAACCGTCTTGCTTTTCCTGGCAGGATGTGGTGGCGGCGACCGCGGCCAATCGCCCCCGGCCGCGGATGACTCGGGCGCGCGGCCCGAGGGAACCGCGCCGAGCACGCCGTCGGAACAACCCGCGCAAACGCCTGCATCCGACACGCCAGCCGGCGATCCGCCGTCGGAACAACCCGCGCAAACGCCCGCATCCGACACGCCGGCCGCTGAACCGGGAACAGACGGCGATCCGGCGAGGCAAACTCCTCCCGAGTTGACGGGCGTCGAGTCTGCCGAACCGAACAATCCGGAGCGCGAGTTGTGTACGATTACGATCGCGGGAACCCCTGCCACGGATACCAAGTACGCCATCGTCTACTCGTACTACACGTTGGCCATGCCGGATGAGGTCACGAAGCTGGATTCCGAGCTGCTCGAGCAGGGATTCGGCTCGATCGAGATCGGCGTATTTGCGCCGGACGGAAAGCAGGGGTGCATTTCCGGTTTCGAGTTGTTCGGGGCCGAGCTGCCGGGTGAGTTCAAGCTGACGCTCGCAGAGCAACACTCGGTCAAGGGCGCCATCGGCATCAAGGCGCAAATCTGGGCCTGCGCCGACGAGAAGTGGGAGGCCGCTTCGGAACTGCTGGAGGAGACCATCCAGGTGGACCTCGAAGCGAAAGACGATATGTAGAGAGCAAGAATCGGGCGCAGGCGGCGTGCGCCTGAAGTCGGGCCGCCCGGGCTACAAGCCCACGCGCCAGCGCACGTTGAACAGCCAGACCATGGCCGCCAGCAACACGCCGTCGATCAACAAGTAAAACGCGCTGAATCCCCAAAAGATCGGCCATTGGGCCGCGCGCACCGGGGGATCGCGAGGGCCGCGGTCGGCCGAGCCCGAGAGCTTAAGCGGCAGCGCAAACACCGCGGCGAACGGGCTGACGAACGTGGTCCGGCGAATCCAAACGCCCAGCGGCACGCGCAGGGCCACGTTGCCTTCGAGGATCTCGGCTTCAAGAACGCGGCGCGGGCTGCTTTGGCCCTGGGGGCCGACCGCCGCTCCCCGGCGCGAGTAGACGAACAGGTAGTCGCCAATCGCCTCGGACGCCAGCCCGGCCGGGTTGCCCTGGCGCTGAATCTCATTGGCCGCCTCGGCCAGCGATTGGCCGGCACGCAGCGAGACCTCCACGCTGCCGGTCGGTCCGGTCAAGCGCAGGCGCGCCGGCGCCTCCAGCCGCCCGGCGGGCCCGTAATGCGCCAACACCTTGCCGGCCTGGGCCGGCATGGGCACGATCAGGCGCGCGAATGCGTCGGCGACCACCGGCAGGATGAACAGCACCAGCACCACGGTGTAGGCGGCGATCATGGCCACCGAAGTCTTGCGCGTCAGCAGCGAACAGAACGTGGCCAGCGTGGTGGTCGTCAGGCTTGTCAGCGCGATGATCAACGCGTAGCCGAGCAGCGTCGAGGTATCGCCCCAGTAGGTAAACGGCGGCAGCAGCCAGGCCAACAACAGCGGCCAGACCAGGAAGCTGGTGAGGATGAACGAGACGCGGAAACCCGAGAGGAACTTGCCCCAGAGAATCTGCCAGGGCGAAACCGTGGTCGTCAGCAGCAGCTCGAGCGTCTGGCGCTCGCGCTCGCTGGTAATCGTGCCCGCGGAAAACACCGGACCGACCAGCATGTTGAACACCAGCACGTAGCCGGCATACCAGGGGGCCCCGGCCGGCACGATGTAGAGACACAGGGCCATCAGCGGCAGGGCCAGGAACATGCTCAACTGGATCACCAGGCGGAGCATCAGCGTGCCCTGGCCGAACAGCTCGCTGCGCATCTCCTTGTCGTAAACCGGATTGACGCGGTCGTCCATCAGGTCGGGGCGCTTGGGCGGGGCGAAGAGCCGGTCGGGAAAACGGTCGCTGCGAATCACCATGCCCACGGCCCGCTGCTGCTCCAACTCGGGATCAACCACCTCCTTGGCCTCGCTGCCCAGGTCCGGCGGGTGCAACAGCCGGCGGCTGGTGGCCGCGGTCAACATGGCGCAAACCGCGGCGCAGCCGGCCGGACAGAAGACCCCGAGCACGACCAGCCGGAACAGGCGCGCCTCTTCGCCGCCGAGCACCAGGTAAAACGCCACGCCCACCAGGGCCATGGGCAGAATGATCAGATAGGAGACCACCAGCGCGGCGATGGTCCGCGTGAAATAGCTGCCCGCGGCCAGGCAGATCACCGCAAAGGTGACCACCGACGAGACCATGGCCACATAGGTGGCCAGCACCTCCCAGAAGCTCATCCCGCCCAGCGGCAGGCAGAGCATCACGATCGGCAGCGAACAGAAGACCAGCACCCCCAGATGGCACATCGAAGCCAGCAGCTTGCCCAGCACGATGGCGCCCGGGCGCAGCGGGCTGGCCAGCAGCATCTCGTAGGTGCGGCGTTCCTTCTCGCCGGTGATCGCCCCGCCGGCAAAGGCCGGCACCATCAACGACATCAGCAGATACTGGCCCAGGAAGAACAGGCCGACCAGCCGGGCCGCATCCTCGGGCCGCTTGCTCAGGTCGAGCTTTTGCTGGGCGGGCCAGGCCGCATAGACCACCAGCCCCAGCAGGCCCACGTAGAGAAACAGCAGCACAAAGGCCCGCGGCATGCGCAGGTTGACGAGCAACTCACGCTGCAAGACGGGGTTCTCGAACAGGTACATGGCGCGGATGGGTGGTTGTTTATCGAATTGAGCGATTCTGCCCGGTAGCCACGCTCCCCAGAGCGTGGGGCGCTGGCAATGGTAGCCACGCTCGCCAGAGCGTGGGGCGGCAAGGGCCGACGCTTTGGCACATGGGCGGCGGCCTGCTGCGGAACGCATTGTCCGCCGTCTGGCGACGGCGGCTACAGCCGGAAATCCTTTGTGGCTCAAATCTCAATCCGGATGGGTGCGCTTCCGGCGCCGCAACACTGCCGGCCCCTACGCCACCACGCCCCGGGTGACCATCATGAACACGTCTTCCAGCGTGGGTTCCTTTTCGGCGAACGACTGCATGCGCACCCCGGCGGCGACGAGGCGTTCCATCAGGGCGGCCACCTGCTCGTCGCCGGCCGCCAGCTCCACGGTGGCCCGCCGGCCGGCCACCTTGACGTCGTGCGCCTCGGGCAGGCTGCGGATGATCTGGAGCCCCAGCTCCATGTGCTCCAGGAACTTGATCTCCACGATGCGGTTGCGCCGGATGCGGTGATAGACCTCTTCGATCGGGCCGTGCATCAGCAGCTTGCCCCGTTCGATAATGCCGATCGAGGTGCAACAGTCGGCCAGCTCGGACAGGATGTGGCTGGAGATGAGGATCGTCTTGCCCATGTTGCGCAGCTCCTTGAGCAGCGCCTTCACTTCGATCCGCGCCCGGGGGTCCAGGCCGCTGGCCGGTTCGTCGAGAATCAACACCGGCGGGTCGTGGACCAGGGTCTTGGCCAGGCAGAGCCTCTGTTTCATGCCGCGCGAGAGGCTGTTGACGTAGTCGTTGCGCTTGACGGTCAGGTCGAGCAGCTCCAGCACGTCGGTAATCACCTGCTTGCGCCGGCTGCGCTTGATCTGATAGGCCGCGGCGAAGAAGTCCAGGAACTCCCAGACCTTCATGCCGTCGTACACGCCGAACGCATCGGGCATGTAGCCGATGCTGCGGCGCACGTCCATGGGCTGGCGGCTCACGCGAAAGCCGTTGACCACTCCGTCGCCCTTGGTGGCCTTGAGCAACGTGGCCAGGAAGCGGATCGTGGTGCTCTTGCCCGCCCCGTTGGGCCCGATGAAGCCGAACATCTCGCCGGGCTCGATCTTCAGGCACAGATCGTCCACCGCCAGCAGGTCGCCGTAACGCTTGGTGAAGTGGCTCAGTTCGATCATGTGATTGTTGCATGTCCGCCATCGCGGTCGCGCGCCGCGGATGTGCCGGTTGTGAGGCGGTCTCCCGACCGCTTCATTACCCCGGGGCTTCACTTCGTTCCAGCCCCGGCCACGCGGTCGCGCGCCGCGGATGTGCCCTCACCATCCAACATCGGCCGGCTCGGGCGCCTGGTAGTTCACGTCGGCCTCAGGGTCGAGGCCGAATCCGTAGCCGAGATGAGCCACCACGACCACCGCACACCGTGCCTGCGGCGCAGCCGGCTCGATCTCCATGCCCGGCAGGCGCTCCACAGTCCAGCCTACCAGGCGCACCTCGCCGGAGTCCATGTCGGCGAAATCCTCGGCCAGGTCGATCAACGCCCGGATGCACAGCGCGCCCTCGGCGGGCCGGCTGCTGGTCAGCGGCTCGGCCTCGCGCTGGTCGGTCCAGGGCACTTGCTTGTCGTCCGGCTGAAGGGGCTGCCAGCCAACGAGCGTTGTCTGGCCCGGATCGATCTTGCCCAGCCACGCGGTCCAACGCCGGCCCGCGGTCTCCTTGCGCAACAAGCCCGCTCCCCGGACCGCCCATTTGGTGCCGTTGGTCAATTGCCAGCCGCCATCGGGCCGCTCGCTCAATTGCCATCCGCCGCCCAGGTCGAACATCTCCTCGCTGTGGACCATGCGCACCAGGTTCGATCCCACGGCAAACCCCGACACCTCGACCTCCTGGCCGCAGAAGCGCCGCAGGCTGCGCACCCGTGCGCCGAAAGGCGTCCGGAACTCGCCCGGCTTGGATACCTCGGGAAACGGCTGCATCACCGCCCCCCGATCCTCAAAGCGAAACCGGTAGCCCGTGGCCAGTGACGTGTACAGCGCGTTGTAGCGCGTCAGGTGTGCCCGGCCGTAGGAGCCCTGGATTTCCAGCACCGCGATCTCCGATTGCGAGCGCACGAATCCGATGTCCAACTGCGCCAGTCGCACCACGGCCACCATGCAGACCACGGCGATCAGCGGCGCCGCGGCCCAGGCCCATTCCACCCGGCCCAAGAGCCGAAACCACAGCCAGTTGAGCGGTACCAGCACGGCCAGATAGCTGCCCACCACCCAGACCACGAAGCGGCGGGGCGGAATCTCGATGCGCGCCGCTTCGGTCAGTGCCTTGCGCACCCGGGAAGCCGGCTTGTTGAAATCGTTCCACGCGCCCAGACCCGGCGCAGCAGTCAGCCGGGCCAACAGCTCGCCGCTCTCCAACTGCGTCACATCCGGCCCGTAGCCCGGCAGTTCCCCGCGGTCTTCCGGATCGACGTAGGTGTTCAGGCGCACGCCGGAGTCGCGGGTGAAGAACCGGACCCTGGAGACCTGTGCGGCGTCGAGGCGGTGCAGGTCGCTTTGGGCCCAACTCAGACACGTCCCGCCCATGGGCCCCGGTCCGTAGCGCCGCGGCGGGCGCCGCAGCAGGCAGGCGTTGACCACCGCGTCCCAGCCCGGCCAGGCGACCAGGTCGCGCCCGGCCGGCACAAAGGCCGTGGCCACCACCCGGCCCCGGCCGATCCGCCGCTCGGCGATCAACTCGCCGGTATCGGGCAGGGAGCGGGCCCCGGGCCGAAGCTCCAGCTCCACCCCGCTCCACGGACGGGCCAGCACCAGCTCGCGCCCCGACGCGCGCGAGAAAGTCGCGCTCAGCTCGGCCACGTCGTCCTGCGTGATCTCGCGCGTGCCCGCGGCGACAGCGGGCAGGTAGTCGGCCAGGAAGCTGTCGCGCAGGGTATCCAGCGTGTCCGGGCCGCTGAGGATCACCTGGCCGCCCCAATGGAGCCAGTCGAGCATGGCCTGTTGCTGTTCGGGAGCAAGCTGCAAGGGATCGGCGTCGTCCCACAGCACACATGCGGTGCTGGTCCAGTATTGGACGTGGGAAGGCAGCGACGGCTTGGACGAAGGCCCCAGGCGCACCAGGCTGTAATAGGGCTTTGCCCCGGTGTCGAACGAGCCCGGCGGATCGACCGCGGGCAGGCTTTCGAGATACTTGTAGCGCTCGGGCCAGCGGGCCAGGACGACCCAGTGGTATTGATAGGAGGGTATCTGCCACAGGCCGTGCGTGGACTGGACGGCCAGGCTTCGGCCCCGCCGGGCGCGCAGGCGCCAGGCCACCTGGACCGCCCGGGAAGTCACAGGCACGTAGAAACTGGTCTCGAACAGCTTCCAAGCCCCTTTGGACAAGGCGATCTGGCGTGTGGAGGCCAGCTCAAACGGCGCGGCCCTGAGCGGCAAGGCCTCGCCGGTGGGGTCGGCGGGCACGAGTTCCAGCTCGCCGAGGAAATCGAAGTTGTTGGCCTTGGCCGCCATGGTGGCACTGGTGAAGTGGCCGGGCTTGATCGGCTCGAGGGGCGAGCGGTCTTTTGCGACCGGCGCGAGATCGTGGGGGCGCGTGCGCAAGTGGAAGCGTTCGAAGTCGGGTTTGGGCTTGGGCTTGGCCTGCTCGGCCCGTTTCCTGGCCTCTTCTTCCTGCTGCTCTTTGAGGGCCTCGGCCGGATCGCGCCGGCACCCCCCGCAGCCCCCGCACCCCGAGATCACCACCAGGCACGCGCCCAGCAGCACCAGCCAGCCCAGCCAAACGCCCCGATGCCCAAGACCCGCAGCCCGCGGCCCTGGCGGCCTGTTGGCTGGTGCTGCGGGTTCTGCCCCAAAGGCGGGTCTCATTGGGCGATACCTCCTACCAAATCGAGTCTAAACGCTTTGGGCCGTGTGGAAAAGGCTGTGTGGAAAAGATGCCTTGGTAGCCCGCTGCCGCGGTCGCGAGGGAAAAGCGCGACAGGCACCATTTGCCTTTGGGCGGCCCACGACCAACCTGCGGTCGGTGCCCGG
>CAYXPN010000296.1:0-7146 GCA_964467075.1 uncultured Planctomycetaceae bacterium
GTTTGCACAGGATCACAGGATGCTCAGGATGCGGGTTTGAGCGGGATCACAAGATGCGTGCTTTCCACAGGATGACAGGATCGGTGGGATACAGGTTTGCACAGGATCACAGGATGCTCAGGATGCGGGTTTGAGCGGGATCACAAGATCGTCGGAATTGGGTTTGGGACAGGATGCACAGAATAGGGGTTGCGAGTTCGCGTTCCCACCCCCTCACCCCCTCACCTCTTCACGGTCCGCATCCTCCGACCTCCGACTTCCCCTGATAGTCCTCACGCCGGTGCGTCCGCTGCGGCTGTTCCACCAGACAGCGCCGCACGCCAGAGATCGGCCAGCGAGGCGGGCAGCCGGCTCACTCCGAAACACAGAAGCGGCCCTACCAGGCAGCCCCAATACTGGTTGAACTCGTTGCCCGCCGCGCTGAAGGCCGCCAGATACAAACACGCCGTCCACCCCACGCGCCGTCCAAAGGCAGTATCCCAGCCGGCCAGCCCGAACACCGCGCCCGCCAGATACAGCGCAGTGACCCACTGGGGTACGAGCAGCAGCACGGCGTGCATCTGGGCCGTGGCGATCACAAAGCCTGCGCCGCCGAAGCGCAGCCAGCCTTGGGCATGGCCGTGGGCATCGGGCCCAATGAGCGGCAACACGCAGGCCATATGCCAGGCAAACCACACACCCCAGCCCGCCAGTCCCAGGGCCCAGGCGGCCAGCTCGCCGAAGCGCCGCTCCCACGCGGCCCAGAGCGCCGCGAGCAGACAATAGGGCAATGCCAGTTCGCGCATCAGCAGCGCCGTCAAGCCGAACACCACGCCCCAGGCCGGCCGCTTCAGCCCATAGGCACAACACGACAGCCCGATCAGCACCCCCGCCCAGAGCACGGGCATCACACACAGCCCGTCGAGCACGCAAAACAACAGCGGCCCGGCCAGCAGCAACGCGCAGCCGGGCGCTCGCAACCACGCGCCCGGGTCCTCGCGTGCAACGGCTGCAAAGGCCAGCAGCATCAGTCCCAAGGCCAGCGCGCCCAGCAGGGCCCGGCCCCAGACGATTCCGGGCAAGCGGCCCAGAAGCCACATGGGCAGCGGAGTGCGCCAGTTGAACACGCTGGCGGTGGGATATCCGCGCGCGCGCAGCTCGGCAGCCGCCGCGGGGTAGTAATCCTTGCCCTGGGCGATGCGCTCGACCTCGGCCAGATAGAGCGCCACGTCGCCGGCTCCGCTGCGCGCCTTGCCCACCCGACCTTGGGCGAGCGGAGAGAGACTCACGCCCACAAAAAACGCCGCGCCGACGACCAGCAGTCCCAGCAGCAGCCGGGCCTGGGTCGGACCGAGGCGGGCATAGCCGGTCGGAAGTCGGCGGGCTGGCTCCATGGACGGGCCGATTCGCAAGAGGCAGAGAAAGTGTCGCGCCCGGCGGTCTTGGAGATTCTCCCGCGTCAAGCACGGCGGCTCCACAAGCAACCTTCCAAAAAGCGTAGCTTGTCGGAGCGTGTCCGGCACGGCGTCTTGTCGCGGTCGTTGGCCGGTGCGAGCAAGTGTGCTGCGCGGCGCGCCGGGGGCGATCGATCGGCGCGCCGGGGGCGTCAGCTCCCGGTTCGGGTTGGATCACCAATAACGTGGTTCGTCGCGCTGAGGCAAACCGGCAGCTTACGCTGCCGGCTCGCCGGATGCGTCAACCGCCTTCTGCTGGACAGGCGTTCAGAGACGGTTTTGCCATTATCTCGCCGCCCCGTTTTTTGGTAGGCTATGGCCTCGGCCCGGGCCGTTGTCGCCCGACAGAGTTCTGGTTGAAGGATCACCAAGATGAAGCTACGGCGCAGCACGTGGAGGCGGCCAAGCGCCGCGTCGCTTGTCTGCTGCCGAAGGACCGGCCGGTCAAGACATTTCAAGGGCGTTGGGCGCCGGCGGTGCGCCATCGAGCCGCTCGAACCGCGACAACTGCTCTCCGCCGGCCCGTTGCCGTGCGGCATGATGGAGGCCCTGGGGCTCGAATCGCTCGAATCGCTCGAACCCGGCTGTGTGCAGACCGCGGGCCAGGTGATCTACCTGGATTTCGACGGCGCGGAGAACGTCACCTACGACGGCCCGGTGACCATCGCCCAGATCGATGTGCCGGCGTTTTCGGGCGGAACGCTGGAAGTGGCCGGCCACCAGCCCGTGCTCGCCGGAATGCTCGTCGAGACGATCACCACCGAGGTCGCCCGGCTGCTGGCCCCATTTTGCGCGGAGGTGACCAGCGAGGTGCCGGAGGCCGGCGCCTATTCGACCATCTACATCGGCGGGGCGGGGGCAGAGTTCGCCGCCTGGGGCGATTTTCTGGGACTGGCCGAGGCAGTGGATACCGGCCACCTGAATCCCAGCGACCAGGCCTTTGTGTTCAGCGACAGGCTGCTCGGCCCGGGCGTCACGCCGCTGGAATACGCGCTGGCTGTCTCGTGGGTCACTGCCCACGAGGTCGGGCACCTGCTGGGCATGACTCATTCCGCTGAACACGACGGCCGGCAACAGGCTGCGGCTCTTGGAGCAGCCGAGCAACCACGCGCCCGGGCCGCTGGCCCGCTCGACGCCGTGGCCCACAAGATGGAGCCGGGCATGGAGGTCCATCAGTGGATCGCCCGGGAGGCCTACGAGCTCTATGCGTCGCAATTCGATTTCGGCGCTGCCTTCGACGGGTTCGGCGAGCTGGGCTCGTATCTGGTGATTCCCGGGCTGAACCCCGACAGCGCCTGGTCCCAGATCGCCGCAGCCACCCACGAGCAGGACGGCAACAACAACATCCTCGAGGGCGCCCGAGACGAAGACACCACGGACAATCCCTTTGGGCAGAGCTTCCCGTATTTCCGCCACTTCGTCCACGGCGGCGACGGCGCCGAGCTGTATCTGGGGCTCGACGACTGGTGGATTCCCGGCTCGGACCCCGGCCAGGACGGCAGCTACTACTCGGCCCTCGAACAGGCGCAGTTCTACTGGTACGGCTGGGAGTCGGGCGGGCACCAGCCGGGGCTCGTCGAGTCGTATGCGGCCGCGGCCAAAGATCAGGCCTACTGGTATCTAGGCCATGTGGCCCATCTGATCGCCGACATGACCGTGCCCGCCCACGTCCATGGCGACCCACACGGCGGGCCGCTTTTCGGGGGCAACGACGCCTACGAGGACTGGGTCGGCGCAGACAGCCACTTCCAGCTTGCCCCCTGGACCACGACCGCGCCGGGCTGGCAGATCGAATTGCCCGCCAGCCTCGAAGCCTGGTTCGAGCTGACGGCCGACTACACCGAGGACTACGACAGCGACGACTACGACGGCTGGGACGCACCGGGCGAAAACGGGCCGGAATACGCCTCGAGCTTCCGCTCGCCCAATCGCCACCGGCCGCAAGAGGTGGACAGAAACGGCGGCCTGACCGACGCCGAATGCCAACTGGTGGCCGCGGACCTGCTGCCCTGGGCCATCGAGCAGACCGCCGGGCTCTATCGGCTGTTCTATCGCGCGGTGGACGCCACCGGGCCGGTGGTGAGCGTGCCCGGCTTTTCGCTCGACGTGGACCAGCCCACGCTGGTGACCACGCCGAACGTCCCCGTGAGTGCCACGGCCAATGATCCTGAAAGCGGCGTCGGGCGCAACCTCTACCAGTTCCACACGGCCGCGTGGACCGGCGCGGAATGGGGCCCCTGGCAGCCCCACGGCCAGGGGCCGGACGCCGACCTGCTGGGTCCCTTTGGCGAAGGGCTCTATGCGCTCACCGCCAGCGCTACCAACGGCGCCGGACAGATCGGCTACGCGCCGGCGGGCTATTTCGTGGTCGATCTGAACCAGCCGCCGGTGGCCGAGGCGGGCGGGCCTTATGAGACTCTCGAGGGCACAGCGGTGCTGCTCGATGCCTCGGCCTCCCAAGACCCGGACGGCATGATCGTCGCCTACGCCTGGGACCTGGACGACGACGGCGAGTTCGACGACGCCGTAGGGCCGACCACGCTGTTCACAGCGCGCGACGGCACTTACGCGGTACACGTGCAGGTGATCGACGACCAGGCGGCCCCGGACACGGACTCCGCCACGGTCACCGTCCACCACGTGCCCGCGGAAGTGACAGGGCGCTACGTGTTCTACAACAACTCGGCCTTCGACGATCCCGCTCAGGGGCGCAACGACGCCGACGCCGTGGCCCCGCACAAGACGGCCCTGCTGCCCGGCGGGCAGGCCACGTTTGGCAACTACACGAGCTACGACAAGGGGCTCAACGGCATCTTGATCGACGTGGATCGACTCGACGGCGTGCCCGAGAGCCAGGACTTCGAGTTCCTCGTGGGCGGTGTGGGCCGCTTCGACGCCGGGCCGCGGGGCTGGACCGTCGCCCCGCCCGATCCGCAGATCAGCGTTGAGTGGGCCGAAACCCCGGGCGAGCCCGACCGCATCAAGCTCATCTGGCCCGACGGCGCAATCCGCAACCAGTGGCTCATGGTGCGCATGAAAGCCACTTCCACCACCGGACTGGCCGAGGACAGCGTGCTCCTGTTCGGCAATGCCGCGGGCGAGTCGTGCAACTCGACGCAGAACACCTACGTGGACGGCAGCGATTTCGCCGGCGCGCGCGACCATTTCACCTCCAACGCCCTGATCGACAATCGCTTCGACTACAATCGCGACGGGCGCGTGGACGCGGAGGACATGGAGCTGGTGCGCACCGGGGCCACCAACCTGGCCACTTGTCTGGCGCTGCTCGATCTGAGCGCGTGGCAGCCGGCAGGCCTGCCGGGGACGGGCACAGCGGTTGGGGGGCCGGACGGCGGCGATTCGTCCTCTGCCCTCTCGGCGCCGGCCGTACAAGGGGCCTTGGATCAGAGCGCCTTGGACTACGGCGCGTTGGACCAGACGGCCGCGAGCGATTCTCACTCCATGGGGCATGAGGCCGCGGCCGTAGATGCCGTCTTTTCGAGCCGAGAGCTTTGGTTGTGGTTCGAGCTGCTGGAAACCACGGATTCGCATCAGTCCGAGCGCCAGGGCTCGGCCGGTACACGATCGGCGGTCGCGGCGAGCCGCCGGCGTGAGGTGAGCGGTTTGCCTGGAACCGGCGATCGACATTCGATGACGAGCGACAGCGGGCCGACGGGTTCGCGCGGCCGGGAGTATCAACGATCGCAAACGCCGGTCCCCCGGGGATGAACCCCGGGGCTCGGTTGTATCGCCCCTGAGGAACCCCGGGCCTCGGTTTTGTTATCCCCCGGGGATGAACCCCGGGGCTCGGTTTGGTTGCCCGCCCGGGCGGTTTTCTTCCGGCGTCCAGCCCGCTACAATGCGGCCGCTCGAAGGCTCCGCAGCGAAGCATGGCGTAGGGTGGCACGCCCTTCAGCCAAAGCGACGGGCGTGGTGAATCCTGCGTGCTCCAGCCATCCCGTAGGGGCGACGCATGCGTCGCCCCTACCGATGCCGCGTTTCGTGGACACGTACCAACACGCCTGCCGCGCCCTTCACGGGACGTGCCGCCCGACGGTCGAACATTTGGCCTGTTGCGCAAGAGGAGGGAACCCATGTCCGTGGCCTCGTTGTCTGCTCCCCGGCTGGTGCGCACGCGCCTGTCGGGAATGATGTTCCTGGAGTATTTCATCTGGAGCGCCTGGTTTCCGCTGGCCGGCTTCATGCCGGACGTACTGGGTTTCAGCGGCAAAGAGGCCTCCTGGGTGATGCTCACCACGGCCATCGGGGCCATGGTCTCGCCGCTGTTGGTGGGCCTGGTGGCCGACCGTTTCTTTTCCACCGAGCGGGTGCTGGCGGTGCTGCACATCCTGGGCGGGGCCTGCCTGCTGCTGGCTTCGTTTCAGACCAGTTTCCTGCCGCTGTTGGTGTTCATGATACTCAACGGCATCTTCTACATGCCCACCCTGGCGCTGACGAACTCGCTGGCCTTTCGCAACATCCCCGACTCGGAGCGGGACTTCCCCATCATCCGCGTCTGGGGCACGATCGGCTGGGTGGTGGCCGGGCTCGTGGTGGGCGTGTTGCTGGGCCAGAAGGACCCTAACTTCGTGCGAATGGCCGCGGGCGCGTCGGTGCTGATGGGCCTCTACTGCCTCACCCTGCCCCATACCCCGCCCAAGCGCGATCCCCAGGCCGCGCGCGACCTATTGGGGCTGCGGGCCGTCAAAATGCTGCGCGAGCCGTCGTTTGCCATCTTCTGCTTCTGCGGGTTTCTCGTGTGTGTGGTGCTGAGCGTGTACTGGGTGGGCACCAATCTGTTCCTGGTCGAAACCGACCGGCCGGCGCCCGCGGCGCTGATGACCCTGGGCCAAATTTCCGAGATTTTCTTCATGGCCTCGATGCCGTGGTTCCTGGCCCGGCTGGGGCTGAAGCGCACGCTGCTGGTGGGCATCCTGGCCTGGGTGGTGCGCTACGCGTGCTTTGCCTCCTTGAATTTCCCGCTGGTCATCGTGGGGTTGCTGCTGCACGGCGTCTGCTACGACTTCTTCTTTGTGGCCGCCTACATCTACGTGGATACCAAGGCGCCGGCCGATCTGAGGGCCAGTGCACAAAGCCTGATCACCCTGATCCTGCTGGGGGTGGGCATGTTCGTGGGCATGCTGGCGGCAGGTCCGCTGGTGGATCACTATTCAGCGCCCTACACTCTGCCGGTCGTCGAGGTAGCCCAGCCCGAGCCGGGCGAGGCACAACCGCCCGTCGAGCAACAGCCGCGGCAGGCGCCCCTGCCCGACTGGCCTACCACGGAACCCTACACCGGCGTGCTGCGCTACTTGGACCTTTCGCGCACGATCAAGGCGGCCTTGTTCGCCGAGGAGGCCGAGAAACCGGCACCCTCGCTGCCGGAGCAGTTGGGTCTGGAAACCAAAGACGCCATCAAGATCGCCGAGGTCGAGGCCCTGACGAAGGAATACCTCATCGTCGGCGAGAAGCTCGTGGAAGTCGACACTCGAACGCCCGCGCAAAGACAACTGCCGGAGAAACTCCAACCGCCACCGGAGTACAGGAAAATCCTGCGGAAAGTGCGGCGGGACGATCTTGTGCAACTGCTCAAGCGCATCGACACAAACCAGGACGGCCAGGTCACGCGCCCCGAATGGCGCGCAGCCCAGGCCCACCGTTGGCCCGTCATCTGGCTCTGGCCCTTGGTGCTGGCGTTGGTGACCGGGGCCGT
>CAYXPN010000297.1:0-752 GCA_964467075.1 uncultured Planctomycetaceae bacterium
ACAGGATCAGCAGGATAAAGGGATGGGCTGGCGGAGTTCCGCTTTCGGCTTTTGGCGATGATCCGGCCCGCGGCCATTGGTCATTGCTCATTGGTCACTGGTCATTGCGGCTTCCGACTTGCCCTCGAGCTGGGAGCTGACGCTCCCGGCTCGCCACTTGCCTGCCCTCTCCCGCACGGCGGGAGAGGGTTTGACGCATCACTCCGCGTTGGCCCTCTCCACCACGATCTGCCAGAAATCCCGGGCCCGGCGGTGGTAGTCGATCAGCTCGCGCTGCTGCTCCGGATCGTCAAGCTCGATCTGTCGGGCCCGCTGATGCGCCCAATCGAGAAAAAACTGCGCAGCCCGGCGGCTGATGCGCCGCTTAGGGCCGATCTGGACGTAGTACGGCCCGGTCATGGCAAAGCGGTATGTCTTGGGCAAATCGCTCACCGCTCGCACGAGGAACCAGCCGCTGCGATCGAAGTGCAGCGCGGGCAGGCGCCCGCTCTTGGCGTAGTCGGCGAAACGGATCGAGTGCTCCACCCGGCCGTTCTTGACGATCTCCAAATAGCTGATCGGCTGTCGGGTGGAAAGCGTCAGGCCGATCTCCAGCTCGAGCGACCCGCCCTCCGGCGCACGAAACACGTGGCCCGGCGGCTGGCCCCGCACACTGGGCAGCATCAGCGGGCCGTTGGTCACAAACACGCGCCCCGCGCGCAGCCCCTCCCACCAGCGCTCGTAACTGAAGGCGCTGTCCACGTACACATACA
>CAYXPN010000297.1:762-3832 GCA_964467075.1 uncultured Planctomycetaceae bacterium
ACATACACCCGGTTGTAGCCCACCGGATTGGGCGAACTGCCCGAGCCGCTGCCCGCGCTGGGCGGAATGCGCAGCCCGCACTCGAGCAACTGGAAGTAGATGAAATGTGACCACTGGCCGTTGCCCCAGGGATCGGGATAGCGGAACCTGTCGCGTGCCCGGCCGTCGCCCTCGTTGCCGATCACCGTCTCGCGACACATCTGGCCGTGGGCCACCTGGATCGAGTCGATCTGGCGCGCGGCCAGCAGCAGGGGCAAATCCCACCAATAGGGCCGGCTCAGATCGACCCAGGCGCCCTCGTGCCGGTGGGCCGTGGCGGCAAAGCGCACCAGCGGCGGATACTCGCCCTTACCCGGGAGCTTGAGCGGCTCGGGCAAGTTGAAATACAGCAGCTCCGTGCCCGCCCGCCGGTGGCTGCCGGCCAGCAGGTGGTAGAAGCGGTCGCCGTCAAAACACACCAGCGGTTTCTCGGGCAGGGCGCCGGCCGGCGACGTGCTGCCGTCGTTGCACCAAGTGACCACCTGGGCCACGTGCAGGTCGTCAGCGGCCATGAGCAGCTCGATCTCGCGCCCGTTGCGACGCACGTCCAGGTCGCCGGACCACCAGCCCTTGGCCGCCATGTCGATGAAGCGGCCCAGATCGACCTGCTTGCGGTCGTCGGCAAAGTTGTCGATGGTGAAATGCCCGATGCGATTGAGATACTCCGGCCCGCGTTCCAGCTCGAAGGAGTACTGACCCACGGGCAGCTCGAGCACGATGCGGCCGTCGAACACGAAATGGTCGTGCCAGAAGGGTGCCTTGTCGGCCCGACGCGGCTTGCCCGCGGCGTTCTTCAGGTGCATCCGGCAGGCGATCTGCCGGCCGGTCTGGCGATCGACCACCGAGAGCTCCAGGCGCCCGCCCCCCAGCCCCACGGCTTTGCCGGGGACGCAGAGCAGCAGGAGCAACGCAGCCAGCCGGGCGACGGCCGGCCTTAAGCCATGCGAATCTGCTCTGACCATGGTACGTGGTTGCGGCGGTTGTGGCATGCAGTGTCTGGACAGCACGAAATGTGTTGGCAGCATCCCCCCGGCGGGCCCTTGGCCAATTGTAGCTCGCCTTGGCCCGCCACGACCAAGCCTGCGGCCGCGGGTAGTATGGAGCCACCTGTTATGCTGCTTGCGGCTGAAAATCTGCCGTTCTCTCGTTTAACGGCAAGCCGCAGGCGCCGGCTTAACGGCAAGCCGCAGGCGCCGGCGAAGCCAGCGCGCCATCGCCTGCGGCTCGCCGTTAAACGATGCATCTCTGGCCGCGAACATATGGCCAGCGATCGGGGGTTAGCGGACGTGACAGAGCACGTCCCTCCAACCACGCGGCTGGAGGGCCAGGCTGCGGTCGTGGCCGGACCCCGTCCAACGCAATTCTGTGCGAACACCCTGCCGCACGCGACGGCGGGCCGTCATTGTCAGCACCCCTGAGGCAGGGTTAAAATTGCAGGGATGAAGCACCTGTGGCACCGGCATGGGCATGCCCCTGAAGTGTACCACTGAAAAGCAGCAAACCGCACGATGGCCGAAGACTATTACAAAACCCTGGGCGTGCCGCGCAACGCCTCCCAGGCGGAAATCCAGAAAGCCTACCGGGAGCTGGCGCGCAAACACCACCCCGACCTGCACCCGGACGACAAGGACGCCAAGCGCAAATTCCAGCAGGTCCAGGCCGCCTTCGACGTGTTGAACGACCCCGAAAAGCGGGAGATGTACGACCGCTACGGCAGCTCGTTCCAGACGTTCGCCGGCGGCGGCCCGGGCCCGCGCGCCTCCTGGGGCGATCGCGGGGCAACATCCGGCCCGGGCGCCGGCCCGTTCACGGCCGAAGACGTGTTCGCCCAGTTCTTCGGCGACCGCTATGGCCAGCAGGCGCCCGATGACCTGGGCGACATCCTGCGCCAATTCGCCGGCGCGACCGGCACCCGCGCCCGGCGCCGGCGCCCCAGCGTGGGGCGCGGGGCCGATCTGCGCACGGAAATCCAGCTTCCCTTCCAGTTGGCCCTCACCGGCGGCGAGGTCCAATTGACCGTTCCCCGCCCCTCGGGCAGGCAGGAGAGCATTTCGGTCAAGATACCCGCGGGCATCGAGGATGGGCGCAAGATGCGGCTGCGCGGCCAGGGCGAGCCGGACCCGGCGGGCGGCCCGCCCGGCGATCTGCTGCTTTCGGTGCGCGTGTCGCCGCATCCGTGTTTCGAGCGGCGCGGCAGGAACCTGCACCTGAAGCTGCCGGTCACCGTGGCCGAGGCGGCGCTGGGGGCCAAGGTGGACGTGCCCACGCCCCGGGGAACCGTGGCGCTGCGCATTCCCGCGGGCACCTCCAGCGGCTCGAAGCTGCGGATCAAGGGGCACGGCGTGCAGGCGGCGGGCCAGGCGGCGGGCGATCTGCTGGCCGAGGTGCAGATCGTTCTTCCGGACAGCCTCTGCGAAGAAGATCGCGAGGCGATCCGGCAGATCGAGCGACGAAACCCTCTCAACCCCCGCGCTGAGCTGCGGTGGTGAGCAGCCCCATGGCCGATCAGCGCTTTCCGCGGAGCTTTCGGGTGCGGCGCGATGCCGAGTTTCGCCGCGCCTTTGCGCGCCGCTCGGCGGTGTCCGACGGCCGGCTGGTGGTCTTCGGGCACCCGAATGGATTGCCCCATGCGCGTCTGGGCGTGTCGGTCCCCCGGCGGATCGGCAAGGCCGTGGTGCGCAATCGCTGGAAGCGCCTGCTGCGCGAGGCATTCCGGCTGACCCGGGCGCGCCTGCCCGCCGGAGTGGACCTGATCGTCGTTCCGCGCGCGGGCCCGGAACCCGAGCTGGCCGAACTGGTGCAATCATTGCCGCGCCTGGCACGCCGGGTGGCCGGGAAGCTCGACCGGGACTCTTCGACGCCGTCGGACAGATAGAAGAGATAGAAGCGCTCGACGGCAAGCAGGGGATGTCCGCGGTAGCCACGCTCGCCAGAGCGTGGGGCGACAGGGGCCAACGCCGCGGAACAACAGATCGTCCACCGTCTGGCGACGGTGGCTACCTTCAGGGCGTGCCACCCATTTGTCCACCGT
>CAYXPN010000297.1:3932-7091 GCA_964467075.1 uncultured Planctomycetaceae bacterium
CCACCGTCTGGCGACGGTGGCTACCTTCAGGGCGTGCCACCCATTTGTCCACCGTCTGGCGACGGTGGCTACCGCCGTCAGACGCACCCTAGCGCGGATGCGGGCCGGAATCGCGCGGCTGGCGGTCCGAGGAGCGGAGCAGATCGTCGGCCCGTTGGAGCAAGGCGTTGCCCGACAGATGCGCCCCGAATCGCGCGTTGGCCGGATCAACCGCAATCAGCCGCCCATGACAGTGCTGACAGACGACTTGCCTGCCCAGGTACTGCACCCGGATTTGCAGGCGTCGGCCGCATGTCGGACACTCCTGGCAGAAGAAGGTGGAGTTCGACATGGCGGGAACCTCCTGTTGACCAGTGGGATGTCCGTAAGCAACCCCTCATCGTACGCCTGGCCCGAGATGTGTCAACCACAAATGGCTCGCGAGGCGACCAACTGTGGCTGTTGGCGTGAAGACGGAGGGCTTGGGAAAATCAGGGAGGCTGTCACGGGCCGCTACCGCGGCCACACATACATCATTCGGGTGGCCTGTGGCCACCCGGCCGGCAGGTCTCTTGAGAAGCTGAACCGGACGGCAGCATCACACCTTGTGCAGCCCAGCGCAAACCAACGGAAGGGTTGCTCCCGCGGGGCGGCAGCGCGCCGGTGCGCGAAGATGAGTGCGCCAGAGCCGTTCGGCTTCAGTAGTCGTACCAGAACCCTACGCCGATCTGTTCCTCGTGCTCGTTGAAGAACTGATACTGCGGGCTCATGCCGTTGAAGTAGTGGAACCCCCAGCGCAGCAAGTGGCCCGAGCTTGCACGCCATTGCCACCCCGTCTGGAACGTCACGTTGCCGCCGAAGTCGTTCTCTTCGCGCAGATGCCCATTGACGGCCACGAACGGCGCGCCCCGCAGGCCGGCAGGCGCGATGGGGCTGTACTCGGCACCGAACTGGAAGGCCCAGGGCTCGGCGCCGCCGTCGGTGTAGAAGGCAAAGTCGGCTTCTGCATACAAGCGCAGGTCGGGCCAGGGGCGCCAGGCCACCGCCCAGACGAGCGCTTCGCGCACGTAGTTGAAGCGCGGGCGAGGGTGCCGGAGCATGTACTCGTCGCCCAGGTGCGAACTGAGATGGTAGTAGGCGAATTTCCATTCCCACCGCCCGCGGCGCAACGTCAAGGGCACGCCGATGCGGAAGTCGACCGACACCAGGTCGCGGTCCTCCTCGAGGCTCAAGCGGGGGAATGCGCCGCCGGCCACGTCGAGCTGCCATCCTTCGGGCCAGGCCGTGTCGAACGATCCGTAACGCAACATGCCCACCCGGCCGCCCAACACCGCGTCCCAATACCACTTGTCGTCGGTAATGTGGAACCACCGGCAGCCGAACCGCGGCTCGCGCCCCCCAGCCAGGTACGAGGGATACATCAGCCCGTGCGGCAGCAGTTGCCAGCCCACGTAGCGCTGGGCCCCACCAAGCGGCGCGCCGGCGAAGGCCGACGAATAGCCCGGCCCGAGCGAATCCACCGCGCCGGAGTCCAGCAGCCCGGTGGCGCCTTCGCCTGCGGCCGACTCTTCGAACAACACCGACGAGGCCGTCATGCCGCCAAGTGCGCTCGAGGGGCCGTCAATCCCCGCCGTCGGGCCCGGCGCGGGGGTTGCGGGCGATCCGGCCGGCCAGAGCGGACCCGGAAGCCTCTGTTCCAGGGCGTCGACCGGCGCTGGTTGCCGGCCCGAGCCGACCCCCGCAGACAGCGCGGCCGACGAAGCAGGAAAGGCGGTCGGGCCGGGCTGTCCGCCGGGTCCCAGGCCGCCGACCGTGCCATAAGACTCTGCGCGATAGGGCAGTGCATAGGCCCCGGTGATCCTGGCCCGGGGCGGTGAGCGGCGCAGGTCCGCAGGGGGCGAAGCTGGATACCGCGGGGGCGCGGCCGGCGTTTGGTCGACTGCCGGCCCAGGGCTCGGCTGGCCGTAAGTCACTGCGGGCGGGGCCAATCCCGACGGGCTGCCCGCTGCCGACTCATAGGCGTGGGCACTCCGGACGAAGGGGGCATGCCACCATGCCGCGGTGCAGATGGCCACCGCAGCGCAGACCGCCGGCGCGATCAGCCTCCGTGCAAAGCGTCCGGCCATGGGTGTTCTTCCCCCCAAAAAGGGCGAAAAGGTCGCGTAGTCTATCCGCCCACCGGGCCGGCGGCAAGGCCTCTTGCCCGGCGCCGGCGTGCCACGTGTGTACGATCGGCCGCCTGATCCTGCTGCGCACGGCGCGGGGAGGCCACTGCATGTTGTGGTGGGCACCGCCGGCGACACAAGATGTGGGGGCAGCCGCACTGTCTTGCCTAATCCTGATCGTCGGCCTCAGGCGGGTGGCCCACGAGGGCTGGCCAAGCTGGTAGCCGCTCCATCTTGCGCAATAGTTATCATCGGCGGACTAATCGCCCGGCACCAGTTTGCCGCCCTCCAAACACACCCGCCGATCGGTCACGCGCCCAAGCAGCCGGCGATCGTGGGAGACGATCACCATGGCCTGGCCCAACTCTCCCAGCAGCCCAACCAGCCGTTCGGTCGAAGGCTCGTCCAGCCCCTCGACCGGCTCGTCGAGCAACAGCACCTCCGGCTCCATGGCCAGCACCGTGGCCAGGGCCACCAACCGCTTCTCGCCGCCCGAAAGCCGATACGTGATCCGCTGCCCGTAGCCTTCCAGCCCCAGGCCGGCCAGTGTGCGGGCCACGATCTGCCGGACCTCGTCGCGGGGCTTGCCCAGGTTGAGCGGTCCGAAGGCCACGTCTTCGGCCACGGTGGGGCAGAAGAGCTGGTCGTCGGCGTCCTGGAAGAGCAGGCCCACCCGGGCGCGCACCTCGAGGAAGTCGGCCTCGCGCTGGCGCGGCTGGCCGAAGACGACCACCTCTCCGGCACTGGGGCGCAGCAGGCCCACGATCAGGTGCAAAAGCGTGGTCTTGCCGCTGCCGTTGGCGCCCACCAGGCCGATGCGCTCGTGCGGCTTAAGCGCAAAATCGCACCGGTCGAGCACCGGGCGCTCCGGGTCGTAGGCAAAACTCACCTGGCGAAGCTCGACGAGCATTGCTCTGGAAGTCGGAGGTCGGAAGGCGGAAAGCTGAGATTTGAAATTGCGTAACACTTCAGCCGTCTGAAGTTGGAACTGCCGAAAGCAGCAAGCGGCTGATCG
>CAYXPN010000298.1:0-7087 GCA_964467075.1 uncultured Planctomycetaceae bacterium
CCCTCCCCCAAGTTAAACAGGACACAATAGCCACGCTCGCCAGAGCGTGGACGGGTCCGCCGTCTGGCGACGGCGGCTACATCAACAAACGTGTCCTACATCGCTTTTCTGTGCAGAAACACTTGCTAACGCAGGACCAAGCGAAGCTCATCAGGCGGTTTCTGTGCCTTGCGGCAAGGCATTCAGATGATGAGCAATACCGCATGCCTGCCTACCGAGCACTCAGAAGCTACTGGGACCCTTTGTCTGACACGGGGCGGCTGGGTGGCACTGACGAGAGCCACTGAACGTGTGTGGCACTGGCTTTGCCAGTGCCGGCGCCACGCGAGAGGAAAGCTTGCGGGCTGGGGGAGGGAGTTGAGGCGAGCGCATGGGTGACAGAAGGCCGTTCGGTCGATTACTTCTATAATGCGGATTGGCAGATGCTCGAAGAGCGGGTGTTCGACGCTGAGGCGCAGCCGGTCGAGTCGCACGCCTTGTCGTCCCCTCTCCCGAAAAGCAGCAAGCGGGCGTCCGGTTTCCAAGGTTTGCGGGTTCGATCCACGGATCATTGACAGTGCAGACGTCAAAAGTGCAGACGTCAAACAGGTGCCGATCTCGAACGGTGCAAGGTCGGGCGGCCGTGGCGGCGTGGCTGCGAGCCGACGCTGAGCATTGAGAAGGCGGTCAAGGTTACGAATACTGCGATGAGCATCCTACCTTTACCGTGCCCCTTTCCTGTCTTCCCGATGCGCAACGCATGACTCTTCCGGATGCGCAACGCATGACCCGCCGGCGACGGCGCCCGGCAAGGGCCATTGCCAAACCGGCTGCCAGCAGCAACCCCAGAGTGCCCGGCTCGGGCATGGCGCTGGCCGGCAGGGTCATTCCTCCGCCTCCGCCGGAGCCGGCCGTCTGATACCAACTGCCGGCCATGGCGAAGTAGTCATCGGTGGTCACTTGACCATCGAAGGTGAAGTCGCCGTCAAACCAGTCGAAAGTCCCGGCCTGATACCAGTTGCCCGCCATGGCGAAGTAGTCGTCGGTATCCACGACGCCGTCCAGGTTTGCGTCGCCGTCCAAGAGGTCGTAGAGGAACACCGCCACCGCGGCCTCGTTGGGATCGTACTCGATACCCTTGCCGCTGGGCGATGCCGCCTTATTGAGATAGGCCGAGCCGATGTTGCCGACGGCAATCGTATCGAACTCGCCGTTGATCCCGAAGGGCATGGCCATGGCGATCACGTACTCGCCCCAATCGCCCTGCTCGCCGTAGTCGCCGCCGAACTTCGAGGACTGGTCTGCCCCAGGTATCCAGTTCAGCGCCAGCGCGTTGCCCGCCGCGCTCAGGTCCAGCGTGCCGGCCACGTTCAGGAAGTCCACCGGGTCGTTCTCCGGATCGCCGGACCCCGGCCCCTGCAACTCGGTGACCAGGGTGCCCTCGATCCTCAGCGTGCCCTCGGCGCCCTCGACGTTGAGTCGGCCGAGGCTGGCGCCGGGCATGACCGAGCCGGTGGCCGTGAGCGTGTTGGCGTTGGCGTTGACTGTGCCGCTGCCGGCCAGTTGCCCGTCGCCCGGGATATTGAGTGTGTCAAGCCCTCTGCCGTCAAAGGGCGGCGGCTGCGGCCAGGCCGTGTAGCTCAGCGTGCGCTTCGGGTTGTACTTGCCGTCGGGCTCGAAGCCGTCCCCCTCTGCATCGTACCAGAGCTGCTGATGGGTGGGCGTGAGCACATACAGGTAGTCCTTGTATTCCGACTGCGACCAGCGGTTGGCCCCCACCCCCACGCAGCTATGGGCCGTCGGCGCCAGGCTGCACCTCCTGAGAAAACGGCTGCCGGGCATCAAGAATCCCAGGTAACACTTCAGCCGTCTGAATCTGGAAAAAGCCGCCACAGGCTGATCGCAGAAAACGACGCGCTTGCCGCGGCGCACCCCGGTGCCCGCCGCATCTGAGCAAGTCGCGTGCGCGCGAGCACACGGTTCCTGCCTGCCATCAGCCGGGTGTCGTAACTCCCGACGGGGCGCGGTATAGTAGTAGCTTACGCGGGACCAACTGATGTTTGCACGGCCCCTTGGTGGGCAGAGCAGCGTGGCCAGATGAAGCACGGTTTCGAGAAGTCGGAGATCGGAGGCCGGAAGGCACGATACGTGCCTTTTCACACGGGGCAGCCCCGACCGCGCAACCTTTACCGATCTTTGCTTAAGGGTCTGACTCGCGTGACGGAAAAAGGGTGACAGGATCATGCACGCCCATTTAGCCACAGCGTTGACTTTTCTCTTGAGTCTCCTGCTGGCGGCGCCCCTGGCCGGGCAGTCGGCCTCGGACCGGATTACCCAAGCCAGCCCCGAGCAGCTCCGCAGTTGGTTGGAGCAGTATCCGGACGCGGACGCCGACCGCGACGGCAGGCTCACGGTCGAGGAGGCCGAGGCCTACCGCCAGAGACTTCTCCAGAAGCAGACCGCCCCGCGGCAGGGCGAGGCCGGTTTCCGCCACGAGTTCACCTTTGCCACGATGTCCGACGGCGTGGAGATCGCCTTGGCCGTGGGCTATCCGGAGGACTTCGACCACACCGGCCGGCGCCGCAAGTGGCCGGCAATGTTCATCACGTGCGGCTACACGTTCGCCACGGCTCCCATCGACCCGGCGCGCTACGGCGACCAGCTCGTGACCGTGGTCGCGTCGATCCGAGGCACCGGCGCCTCCGGCGGCGCGCTGAGCCCCTGGAAGCCCCGGACCTGGCAGGACGGCCACGAGATCATCGAGAACTGGATCGTCAAGCAGCCATGGTCCAATGGCAGGGTGGGAATCGAGGGCTACTCCTGGCCCGGGCTGATGGGCTTCCTGACCGCCACCACCCGGCCGCCGTCGTTGAAGGCCGTCTGCGTGGGCGGCCTGGTTGACGACTTCTATCGCGGGATCTGCTATCCCGGCGGCGTGCGCAACGTGGGTTTCCCGGTCGATTGGCTGAACAATTTCTACCGGCCCGACGGGCCGTTCGGCTCGGGTGTGGCCGCGGTGCAGGCCCGGGGGCTCGACGAAGCGACCTACCGGTCGATCGTCCAGGGCCGGCCGGCTCACGACCTCGCGCAGGACAGCCTCTGGTTCCTGCTGCACGAGCCGCTCGACGGTCCCGAGTGGCGGGAGCAGAGCCTCTCGACCCATGCCTCCAAGATCCGCACGCCGATCATCATCGGCCATGCCTGGCAAGATGAACAGACCGGCCCGACGGGCTGGCAGCTCTGGAGGCGCGTTCCGGAGGATGTGCCCAAGCGGCTGTTCCTGACCAACGGCAATCACGGCGCGGGGCCGGCCCCGCGTAGCGCGGTGAACGCCTGGTTCCGCCACTGGCTCTTGGAGCAGCCGGTCGAGGAGGCGGTGGACCCTGCGCGGCGCGTGGAGTGCTACTTCGAGACCCGCGCCGAGGCCCCGGGCGGCCCGGCCGTTCGCGGCGAGCCGCTTCGCGCCCGCGATTTCCCGCTGCCGGGCACGCGCTGGACGCGCTACTACCTGCGCGAAGGCAACCGGCTCTCCACTTCCGCGCCCCGGAAGGACGAGCCCGCGGACGGCTATGCGGCAACCCACCGCCCGCCCAGCGGAGAAGACTCCCGGGCCGTCTATCTGCTGAAGTTCGACGAACCGACCGCGATCTGCGGGCCGATCGCGCTTACACTGTGGGCCACGCTGACGACGATCGACACCGATTTCTACGTCCTCCTGGCCGACCAAGGGCCCGACGGAACGATCTACGGTCTGCAGCGCGGCCTGTTGCGCGCGTCGCACCGTGAGGTCGATCCGGAGAAGTCGGTTTATGTGAAGTCGGGCGGCAGGAAGCTGCTCATGCAGCCTTTCCACCCCCACACCCGCCCGCAGCCCGTGCGCCCGGGGGAACCCTGCGAGTATCAGATCGAAATCCCCGCGGTGGGCCACGTGTTCCGCCCGGGGCACGCGCTGGTCCTGGCAATCACCCGGCCGCCTGAGTCGGACTTGATCGGCGTGACGAAGTCGGGCGAGCCCAGCTACCGTTACGACTCGATGCCTCCGCCGGGCAAGGTGACGATCCTGCGCGACGCCGGGCACGCATCGAGCGTGCTGCTTCCGGTGCTGGCCGAGTTGCCGCCGCTCCCGGCCGAGCCCGTGCCGCTGCAACAACAGGCCGGGCTCCAGCCGGTCAGGTATTGATGGATCAGATAGCCGATCTGTCGCAACGTGCGGGCGACGGATAGATGGCAGCGCCGCTCGTAGCCCCGGGGCTCCGCTAAGAACTTGTCAAGCTATTACTTCCCGGGGTTTCGCTTCGCTCCAACCCCGGCCACCCGGGATTGGACATTCGATTGGGGAAGCAATTCGTTTACAGGTTCTGAAGCTCGCCCCGGGCTGTTATGTTGCGCCCTTTCGGCGCTGGCGCTTCTGCCCGGTCGGAGGCCTTAGCCCCAACGGGGCATGACATAGTAGCCCAGGGCGAGCGCAGCGAAGCCCTGGCCGATCGGTTTTGCAAACGAGGAAGGACAAAAGCCATGAACAAGACTGCCGCGATGCTTGTCGTTCTCGTCTCGGCGCTGCTGCCGGTTCCCTGCCGGGCAAAGGAAGGAGCGGGCAAGGATGCGCGAGCGCCGGGTGAGCCCGAAATCAGCCTTTCCATGGGCGGCAACGGCGGCGTCTATTTTCTCGCCGACGAAGGGGAGCTGGTCGTCGACGTCCAGAAGCGCGACCGGAACCGCCGCGGGCGACGCACAGAACTGAGGGCGATCCTCGTCGGGCCGGACCGGCGGGTGCTCCAGGACGTGACGATCCCCGACGACGGAAGGGCCCCGGGCAGCGGATTCGGCCCAGCACAGAGAGTGCGCCTTTCGACGCAGGTCCAGCGCAAGGGTATTCATGCGCTCAACATCACGACCTCACAGGACCGCTACGGCGAGGAGATTGTCTGGGGATTCCACACCAACTGCCCGCGCTACCTGGTCGAAACCTCCCGGGGACACAAGGACGAGCGCCACCAGGAGCCGATCGTGCTGGTCGGGTCCGATCGACCGGCCGACGTCTGCTTTCGGCCGCGCGGCGGGCCGCTGGCCATGGAGATCACGGATCTGCCGGGCAGCGTGAAGGAACTGACGGTCTTCGACGGCGCAGGCAAGCTGCTGGCCACGCTGCCGGTGCAGGGCGGCCGGGCCTCGCACACCTTGCCGGCCGACATTCCGCGCGACGCGATCCCCTGGCGCCTGCGCCTGCCCGTTGCAGAGGCGACCGTCCACATCGACGGTGTGACGCGGTGGGACGCCGACGATCCGTATGCCAACCTGTCGCTGTGGACACCCGAGCCGGCGTCGTATTTTCCCTTTCTGGCGTATCGATGGTTGTTGACGCCTTACAGCAGGAAGGCTTTCGGCCGGCCCGGCGAACAAGGTGAAGTCACCTTCCACGTTCACAACAACTCGGGCGCAGAGCAGACGATTCGGCTGGCATTGGAATTCCCCGATGATCCCTGGCCGGTCGAACTGTCTGCCGAGCGCGTGGCGCTCGGGCCCAAGGAGAGCCGGGAGGTGAGCGTGCGCTATACGGTCCCCGCCGAAGGCGCCACCCAGGTCTGTCACCTCCGTGCCACGCCGGTCGAAGCCCCCGAGTTCTCCACCTACTCCACACTTACCGTTACCGCGGGCGTGGCACCTGCGGCCGGGCCGCTGAACATGCCGCTGGTGCTGAAGCCCTACCAGCACGAGAACGAGCAGTTCGGCTACCTTCCCGACTACCCCACGCAGTCCCAGGTCTACTTCGACCCGGAGAATCGCCCGTTCGTGCGCACGAGCACCGGCATCGCGAGGCGAACGGGCGGCCGCTGGGAGACCATCGAGCTGCGCGACGCGGTGGTCCGGCCGGACGGCTCACCCGACGGTCGCACGTTCAGCGCCGGATCATCGAAGATCGCGTTCGACGGGCAGGGCGACGTGTATCTCCTGGCTCGCTCGGGCCGGCAGGACGTGCTGCTGCACTCGACCGACCGCGGCAGCAGCTTTGTGGCCTATCCGCTCGCGGGCCGGGAGGACCTGGCTCGTTCGCTGGACATCGAACAGTTCTCCGGCCACAACGTTCCCGCGGGTCCGCCGCCGATCGTGCGCTTCACCCGGACCGCGTCCGATGCGCAGCGCATCTGGCGGCGGATTCACGATCTGGAGCTGCTGTTGCCGGTGAAGACCGACGAGAAGCTGTCGCTGGGTGAGCCGATCCTGATTTCCAGGCAGTGCATCGGGATGTCCGCCCACTCGGGTATTCCGGCAAGCGTGGTCTCGCGCGGCGAGAAGGTCCACGTCGCTTGGGCCGAGGCCACCGACCCGGGGGCCCACGTGCCGGGTGTGCCCACGTACGTGGCTACCTATGATCGCAACACGCGCACTCTGGGCCGGCCGGCGCTGGTGGGCTACGGACCGCCGCCGAACGACATTCACAACTCGCCCAGCATCACCATCGACAGCCGGGGATACTTGCACGTGCTGGTGGGGACACACGGGCGGCCGTTTCCCTATGCCCGATCGCTCCAGCCGAACGACGCCCACGGGGGCTGGACGGAGCCGGCCCCGCTCGGCGAAGGGCTGCGCCAGACCTACATCGGCCTGGTGTGCGGCCCCGACGACACGCTGCACGCGGTGTTCCGGTTGTGGCGGTCCGGAGCCGAGCCGTTTCCGGCCAGCCACCACGGCACGCTCGCCTGCCAGCGCAAGCGGCCGGGACAGCCCTGGGAGCCGCCGCGCGTGCTCATCGTTCCGCCCTTTTCCGAGTACAGCGTCTACTACCACCGCTTGACGATCGATCGGCGCGGGCGGCTGTTTCTGTCGTACGACTACTGGTCCACCTACTGGTTTTATCGCAACGATCATCGGGGCGATCGTCGGGCCCTGTTGACCTCGCCCGACGGCGGCCGGACGTGGAAGCTGGCGGAAAATCGAGACATTGATTGATGTTTGCATTGTCAGCGATCAGGGGGTCAGGCCCGAATGTCCTCAAAATCGGGCTCCCGCTGGTCGCCCTGGCGTCAATACTTGCGCGACGCTCAGTAATCGGTAAGCTAAGAACTTGTAAGAGTATTACTTCCCGGGGCTTCGCTTCGCCGTGAGCCCC
>CAYXPN010000299.1:0-7071 GCA_964467075.1 uncultured Planctomycetaceae bacterium
GTCCGCGGCGCGCAGCTTCCAGACCCTCGGCCGGGATTTCAACCTCCGCCGGAGCCGCAGTTTTTAGCGTGTGCCTGACGGAGGGGTTTGCGGCTGTAGCCACCGAAAACCAGACGGTGGAATGACCTGTTTGTTACAAGTAGCTGGCACGTTCCAGTCCACGCTTTGGCGAGCGTGGCTACCGTCCGCCGGAGCCGCAGTTTTTTGGGGCCCAGACCCGGATGCGTGGTGCGGCTTGCCACCATCAGGGGGGGGCGGTGCCGTGGAGTGTTTGGTTGTCTGAGGTGCGGTGCGGACATATAATCCGGTAAGTTGACGCTCCGGCGTCGTACGCACGGCGCAAACGGCTTGCAGCGTAGGGGCTGTGAATCGCGCGTTACGTTCCGGCTGAGCGGAGGAGGTGACCATGTATACGGCGATCACGATCAGCACGATGATCCTGGGCGGTTGGGTGCTCCCCTCGGGCGACACTTCCGCGGCGCCGGCCGGCGCCCAGCCCGCTGCCGGTTCGACGTTTGGGGCGACACCGGCGCCCGGCTCCCCGCTTCCACAACCCAGCCAGCCGTCGGCCCGCGGCGGGAGTGCGGCTGGTGCCCCTATGCTTCCGACAGCCCCTTCGGCGCCGGCGATGCCCGGTTCGGCGTCCGCGCCTGCGAATGTGCCGTCCCAACTATACGTTCCGCTGGCACCGACCGATCCGCTGCTCAGATCTCCGGAGTCTCCCTGGCAGGCGCCCACCTCAGCGTCCGGCGCACCGGTCTTGGGATTCGGCAGCGCCGCGGCGGCCAGCGGTGTGACGCCCTATCGCCTGCCGCCGTCGGCCCGCAGCAGCCAGGGTGGCTCGGCTGTTCGTTCGCCGGCGAGTTCTGCAGCGCCGGCCGCTGCGCCCAGCTACTTTCCGCAGACCCGGTCCGGACGATCGCCAAGCGCAGGGGCCAAGCCCTTCAGCGGCTACGAACTGCCGCCGGCATTGAGCCCCTATATGAATCTGACGCGGATCAATACCTCACTGGATTTCGACAACTATTCGCTCTACGTGCGCCCGCGTCTGGAACAGCAGGCGACCGATCAGGTCTTGGGTAGACAACTGTTCGGTCTGCAGCAGTCCGTTCAGCAGCAAAACCAAGCTGTGCGGCGCCCCGGGGCGCAGATCGGCGGGGGCGCGCCGCAGTACTTCATGAACCACAGCGTTTTCTTCCCGGGACTGTCGCGTTAAAGAAAAAGGTGCCAGTCACCAAATTTGGCAAGTATAGGAGCTTTAGGTAGATATCAAGCGGATTTGCTGGTCGTCTAAACCCTGGAGCGACCTTGCCTCAATTGCCTAGCATCTCCAAATTTGGTGACTGGCACCTTTCTTTCTACTGCGGAGCGTGCCACGCCGGGCGGCTGTGGGCCTTCAAATCGGCGTCGTAACGGGCTGCCACCGCCTGGAGCTGCTCGACCACCTCCGGATGGGCTCCGGCCACGTTCTGCGTTTCGCCGATGTCTTCGCGCAGGTCGTAGAGTTCCGGCTGCGCTTTGAGGTGCAGCTTCCATTTGCCCAGTCGCACGGCCTCCAGGCGGTTGTTCTTGTAATAGTAGTAGCCCACCTCGTCGCGCGGCGATGGCTGGCTGGGATCGTCGAACAGCGGCGAGATGTCCAGCCCGTCGATCGGACGCTCCGGATCGAGCTTCACACCCACGATCGAGGCGAAGGTGGGCAGCAGGTCGACCGTGCTGGCGACCTGCCGGCAGACCTGGCCGGGCTTGATCCGCGCCGGCCAGCGCATCACGCAGGGCTCGCGCATGCCGCCCTCATACGTGGTTCCCTTGCCGGCGCGCAGGGGCAAGGCACACCCGCCGTGGTGCTGCTTGCTCAGCCAGGGGCCGTTGTCGCTCGTATAGACGATCAGCGTGTTCTCGGCGATGCCCAGCTCGTCGAGCGTATTGATCATCTGGCCTACGGCCCAGTCGATGTGTTCGATGGTCAGCCGGTATGCCTTCTGCGGATCGGGGTCGTAGCGCTCGTCGGAAACAAACAGCGGCACGTGCGGCATGGTGCTGGCGAAATAGAGGAAGAACGGCCGATCCCGGTTGGCCCGGATAAACTTCAGGGCTTCCTCCGTGTAGCGGTCGGTGAGCGTGGTCTGGTTTACAGGCGATTCGATCACGCGCCCGTCGCGATACAGCTCGTTGTTGTAGATGTCCCATTTCTTGAGCTGCCAAATGCGGTCCAGGTCGGCAGGATCGTTTCCCCAGCCGCGCTGGCGGGCCATGTCGTTGCTGTAGGGCAGGCCGAAATAGCTGTCGAATCCCTGGGCAGTGGGCAGGGTTTCGGGGCTGTCGCCCACGTGCCACTTGCCGATGCAGCAGGTGGCATATCCGGCGCCGCGAAGCATCTCGGCGATCGTCACCTCGTCGGGGTGCAGGCCGACTCTGCTGTGAGGCCCGATCACGCCGGGCATGCTCAGCCGCGGCTGATAGCAGCCCGTCAGCAGACTGGCCCGTGAGGCCGAACACACGCAATAGGCAGAGTAGAAGTCGGTAAACCGCACGCCCTGGGCGGCCAGGCGGTCCACGTTGGGGGTCTTGAGATTCGGGGCCCCGAAGCAGCCCAGATCGCGATAGCCCTGGTCATCGGTGAAAACGATGACGAAATTCGGTCGCGAGGACGCCGCTGGTTCGGCGGCCCTAAGCGCTGCCGCCACGACGCAGCCCAGCCATGCCAGGGCCACCAGTCCCGCAATTCCCATGGCTTTCATGTGATGTTCTCCTGTCAAGCGAATCATCTCTGGTTGTCTCAGGCCGGCCGGGGGCGCCTGGTTCGACGCGGCGCCGACGCGGCCTGTACCGCTTGGGTGTCACCCTAGTTGGCCGGGCGGGCGAAGTCAAGGCAGCGGGGTCAGCGAGGCAGCGGCAGAGCGAGCCGACCGGACAGCGCGACAGCGAGGGCATGGGAGAGCGAGGCAGCGAGGCAACGCCACAGCGAAGGGGCAGGGCAGCCGGCCTGCGAGGCCGCGGGACCGGCAACGACCTTGACGCAGGCAGCGGATTTTTCCTATGCTGCCCCCCCTTAATGCAGCGGCCTGCGCGCGCAGGCCCCCGCTTGGGCGCGCCGAGGGCTCCCATGACGATCATCGACCGGTATTTGCTGCGCACCTTTTTGCGGACCCTGTTGATCTGCTATTTCAGTCTGGTCGGCCTGTATGTGGTCTTCGATTCGTTTACGAACCTGGAGGAGTTCCTGCGCTGTGCGGACCGGGCGGGCGGGCTGCTCGGGCTGCTGTGGGCCTTCTACAGCTATCGGTCGATCGTCTTTTTCGAGCGCACCAGTGCGCTGCTGGCCCTGGTGGCGGCCATGTTCACCGTGGCCTGGCTTCATCGCTACAACGAAATGACGGCTCTTTTGTCCGCGGGCATCACGCGGCTGCGTATCGTGCGCCCGGTGATCCTGGCCGCGGTGGGCGTGAGCGTCGGCGCGCTGGCGGTGCGCGAGCTGGTGATTCCCTGTTTTCGGGAGGAGCTTTCGCGCCGGCCCACCGATCTGATCGGCGATGTGCCCCAGGACTTGCAGCCGCTGTACGACAACCAGACGGACGTTCTCTTGCGCGGCAAGTGCACCTACGCCGATCAGGCGCGCGTCGAAGCCCCCAGCTTTCTCTTGCCGCCGGCGTTGAGCCATTATGGGACGCAACTGGAAGCTGAAAACGCCTACTATCTGCCGCCTGAGAAAGACCGGCCGGGCGGATACCTGCTCGACGGGGTGACGCGGCCGGCCGATCTGGCCCAGCGCCCTTCGCTCCGCCTGGACGGGCAGCCGGTGATCATCACTCCGCGCGACGCCGCGGACTGGCTCGAACCCGACCAATGCTTCGTGGTCAGCGACGTCACTTTCGGCCAATTGACCGGCGGACACGCCTTCCGCCAGTTCTCCTCCACGGCCGAGCTGATCCGCGGCCTGCGCAATCCCAGCCTCGATTTCGGGGCGGACCTGCGCGTGGCGGTCCACGCCCGCGTGGTCCAGCCGGCGCTGGACATTGCCTTGCTGTTCCTCGGACTTCCGCTGGTGGTCACGCGCCGCGAGCGCAACGTGTTTATCGCCGTGGGCTGGTGCCTGCTGGTGGTGAGCCTGTTCTACGCGGTGGTGATCGGCGTGCAATATCTCGGTTCGCTCTACCTGATCAATCCGGCGCTGGCCGCCTGGCTGCCGCTGATGCTCTTTGTGCCGCCGGCCGTGGGGCTGGCCGAGACCATGTGGGAGTAGGGAGGCGTATCGGAATCGACGTCAACAACACTTCTCGCAACGCAGTCGCCGGCTGCCAAAGCGAAACGGCCCGACTGCACAAACCAACCCAAGGAGGCAACCACCATGAGACGGAACCGACTGCTGCTGAGTCTGGCGATCCTGGCTGGAACGCTTCTGATGCTGTGGGCAATCTGGGGCGCAGACGCCCGCGGGCAGACCGGCCCGCCGCAGATTGAGTTTTCGTCCCCTCCGGTGCCCGGGCACATCCAGCCCCGACCCGAGGACCTTCGCCGCCAGGCCGGCCAGATGCGCGATCTGGTCAATTTCCTGCGGGAAGAAGGCAAGCAGGGAGACCAGCGCAAGCTGGAAGTGGCCGACCAATTGCTCGAAGACGCCGAGCAACTGCTCCGTCAGGCCGAAGCGCTCGAATGCGATGCCTCGGTGCCGGCGCCTGCCGGGCCCGCTCCCCGGCACGAACGTGCGGCGCTGCTTTTCGGTCACGCCCAGCAGGGGCCGACCAAGGGCCTGGACGGGATCGGCTGGGGAATCTGCGATGAGTTTCGGGAGCGGACCTTCGACAGCCCGGGTGCGCTGGAGTTCGAGGGCCTCGACAATCCAGTACCGGCGGACAGCGGCGAGGGGCTCCGCGGGTTGATCGATATGCCCCATTCCGGCGCAAGACCGCGCCCCTTGTGGTTCAGCCGGCCGGCCGGCGCAGTGCCCGCCCCGCGCCAGATGAACGCCGATTCCGTATGGGAACGCCCTGGGGCCGTTTGCGCTCCAGTGCCGAGCATCGCCCAGCCCAAGGCGCCGAGCATCGCCCAGCCCGAGGCGCCGATTGTCGCCGTGCCTGAGGCCGCCCCTGCGCCCGATGCGTTCCGGGCGGTAGCCTATCCGGCGCCTGGCCGAGTTGTGCCGGGTGCCGAACCCGACCGGCTGCTGCGCGCTGCATGGCACCTGCGCCAAGGCGCCGCAGAACTCGAATCTGCCGGACGCCTCGAAGAGGCCGACACCCTGCGCGGCAAGGCCGAACGCCTGGAGCGCCACGTGGGCCCCGGCGATTTGCTGGGGTCTTTGCGCCGCGAAGTGGCCGGTCTGCAGCAACAGGTGATCGAGCTGAGCAGGACCCTGGAAGCGATGCGCGGCGAGGTGCAGATGCTCATGGGGCGTCTCGAGCCGCGGCATCGTGTTGAATAGGCTCGGGCCGATTGAATCGGCTTGGGCCAATTGGATAGGCTCGGGCCGAGAGGTGGTGGAGGACACGCCTTCGAGTTGCCGGGCTTCTGGGAAGGCCGGCTTCAGCGCAGCTCAGCCCTGCGCCGGTCTGCCAAGCGCACGGCTGCCTCGCGCACCCGAGGGTGGGGGTCCTGGCGTGCGATCTCTTCAATCTCGCGCAACAGCGCGGGATCGCCGGTCGTGGCCATCACCGTGACCGCTGCCAGGCGCACGTCGGCGTCCTGATCGCGGCTGAGCCACCTCAGCCAGACGACCGCGTCCACGCCGGCCAGTCCGGCAAGCACCTCTGCCAACTCGCGCCGCACCTCGGGCCGCGGGTCGGTCAGGCGTCGGGCAAGTTCCAACTCGCGCGCCCCAAAGCCGCGGCGGGCCAACTCCCCTCGGGCGGCGCCTGCCGCAGCCTGATCGTCGTCGTGCAGTCGCCTCATCAGGTCCAACACATCCCAGGCGGCGAGCGAGTCGACCTGCCCGCCAGCAGAGGAAGCCGCGGCCGGTACTGCCGCACGGCCGGTAGTGCCGGCACCCATTGCCTCGGGCCCGAGGCGCATTTCCCCGTTGAGAATGGTCGTTTGCGCTCGGTCGGGCGGGGCTGGCTGGTGAACACCGGGCGTTTGGTCGTCTGGTTCCGCCGCACCCTGCCCGCCGACCGACCCCGGCGGACCCGGGCCCAAGCGGCGCGCGTCCGGCGGGCGAGGAAGAAGACCGGGCTCGTCCTCCGGGCGTCGGGCAGTGGAAACAGCGCCGGGCGCCTCGCCCGGCGGTGTGGGAAACCACTCGATCGGCAGTCCGCCGCCGGGCAGACGTGCCATTTCGGCTACCGGCTGGTCCCGGGCCGCATCCTGCGCAGCGCCCGGGAAAGGCACGTCTTGCGGCCACAGGGCTTCGGAGCCTGGTTCGCCCAGATCCTCGCCGCGACCTGAAGGCAGTGCGGCGGGCATCTGGTCCGGCGCACCCAGCCCGGCGCCGCGCGCCACCCGGTGACGCGGCGCATGCACCACCTGGAGGATCGTGTCGCAGGCCGCAATCACCTCCCGGGCGCTGGTGGTTTCCGAATCCAAGGGCCAGAGGAGAATCCGGGCGGCAAGCTCCGCGGCGTCGCTACGGGCCGTGGGGCCGAACTGCTCGACACGCCCGGCCAGGGCCTGGGCCAGCGCGGCCAGGCGCGCGGTGCGCTCTTGGACCGGAAGCTGCTTCCAGCGGTCCAACTCGGCGAAGATCACCCGTCTGCTCGCCCTAGCCACGCCCTCGCGATTGGAACCCAAGGCGTCGACCAGCACGGGGATGCCTTCTTCGCCCCAGGCGGCTGCTTGGTGAAGCAGCGGCTCGATCTGTTCGTCCGGGGCGGTCTGGAGCTTCTGGGTCCAATGTCGCGCGGCCAGGCGGAGAAGCGGCCGGCGCAGCCCAGCGGCCAAGCCCGCCAGGCCCGCCGCAACCAGGAGGGCCACCAATGCCGCTTTTTTCGACAACATGCCCGTGTCCTTCGGGAGGCCGGTGTGCTCCGCGGAGTGGGGCCGCGATTCTGACGATTTCGCAGGGAGTGAACAAGGGCAGATTCGACTCGGCGGATGTGGGAATCTGGGGGATTGGGGATTGGGGATTGGAGATCGGAA
>CAYXPN010000300.1:0-7058 GCA_964467075.1 uncultured Planctomycetaceae bacterium
TGGGAACTCCTGCCTCTTGCAAGGCATTCGCACGGCCAGCTCCACGCTCTGGCGAGCGTGGCTACCTTTATCAGTCGTAGGCCGGAACAAGCGCAGCACCGTTCCGGCACAACCAGGCGCCGTCCTCGTGGCGGGACAACCGTTTCGGTGGTACGCAGAAAGCCCCTGCCGCCGGAACATCGTCGCCCGCGCGACTCGTTCCGGCCTGCTTCATCCCGCTCCCCGGGGCAATAGCTCCCAGTATGCCCAGGTCTCCCAAATTTGGTGCCAGTCACCTTTTTGTCGTCTGAGGGCGGCTGATTGACGCTCTGGCCGGGTGGTCTATAATTTGCAGTAGCCGGGGAAGCTGGTCGCTTTCCAACTTCTTTCCACGCAACCACTTGCGGTGCGCCGTCCATGGCCGATCCAGCCGGCAAGCCCATATCGGTCCGCGCCTCAGCTCCCGCCTGGACAGGGCTGCTGATCGCGGCGCTGGCGGTCGGATGGGTGCAGACCGGGTGGCTGGGGCCGGCAGACTGCGGCCCGGGGCGGGTTCTTGGCGCTGAAGCCCTGGCCGGTGCCCCGGAACCCGGCCAGGCGCGCATGGGCCGAACCGTGCGCATCAACCTGCCCATCACCAGCCGCACGCTCGACCCGGTGAGACAGTTCGTGCTCCGGGCCGTGGACAAGGCGAACTCGGCGCAGCAACGGCTCGTGCTGATCTTTGAATTCAGCGTGCTGGCCGAGCAGGCCGAGTACGGCCGGGGGAGCGAATTCGGGGCCGCCTTGTCGCTGGCCGAGCTGCTCACCAGCGAACAGCTCAGCGGCGTGTGGACCGCGGCCTACGTGCCGCAGTCGATCCAGGGCCACGCCGTGCTGCCGGTGCTGGCCTGCGACGAGATCATCATGGCCCCCAAGGCCACGATCGGTCGGGCCGGGGTGGACGAAAAGGTGATCACCGAGTCGCGGCGGAGCAACTACCGGGAAATCGCCGACCGGCGGCGCAGCGTGCCCGCGCCCGTGGCCTTGTGGATGCTCGACCCGCGCCAGACGGTCTATGTGGTGGAGACCGAGGTCAGCCGCGAATTCGCCACCGCGGACCAGTTGGAGGACCTACGCTCCCGAGTGGCCGTCAAATCCGAGCGCAAGCTCTACGACGCCGCAAACCCGGGCCGCTCGCTCGTCGAGCAGGAAGGGCTGCTCTCGGGCGAAGAGGCGCGGCGCCTGCTGCCCGGCGTGCGCTATCTGGCCGAATCGCGCCGCGATGTGGCCCAGGCTTTGGGCGTTCCCGAAGCCGTGGAAGAGGACCTTTCGCTCCTGGGGCAGTGGCAGCCGGTGCGTGTGGACCTGAAAGGTCCGATCGGGCCGGACCTGGCCTCGCAGGTGCAACGGCTGATCGAGCAGCAGGTTCAACTCCGCGAACCCGACAAGGTCACGTTCATCTGTCTGTGGGTGGACAGCCCGGGCGGATCGCTGGCCGACAGCATCCGGCTGGCCAACTATTTGGGCAGCCTGAAGCCGTCGGATCGGGTGCGCACGGTGGCCTACGTGCCCAAGCAGGCACGGGCCGATGCAGCACTGGTGGCCTTGGCCTGCCACCATGTGGTCATGCACCCGGACGCGGAGCTGGGCGGCTCCGGGGCCGAGGCGCTTTCGGCAGACCAGGTGCGCTACGCGCGCGAGGCGATCCGTGACCAGCGCGGCCCGTGGCACGAACAGTCGTGGTCGACCATTGTGGCCCTGATCGACCCGGACTTGGAAGTGTTCCGCTACACGCGGCCGGGCCGGCCCGACCAGTTCTTCTCCCGCGAGGAATCGGAGGAGTACCAGCGCCTGCACCCGAACGAAGCCGACTGGCGTCAGGGCGAGCGGATCACACGGCCGGGCCGGGCCTTGTTGCTCGACGGAACCCAGGCCGTCGAATATCGGCTGGCCAAGGAGGTGGTCGAGGATTTTGCCCAGTTTCGCCAGCTTTACGGGCTGGAACGCGACCCACACCTGGTCGAGCCCGGCTGGGCCGACTACCTGATCGACGTGCTGGCCTCGCCCGGCGTGTCGGCGTTCCTGTTGATGGTGGGTTTCATCGCCCTGTATGTCGAGTTGCACATGCCGGGTTTGGGAGCGGGCGGGTTTCTGGCCGGGGTGTGCTTCGTATTGTTCTTCTGGGCCAATTACCTGGGCGGAACAGCCGGCTGGCTGGAGGCGACGCTGTTTGGCCTGGGCGTGTGTTGCCTGTTGCTCGAAGCGGTGGTGCTGCCGGGTTTCGGCGTTTTCGGGCTGGGCGGGGTGTTGCTGATCATCGCTTCGCTGATCCTGGCCAGCCAGACGTTCGTGGTGCCGCGCAACCCGTACCAGTTCGAGCGCTTGCAGCGTTCGCTGCTCACACTGGCCGGAGCAGGAGTGGGTTTCGGAACCCTGGCGATAATGTTGCGCAATTGGCTGCCGCGTGCGCCGGTCCTGCGCCACGTGTTTCTGGAGCCGCCTCGCGGCCAGGAGGCCGAGACCATCGGACGCCGGGAATTGCTGGCCGATTTTCAGGAGCTGGTGGGCACACACGGCACCACGGTCACCCAGTTGACCCCCTCGGGCAAAGCGCGGTTCGGCAACCGCCTGGTGGACGTGATCTCGGACGGCGACGTGATCGGCCGGGGCAGCGTGGTGGAAGTGGTCGAGATCCACGGCAACCGGGTGCTGGTGCGCGAGCTGCCCGGCTAGTAGTCCGACACGGCTAAACTGTGGGGTGCCAGGGTTGGCTTGCCCAACCGTGTATTCGGCACTGCTGGACAAGCCAGCAGTGGCACCCAACTCCACACTTTAAGTGCGACGCACTACTAGGTCACCGCGCCCGATATGTGAACACTTGTCTCGCTGCCACACGCGTACACACGTAGGGTGGGTCAAGCCGTAGGCGCAGACCCACCATTTTGCCTTGTCGGTGGGTCTCGCTTTTTACTCGACCCACCCTACGACGCTCCCCCCGGCCTTCTCCCCCGCGGGCGAGTCGCCTCGCCCCGCCCTGCGTCGCTCGCCGCCCGCTCCTGCTCGGCCACGCCGGGGTGAGCGATTCGCGCCACGGGCCGGCGGGGCGTCTTCCGGCGTCCATCGGGCCCGGGGGCTGGTCGCCGAGCCCACCGGCGGGTATGATGCGGCTCTGACTGGTTTCTGCTTCGCCAAGTGTTCGGGAGACGCTTATGTCTGACGCTGGGAAATTCAACGAACTCTACGAGGCGATTCTCACGGGCGATGCCCCCAAGGCCGAGGCGGCGACCCGTGCCGCGCTGGAAGCGAACGTGGAACCTGCCGAGTTGCTGCGGGAGCATATGATTCCGGCCATGGACGAGGTGGGCCGGCGGTTCGAGTGCAACGAGTATTTCGTGCCCGAGCTGCTGATCGCCGCCCGAGCCATGAAGAAATCCCTGGAGCTGCTCACACCCCGCCTGGCCGAAACCGGCGCGGAGCCCGCCGGCCGCGTGGTGATCGGTACGGTGCAGGGCGATCTGCACGATATCGGCAAGAACCTCGTCGCCTCGATGCTCGAGGGCGGCGGGTTCCAGGTGGTCGACCTGGGCGTGGATGTGGCGCCCGAGCAGTTCGTGGCTGCGGCCCAGCAGCAGGACGGCACGATTGTGGCCCTCTCCGCCCTGCTGACGACGACCATGACCGTGATGAAAAAGGTGGTCGAGGCCCTGGAAAGGGCTGGGCTTCGTGAGAAAACCCGGGTGATCGTCGGCGGGGCCCCGATCACCCAGCAGTATGCCGACCAGATCGGCGCCGACGGCTACAGCGACAACGCCAGCGGCGCGGTGGCCCTGGCCCGCCGGCTCGGGAGCGTCAACTGAGCAAGTGCAGCGGCTGACTGAGGGCGGCGAATTCACTGCCGGGATAAGCGGTATCGCTCTGCGCGATGCTGTGGCCGGCAACGCCGCGCGAGCACGGTCTTGGCGCTTGGCCAGCAATCACCCGCCGCACTGGCAGAGCCGGCGGCATTAACGCGAGATTGTGGTGCAGGCGTCTCCCCTGCACGGATCACTCGGATGTGCAGCCGAGACGGCCGCACCACAAGATCGGCATCGCAACCGTGGCGCCACAACGACGGCCCCGACAGTGGAGGTTCCGGCGAGCATGGCGATGGAAGGACTTGCGCTGATCGGCGAGTCGATCAACGACTCGGTGCCCTCGACCCGCAAGCTGTTCGAAGCCGGCGAGCTGGACGCCCTGGTCGAGCTGGCCCGCTTCCAGGACCAGCGCGGAGCCGACTACATCGACGTGAACATCGGCTCGCGCGAGCCCGGGCTGATGGCCGAGCTGGTCCGGCGCATCCAGCAGGCCACCACGCGGCCGTTGTCGATCGACACGCCCGATGCGGCAATCGCCCGGGCCGGCCTGGAGACCTACGATCCGGAGCGTGCCGGGGGCCGGGGGCCGATTCTCAACTCGATCACCACGGCGCGCGTGCACATGTTCGAGCTCTTTGCGATACGGCCTTTCCGGCCGATCCTGCTGGTCTCCGAACACCTTTTGGACGGCCAGGCCCGCCCCTGCCGCACGGCCGAGGAGAGCTTCCAGACAGCCCGGGCACTGGTCCGGGCGTTCCGCGAGACGTGCCCGGGCGCGACCAACGACGACTGCATCCTCGACCCGGGCATCTTTCCGCTGGGCAGCGATTCGGAGGGCCAGCTCCACCGCGTTTTCGGCGTGCTGGAGTCGGTGCGCAATGAGGCTGAACTGGCGGGCGTACACGTTTCGGTGGGGCTGAGCAATTTCACGGTGATGCTCCCCGCGAGGCGCCGCGACGGCTCGCCGGTCAAAAGCGCGCTGGAAAACGCGTTTCTCACCCGGGCAGTGCCCCTGGGCCTCGATATGATCATCGGGTCGGTGCGCCGCGGCTACAAGCTGCTGCCCGAGGGGCATCCTGCGCTGGAGTGCCTGGACGATTGCCTGAAACTGAGCGGGTTCGACGTGTTGATGCGCGTGCGCGAGTTCTACGCCGGGGCATGAGTTGCTGGTTTGCCCCGGAATCGGCACTTCTGCCGAAGGGAGCCATGCGAAGGAGAAAGGGAGCGTGGCCAGCCAGGCGCGTCGGGCACGACCGCCGGCTGGTCCGGCAGGGCGAGTGTTGCCCGCGAGAAGCACCGCCGGGCAAGCCCCCGGGGGCCCCGACGAAACCAGCAGGCACTGATTTGACGAGCGGCGGGGTGAGGCGAGCGGCTTGACCAGCGCCGACGGAAATTTGACCCGCCCGTTGCGCCGGGGCTAGAATGGGGCGTTGTCCGGCCGCGCACGCCGCCGACCCCAGGGCACGGGGGTCCCGAACCACGAGGGCCCGGAAGCCGGCGCATCGTGCGCAGCCGGCGCGATTACGCAGTGTTCTCAGACCAAGCGCAAGCGACTGATTGGGAGGAACCGACGATGAGCAAGAGACTGACGGCTGGATGGACGGCGTTGGCGTTGGCCGCAGTGCTGGTATTGGCCGGCGCGTGGCACGGGCCCGGCTGGTGTGCGGTGGGCGCCAAGAGCGCTTCGGCCGGCGAGGAAGGCTTCCAGGCGATCTTCGACGGCCGCTCGCTCGAGGGCTGGGACGGCGATCCGAAGTTCTGGCGCGTCGAGGACGGCGCGATCGTGGGTCAGACCACTGCGGAGAACCCCACCCGCGGCAACACCTTCCTCATCTGGCGGGGCGGCCGGCCGGCCGACTTCGAGCTAAGGCTCGAATACAAGCTGACCAACCACAACTCGGGCGTGCAGTATCGCAGTTGGGAAGAGCCCGAGAATTGGGGCAAGTGGGTCATCGGCGGCTACCAGGCCGACATCGACCAGAGCGGCCGATACTCGGGCATCGTCTACGGCGAACGTTTTCGCGGCATCCTGGCCGAACGCGGACAGAAGACCGTGATCGGCGAAGACCACAAACCCCGCGTGGTCGGCTCGGTGGGCGACGGCGACGAGCTGCTCCAGGCCATCGACCTGGACGGCTGGAACGAATACCACGTCATCGCCCGCGGCAACCACATCGTGCAGAAGATCAACGGCCGGGTGATGTGCGAGGTGACGGACGAGGACCGCGAGATGCGCCGCGCGAGCGGGCTGGTGGCCTTGCAGCTCCATGCCGGCCCGCCCATGACCGTGATGTTCCGCAACATCCGCCTGAAGCAACTGCCCCAGCTCGATCCGCAGATGAAAGGCGCGCCTGAGCAAAAGAAGAAAATCGTCTTCATCGCCGGGCGCAAGAGCCACGGCTACGCGGGCCACGAGCACTACGCGGGCTGTATGCTTTTGGCCAAGTATCTGGAAGAGAGCGGGCTGCCGGCGGAGACGGTGGTTTATCGCGACGGCTGGCCCCAGGAAGAAGGCGCCCTGGACGGGGCGGCCACGATCGTGATCTTCGCCGACGGCGGCGGAGGCCATCCGGCCATGGGCCACCTGGACGAGCTGGGCAAGCTGATGGACGAGGGCGTGGGGCTGGCCTGTTTGCACTATGCGGTGGAGATTCCCAAGGGCGAGCCCGGTGACCTGCTCAAAAGCTGGATCGGCGGCTACTTCGAGACCTTCTGGTCGGTCAATCCCCACTGGCGGGCCGAGTTCAAGCAGTTTCCCCAGCACCCGGTGGCTGCGGGCCTCAAGCCGTTTGCCATCGACGACGAATGGTACTACCACATGCGCTTCGTGGACGACATGAAGGGGGTCACGCCGATCCTGACCGCGGTGCCGCCGGACAGAACGCGCGAGCGCCCGGACGGGGCCCACAGCGGCAACCCCACGGTGCGCGCGCGCAAGGGAAGGCCCGAGCACCTGGGCTGGATTTATGAGCGGCCGGGCGGTGGGCGCGGCATGGGATTCACGGGCGGTCACTGGCACTGGAATTGGGCCTGCGACAGCTTCCGCACGTTTACGCTCAACGGGATCGTGTGGACCGCGGGCCTGGAGGTGCCGGCGGGCGGTGTGCCCTCGAAGCGGCCCACGATCGAACAGCTCAAGGCCAACCAGGACTACCCCGAGCCCGACAACTTCGACTGGCAGCGCGTCGAGCGGCTGATCGAGGAGTCGAACCAGTAGCTCCGCCGGTAGCCGCGCTCGCCGAA
>CAYXPN010000301.1:0-7009 GCA_964467075.1 uncultured Planctomycetaceae bacterium
GCCACCCGGGGCTGCGCATCGAATTCGGCAAACAATTCCTTTACAAGTCCTAACGCTCGACCCACCCTACAAGTCAGGCCCAGGCGGCCGGGCATCTGAGTGATTGGTGATTTCGTGTGCAGGCGGCTGACACCGGAATAGACGACCGACCGCGGGGATTAGTTCCCGAGTGGTCCCGAGTCAGCCGGACGAACGACGAACCACGGACGCACCCAAACATGGGAGCGCCCGTGTCCCGGGGCAAGCATTTCGCCCTCTACCCCCTTATCGGGGGGGTTTGCGCGGCAGCGCGAATCCCCCCAGGCCCGACTTTGAGCCAAGCAGCGCGGACCACGGACCCCCAGGCGCGCGATTGGGCCGGATCGCCCCTGCGCGCTCGGGTTTGGGCAGAAAGGCGGGCCTGAGGGGCAGTTGCGAGAGGGTAGCGGCGGAGAATCATCCGACCCTCCGCCGCCCTTCCGTCGCGGCCGGAGGGTTGACAAACGCGCCGTGAGCCAGCAGATTCACAATTTCCCACACGCGCCGCCCCGGCCTGTCTGGGGGGCGGCCGAGGGGCCTTCGGGCGCCGGGCTTGCCTTGTTGCGCGCGGCAGGAGCAGCGCGTAGGGTGCGTGCTTTGCACGCACGCGCGTCCCGGAGGGACGTGCTGTTGACCACCTCCGCCGCGTCGCCTCAGACGGCTGAAGGGTTACGGGGCAGGAAGCAGAAGGGATAGCCATGGAAATCATCGTCAAGGAAAACGCGGAGGAAATGAGCAAGGTGGCTGCCCGCGTGGTGGCCGCCACGCTCAATGCCAAGCCCAACGCCGTGTTGGGCCTGGCCACGGGGTCCACGCCCTTGGGGTTGTACCGGGAGCTGGTGCGCATGCACCAGGACGAGGGGCTCGACTTCTCGCAGGTCACCACCTTCAACCTGGACGAATATGTGGGGCTCTCGCGAAAACACCCGCAGAGCTACCACTACTTCATGCACGAGAACCTCTTCAAGCACATCAACATCCCCAAGCAGAACATCCACATCCCCTCGGGCACCACGCACAACTACGCGGCCTTCTGCCAGTGGTACGAGGATCGCATCAAGCAATGCGGCGGCATCGACTTGCAAATCCTGGGGATCGGCACCGACGGACACATCGCCTTCAACGAGCCGGGCAGCTCGCTCGGCTCGCGCACGCGCATCAAGACGCTGGCCAAACAGACGATCGACGACAATGCGCGGTTCTTCGACTCGCCCGAGGAGGTGCCCATCTATGCGATTACCATGGGGGTGGGCACGATCGTCGAGGCGCGCAAAATCCTGCTGCTGGCCAACAGCGAGAAGAAGGCGCAGGCCGTGGCCGCGGCCATCGAAGGGCCGGTGACCAGCATGATCACCGCCAGCGCGCTGCAATTGCACCGCGATTGCATGTTCATCCTCGATCGCCAGGCAGCCGGCGCGCTGAAGATGCTCGAATACTACGAGTGGATTCAGGCCAACATGCCCAACGCGCCGTAAACCCCGCGCCCTTGCCCCGAGGTAGCCACCGAACCCATTCGTCGGAGGAGGCTCCATGCGTCTGATCCTGGTGGACCGGGACGAGACTGAGCGACAGCGGTTCCAGCCGCTCTCGTTCTCGCGCCCGATCTGGGAATTGCGCTTGGGCATGACCACGCTGGCCGAGAAGCTCCTGCGCGCCTGCGGTGCCGACCAGGTTGCCTGCTTCGTGCCCGACTACCTGGCCGCGGCCTACCGCCGGCAGACACCCTGGCCGGTCAACGACCCGGCCGTCCTCCAGGATGACGACCTGTTGCTGGTCCATCCCCGGCTGAAGGCCGCTGAGTTGAAGGCATTCGCTTCCGGGCCGAGCCGCGCGGCCACCGACGCGGAGGGTCGCGTGATGGTGGCCCGGGTGGAGCGTGCGGAACCGGGCCGGCAGTCGGCAGGCGCCGGCGCGTCGCTCTGGAAAGCCGACTCCGTCGAATCGCTGCTCGTCGCGGCCGCGGAGCAGTTGCCGCGCGAACCCAAACCGCCGGCCACGTGGGGCTACACCTGGGACCTGGTGCTGGCCAACGCCGAGCACCTCGTCGAGGATTTCGTCGCGGCCGGACTGAGCGGCATCGAGGGCCGGGTGGAAGAGCCCTGCGCCGTGCGCGGCGATCCGCGCCGGCTCTATATCGGGCCCGGTGCGGTGGTGCACCCTTTCGTGGTGATCGACGTGGAGCACGGCCCGGTCTATCTCGACGAGGGCTGCGAAATCCACCCGTTTACCCGCATCGAAGGGCCCTGCTACGTCGGGCGCAAGTCGATCCTGCTGGGCGCGAAGTGCCGCGAGGGCAACTCCATCGGCCCGCTCTGCCGCATCGGCGGCGAGGTGGAGGAGTCGATCATCCACGGCTACACGAACAAGTATCACGACGGTTTCCTGGGCCACGCCTACGTGGGCGAGTGGGTCAACCTGGGGGCGGGCACGACCAACAGCGACCTGAAGAACGATTACTCCAGCGTGTCGGTGATCCTCGACGGGCGCCGGCCGATTGACACCGGCTCGCCCAAGGTCGGGGCCTTGATCGGCGATCATACGAAGACCTCCATCGGCACGCTGTTGAACACGGGCGCGTGCGTGGGCGCGATGGCCGTGCTCGGCTCGCCCGGCAAGCTGCTGCCCAAGTTCATCCCTTCGTTTGCGTGGCTGCTCGAAGGGGTGGTGACCAAGGGCTTCGGCAAGCGCAAGCTCTTCGAGACGGCGCGGATTGCCATGGGGCGCCGGGGCTGCGATTGGGACGAAGTGGACGAGGCGCTCTGGGAGGCGGTCTATCGGATGACCGCCCCGGAGCGCGATGAGGCGGTGCGCCGCGGCCGGCGCCAACTGGCCGCCGCGCAAGGCGGATAAGAGACAACATCCCCCGGCGCGCTGGTGCGGTCGGGATTCCAACGCCGGCACCGGGCCCCGGTCGGGTGGCACGCCCTCAGAAGGGCGTGGTTGGTACGACACGCGCGTGGTCAATGGCTCGCCACGCCTGTTACTTGCGCTGAAGGGCGGGGCACCCAGGGCGAGCATTGCTCGCTGCGCGACAATTGACGAGAGCCAACCCGAGGAGAAACGACCCATGGCAAGTGTGGCCGAACGTGTCAAGGCGGTGACAGCCCGTGTCTTGCGGCTCGACCCCAGCGAGATCAAACCCGAACATGCGTTTGCCGCCGACCTGGGCGCGGAGAGCGTCCAGTCGGTCGAGCTGGTGGCGATGTTCGAAGAGGAATTCGGCATCGAGATGGACGAGGACGAGGCCCTTTCCGTGCAGACCGTGGGTGACGCGGTGGACTATATCACCCGCGTCTGCCGCGAGCAGGGCGTGGAGGTGTAAGCAGCCGCTGCGCCGCAGTAGGAGCCGGCAATCTGCGCGGCGCACCGCTTGGCCGCGCTGGCCCAGCCGGGCTCGGCTTCGATCCCCAGCCGCTTTACTATGCGAGGAGACACCTATGCCCGCCAATTACGATCATTTCCCGCTGGTCGATACCACGGAACCCAACCTGTTGGATGAGATGTTCGACTACGGCCGGCCGCCCAAAATCCTCTTCGACGGGCCGGTGATCGAGCACATCGACGGAAAGCCCGTCGAGTTCGATCCCCAGGCGCTGCGCACGCGGGATATCCATATCACCGACACCACGTTCCGCGACGGACAGCAGGCCCGGCCTCCCTACACCGTGGAGCAGATCGTCCACATCTACGACCTGCTGGCCAGGCTGGGCGGGCCGCGCGGCGTGATCCGGCAGACCGAGTTCTTTCTCTACGGCAGCCAGGACCGCGAGGCCCTGGACCGCTGTCGGGAGCTGGGCCACCGCTGGCCCGAGTGTACCGGCTGGATTCGCGCGGACAAGGGTGATTTCCGCCTGGTGCGCGAGGCGGGCTTGAAAGAAACCGGCATGCTCACCAGTTGCTCCGACTATCACGTTTTCCTGAAGCTGAAGTTCCCCTCCCGGCAGGCCTGCATGGACGCCTATTGCGACGTGGTCGACGCGGCCTTCGAGGCCGGCGTGCGCCCGCGCTGCCACCTGGAAGACGTGACCCGGGCCGACATCGACGGGTTCGTGCTGCCCTTTGCGGCCCGCTTGATGCGCATGAGCGAACAGGTGCCCGAGGAGCTGTCGGTCAAGATCCGGCTCTGCGACACGATGGGCTTCGGCCTGAGCTTCCCCGGCGCGCGCCTGCCGCGCAGCATTCCCAAGCTGATCTACAAACTCAACCGCGAAGTGGGTGTGCCCGGCAGCCGCCTGGAATGGCACGGCCACAACGATTTCCACAAGGTACACGCCAACGGCGCCACGGCCTGGCTCTACGGGTGCGACGCCCTGAACACCACGCTCTTCGGCTTCGGCGAGCGCACCGGCAACCCGCCCCTGGAAGGCGCGCTGATCGAGTACATCTCGCTCAAAGGCGATCTGTGCGGTGTGCAGACCAAGCTGATCACCGAGTTGGCTCAATACATGCGCTCCATCGGATTGCCCATCCCCGACAACTACCCGCTGGTGGGCCGCTCGTTCAACACGACGCGGGCGGGCATCCACGCGGGCGGCCTGCGCCAGGACGAGCGGATTTACAATATCTTCGACACCACCACACTCTTGGACCGCCCACCCCGGGTGGCCATTACCGACAAGAGCGGTGCCGACGGGGTGACCCACTGGGTCAACGAGCTGTTCGGCCTGAGGGGCAAACAGCGGCTCAGCAAGATCAAGTGCCACAAGCTGGCCCGATGGGTCAACGACCAGTACGAACAGCACGGACGGACCACGGCCATCAGCGACGAGGAACTCGTCCAGAAGACCCAGGAGTTGATGCCGGAGCACTGGGCCAAGTATATGGAGCAGTCGTAGGGGCTGCGGCGCGGCTGCAAGGGGTCGCCCTCGGGCGCAGTCGGCCTGAAAGGGCAGTCCGGCGGTGCGCTTGCGCGTAGCCTGGGTTGCCACTTGGCGCAGTGACCGACACGGCGCGTCGCTCCAGGCCATGCGGCCAAACATTAAGAGCCTATCCGAAAACCGGCGCGCAGCCTGGGTGGCCGGGGCTGGAGCGAAGCGAAGCCCCGGAAAACCGGCCCGTGGCTTCCCCTTTGTCGTAGGCCACGGCCACCCAAACTGTGTTTTCGGATAGTCTCTAATACTACAGCGCAGCGTTGACCCAGATGTGAAATTGCGAAAGGGGGCTGACCGCCTTGTGTGCCCAGTTTGCTGGCCTAATCTCACCATGTTGACTTTCGGGGGAACCTTGCGCTGTAGCACTAAGAGCCTATTGCGGAAGCGGCCAGCGTGAAAGTAGAAGCGGCATCTTGCCGCTTTTTTGACGCGGCTGGAAGCCGCATCTACGGGTTTTGGGATAAGCTGCGAGCATACGAGCATAGCGGGAAAGATCTCCGGAGTCCGGGCGGCAAGCGGCCGCGCGGCTTCGTTGTCTACACAGCCTGGGAAAGAAGACGAAACCACGCAATGCGGGCCAACCGGAGAGAGGGCCGCCAGGAGAAACGGGGCAGTCTACATGCCTTGGCGAACACAGGGAAGCTTGGGCAGTGATGTGCCGGCACAAGGGGGCGCTGATCGAACCGTTCTGCCGCCTGCTTCGATTTCCCCCTTTAGCTATACGTGCAATGTGCTAGAATTCCGGTGAGGTATCCTAGCCTGCCCAGGCACCACGATCTGACAGAAGGTGATCCATGAGGGATGTGTTGGCCGTCATCCTGGCCGGAGGCAAGGGCTCGCGGTTGGAGCCGCTCACGCGCGATCGGGCCAAGCCCGCGGTTCCTTTCGGCGGGGCCTACCGGATCATCGACTTCACGCTGTCGAACTGCCTGAACAGCGGGCTGCGCAAGATGCTGGTGCTCACCCAGTACAAGGCCATGAGCCTGGACCGGCACATCAGCCTGGGCTGGCGGGGCTACCTCTGCCGGGAGCTGGGCGAGTTTATCGACGTGGTTCCCCCCCAGCAGCGGATCGACGAGCACTGGTACCAGGGCACCGCGGACGCGGTCTACCAGAACATCTACGTGATCGAGAAAGAGCGGCCCCAATACGTGGTCATCCTGGCCGGCGACCACATCTACAAGATGGACTACTCCAAGCTGGTCCAGACCCACGTGGACAAGCGGGCCGACTTGACCGTGGGGGCCCTGCGCGTGCCGCGCCGGGCCGCGAGCCAGTTCGGCGTGATGCAGATCGACACCGACCAGCGCGTGGTGGGATTCGAGGAGAAGCCCGCCGACCCCAAACCCGTGCCCGGCGACTTGGACTATTCCCTGGCGTCCATGGGGATCTATGTGTTTGACGCACGGTTTCTCTTCGAGCACCTTTGCCTGGATGCCACGCGCCGAGACAGCACCCACGATTTTGGGAACGATCTGATCCCGTCGCTGATCGAGGCCTGCCGGGTATTCGCCTACCCGTTCCTCGACGAGAACCGCAAGAAGGAGGCCTATTGGCGGGATGTGGGCACCCTGGACGCCTACTACGCGGCAAACATGGACTTGGTGTCGGTCGAGCCGGACCTGAACATGTACGACCACGAGTGGCCGATCCGCACCTACCAGCCCAACTATCCTCCGCCCAAGTTCGTCTTTGCCGAGGAGGGCGGACGCTGCGGCCAGGCGCTGGACAGCATCGTCTGCCTCGGTTCGATCATCTCCGGCGGCCACGCGGAGCGGTCCATTGTGGGGCCCGACGTGCGCATCAACAGCTACGCCCACGTGGAGGACTCGATCCTCTTCGGCCACGTCAACGTGGGCAGATATGCCAAGGTCCGGCACGCGATCATCGACAAGGGCGTCCATATCCCGCCCGGCGCCGAGGTGGGACATGATCCCGATTTGGACCGGGCCCGCGGGTTCCTGGTCACCCAGTCGGGAATGACCGTGATTGCCAAGACCGACGGGGTAGAGCACTTCTTGCAGCCGGCCAAGGTCAGCGCATAGGCCGACTCTAACAGAGGTAGCCACGCTCGCCAGAGCGTGGGCTCATCACGGTAAGCGCGCTCGCCAGAGCGTGGG
>CAYXPN010000302.1:0-7006 GCA_964467075.1 uncultured Planctomycetaceae bacterium
TCGGCCCTTTCAGGGCCGAGTGATCTGGGGCCCCTCATCCTGCGATCCTGCCATCCTGCGATCCTGTCATCCTGTCATCCTGTCCAGAACTCGGGGCTGACAGCCATCGGCCGGGCCGGGTCGCTCCATTCGGCTGAACTGTTACACAAGTTCTAAGAAGGGCGGGCAATGCCTCCTCGGCCCTCAGTGTGGGCACAGCGATGCCGGGACCGCAAAATGTGACACGCACCATTTCTGCGCAGCCGGGCAGCGACCGAAGGTTGGTCGAAGGCCGTTCCGGTAAAGGGTGCCCGTCACCTTCTTTCCCGGAATCCCGCAAGGCTATTCAGGCCTGGGTGGCTTCCGTATCTTCCTCCGCAGTGCTTTGCTGGGCGTTCTCCCCAAACCCGCTTTCGATCAACTGCACCAGCGCCTCGACCACCTCTTCCGCTTGTCGCCCCGTTGCCTCGAGCAGCAGCTTCTCGCCCGGCGCAACCCCCAGCGACAAGACCTGCAGCACATCGGTCGCCTCCACCCGCTCGCGGTCCTTGGTCAGCGACACCTTGGCATCGAACCGGCGCACCAGCTCGGCGATCAGGGTCGCTGCGCGCGCATGGACGCCTTCCGGGTTCCGGACGACGACGCTGCGGCTGGCTCTTGCTTCGGACATCATTTCTGGGAGCCGTATACCTTGATGCGCCCCGGGCGGCGACAGCCGTGGGGCCGGGCAGACCTGCGAGCGAAGCGCTCCGGACAGGCGCCTGCCGCCTAAGCGGGAACAACTAATGTTTGCACGGTTGCTTGGCGGCCTGGAAAAAGGTGACAGGCACCATTTGCCGGAACGGCCCAAAGGGTGCTTCGCACAAATGGTGCCTGTCACCTTCTTCTTCCAACCCCGACCGTGCAACCTTCGCCGATCTCCGCCTAGGAGCCGAATTGATCGTTGTCTGCTTCGTCCAACAGTTGCTTGATGTCCTCCGGCGCTCCGGCCTGCCGGAGAAAACGACAGAAGGTATCATCGCGCAACTGCCGAGAAACATACTCCAAGGCCCGCAGGTGCGCACCGGGTTGATCCGGCGGCGAGATCAGCAGGAAGAACAAGTACACCTTCTCCCCGTCCAGACTGGCGAAATCCACGCCTTCCTGGCTGACCGCCACGGTGCCCACCAGATGGTCCACGCTCGGATGCTTGGTATGAGGAACCGCCACGCCTCGCCCGATGCCCGTGCTCCCCAGCTCCTCTCGCTTCAGCACCGCACGCACGATGCTCTCGTACTCGCCTGCCTCGATCTCCCCCGCGTCCAGCAGCGACTGGGTCATCTCCCGGATGGCCCCTTCCTTGTCCGTGGCTGCGAGTCGGGCGGAAATCGCCTTCGGACACACAAATTCACAAAACTTCATCCAGGTATTCTCCATCGAGGGCTCCCAAGTTCCCGGCAGGGCTCGGACGACCGGCCCGGAACCCACAGATGAAACCCACCGCAAGACAACGACCGATCCGAGACGTATGGCCGCAACCACTACGGCCGGTGATGCCCGCTGCGATGACGGTCTTGCAACTTCTCCTTGTACTTCCGGAGCTGCTGCTCCATCTTTTCCACGGCGTCGTCCACCGACGACATCAGACTTCCCGTCTGACTGCTGGCAACGAAATCGCGGGAGTACCGGGCCGACACCTTCATGTCTACCCGGGGGGCCTCACGGTGTTCCAGGTCGATCGTCAACTCGACCAGATCCAGACGCTCGAACAGCCGCTTGAGCTTGCCCAGCTTCTCGGCGATGCGGTCTCGCGTCTGTTCGCTGACGTTGCCGTGCCGCGTCGAAATCCTGATTTCCACCGGGCGTCTCCTCGACACGCGTTACCCCCCCACCTGCCGAGCATGGCCTGGCAGACAGGCAAACTACCAATTCTACCCCTTGCCCGCCACCTCGACAAACCCTCCCCCTGCCCGCGTGCCGCTCGCGGCGCCCCGAGGCAATCATACGACCCACCTGTTCCCTACCTGTGCCACCTGTTCCGGGCCCCGGCGCGCGGGCTCGACTCCCGCTCCACCAGCGATACGCGGCCCACGCGCCCGAAGATCGCCGTTCGCACGGCCCTTTGGCCGGGCAATCCGCGAGGGAGCGCCCGTTGCCTGCGTGGCAATTGGCCACCACAGAGGGGTTACGAGCCCCATGATTGGCTGGATCGGCCGCCACGGACCAGCAGAAGCGGCCGAGGCAGCGCAGGCTGCCTGGCGAACTTGTCGGCCGCCCGCTTGCTCGCACGCCCAGGGACGACAAGCAAGGGCGCGCGTGCCGGCACCCGCCCTCCAGGGCTCCTACTGCGGAGCAGGGGACGACACGGGGCCTTCGTCCGGCCTGGCGCGAATCCGAATCTCGCCGGCCTTCAGCCGCTCCTCCCACCGCTGATAGGGCAACCTGCGCTGCACGGCCGAGGCTTCCGGCTGGTAAAACAGCCCCATGCCCGTGATCTCCTTCAGATTCCAAAACGCCAGGACCCGAACCGCCAGCGTCGGATGCTCCAAGGCACGAACCAGGCGAGCGTCCTCGCCGCCTTCGAGATCGGCATTGCTATAGCCCCAGAGCATGCGATACAGGTCCTCGGCATCGGCACTGAAGCGTTTTTCCAGCGCCTGGCGCACTGCGGCAGCCGCTTGCGGAGTCCGATCCACCGCGGCTCGAAGCTCCGCAATGTAGTCCGGCCAGTCGGGTTGTTGCCCCGCGTCGTTTAAGGCCAACACCATCGGATCGAATTCGCCCAGATAGCCGAGCGAACGCACGGCCAGCCAGCGCACCTCCTTCTGGCGATGCTCGGCCAGCTCCCTGAGCCCAAGTCCGGCCGGCCGGCCGGTCTGCAGCCGCTGGGCCAGGTTCGCCGCTCCCCGCGCCTTCAACGGGTCCGGTTCCACCCCGGCAATCCAGGCTGGATAAGGCTCGCCCGCCACCAGCCCCTCCTCAGTCGGCGCCCCCAAATCCAGGCTCGCCGGACCGCTGAGCTCCACAGCATCCGGTAGCTCGGCCGGCTGCCACGCCACCCGGCCCGCCGCACAATACAAGATCGCCTGAACGGCCCGCGGGCCCGTCTCCGGATGGACGCCCGCCCGGCGCACCGGCAACACCTCGACGGCCGCCACGCTGCCGCCCGAATCAAGTCTCACCACGCCCCACCGATCACCCACCGCCAGCCGTACCGCACCCGCCGATTCCCCAGTCGGCCCGAACACCAACCGACCGAAATCCACCCGGATTCCACTGGGCTGCTCGCCCGCAGGAGCCAACAGCACCACGCGCGTTTCCCCCAGCATCGCAGTGGCGGGGCCTGAGCCTGCCGTGAGCGCGAATTGGGGCCGGTAGTCGGGCGGTGCGACCAGCACGTCTCCCGCAACCAGCTCAGTCCCTTTCGACACGCGCTCCCAGACGGCGCGCGCCTGGCTGAACCGCAAGAGAACCTCGGTCTCGGACAGCGCGTGCCCCACCGGGTGGACCGGCACAGCGCGGGGCGGGGTCTGCGTTTCACCCTCAGCCACGGCCTCTCCCGGTGGTGGGGTGTCTTCCGGGCCAGCAGAGCCGGGCTCCGTGGGGCCGGGCTCGGTGGGGCCGGGCTCCGGTTGGGCAGGAGGCTGGGTGGTCGCCCCCTCGACCGTGGCCACCTGTTCGCCGGTTGGCTGACCAGGCTCCGCCACACCCGTTGCCTGCTCAGTCCCGCCCGGTGCGGCCTCAGCGGGCGGCTCCGAAGCGGCCGGGTCTGGAGACGCGTCCGGCTCTGTCTGGCCGGGACCAGCGGACTCGGGTGGCGTAGGGGCGGGCTCGCCGCCTTCGGCCGATTCAGGCGCCGGCGGCGATTCCACGCCCCGCGGTTGAGCGATCTCGGGCGACGGCTGCGTGCCGGCAGCCGGCTCTTGTTCGGTCGTTTGCACAGGGCCTGGTTCGGGCCCCCGGGCGAACATGGCGGTCGGTCGGCGCACCAGATCACCCAGCCAAGTGCCGCTCTCGAACTGCCCTGAAGCCACCAGCCCGACCACAGCCAGCGCAACCAGCAGGAGCACGGCCGCGGCTACCGGCCAGCGCCGCCTTCGGGCACTCGGCTCGCGCAGGTATTCGGGAATCGCCAGCTTGCGGCGGCCCTTCCGGCTGGTTTCCACTGGGGGTGGGCCGGCGCGCGTTGCCTCGGGCGCTTCGCTGGCCTCCGCGACCACCTCCTCGCCGGCCGTTTCGGGCAAGCGGTATACGCGCTCGCGCAACGCGGGCTCGACCTCGGCCGGCTCACCCAGGATCAGGGTGAGAACCTGATGGCAGCAAGCCACCTCGGCAAGATGAACGTCCGAGTCCAGGCACACCTTCTCGAAGTCCGGCACCCGGTCGGTGGAGAGCTTATTGTCGAGATACTCGGCCACCGTGTTGGCGTCCAGCGCAGCTCCGCGATACCTGGACGTGGGCGCGGAGAGCCGGAGTCGCTCGACCACGTCCTGGACCCGATGGAACAGCTTGGTAGCGAACTCGCTGGCCTCGATCTTCGTCTTGATCTGCTCGGCGTCCTCAGGTTCAAGGATACCGTCGATGTAGGCCAGCATGCTGCGCAATGTCAGTCGCATGGGTCTGCTCGCTCGTTGAAGCTCGAAATCCGGTCCCACCTGCCGCGGGCAAACGATAGGGGTTCGGCTCGCCACGGAACTGGTGTGTGCCAGGCTCGGGCCCGCCACCCGGCGCGTCGATTACGCGGGCGCAAAGGCTGCGGACCCGGCCCTCACCCCTAATTAGTGCCGCGGAACGCCGGAATCCGTACAATCCGGCCCGCTCAAGCCGCGGAACCGCGTAAGATTGCGGGAGGAAGAGCTGCCACACATTGGGGGTGCCCCGCGAGCCCATTTAGCGACTTTCCGAAAAGCCGTGTGCAACTCTGGGTGGCCGGGGTTGGAGCCTGGGTGGCCGGGGTTGGAGCGCAGCGAAACCCCGGTGATTTCCGATCCCCGGATGTGAGCCAGGTTCGCCCGAACAGTGTTTTCGGATCGTCGTTTAGCGATCGGGCGTCTTACAGGGGAAAGGCCCAGAAGCGGTCGGCATCCGGGACTTCGGGCGTGTCCCCAGCAGCCACGCGCCCGCCAGAACGGCCGCGATCTCCGCCGCGGCCACGGCCAGCGGGTGCAAGGCAGGCCGGCGAGGAAGCACAGCCGGGAGGGTCCGTGGCGGCTCGGGCAGCCAGTCGGCACGCTCCCAGCCGTGCAGAGTGCGCCGCCAAGGCGGCCAGCCCGGTCGCGCCGAACCGGCCGTGCCCTCTGGAGACGCCTCGTTGGCTCGCATCGCCCTGGTGTTGCCCGCAAATTGGGGGGCGTCGCTCGGCCTGGGCAGCCGTCCGGCCACGTAGATGCCCACTCCGGCAATCCACAGCACGCTCAATATCCACCAGCCAGCCCAGCGCACCTGCCGTTCTCCAACCGCCTGCCGGTCGAGGACCAATGCGAATTCCCGCAGCCCAACAGACGCGCAAGCGGGTTCCCGCGTCCCCTAAGCCCCGCTAAGCCCCGCGGCAGAGCACACCAGGAGCAAGCTGCGGTCCAGAGGGGTAACTGGCGTGGGCAGTGGACGGAACCCACTGGCAATTAAGCAGTTGCGCATTTCCGGTCGTCCCCGCGCGCCCAGGCGTGTTGCCCGGCGACAACGGCCGGCGGTGGGGCGCTGCGATCTGGCAACGGGCAATGGCTCCAGACGGCCTCAGATCGCCCCCAAGAAGACGGGTTGTTTCGGTTTGCCCAGGTGCCAAGCGTGGTCTAAGTTTCCTTTGGCAGGTCGTTTGCGCGGCCCCGGGAATCGGGTCTCGGGGCACGCAGTGGCGTGCGCGACGCTGACGTTGCGACAAGGACGAGCGATCGATGATCGACCCGGCGTCTCAGAGGATCAATTTGAAGAAACTGCTGGCCGGCGCGCAATTGCCCGCCCTGCCACAAAGCGCGATTCGTCTGCTCGAGCTTTCGCAGGACCCGACCAACGGACCGGCTGAGTTCGCCCAGCCGATCGAAGCGGATCCCGGGTTGACGGGGCAGGTGCTCCGCTTCGTCAATTCGTCTTACTTCGGGTTCTCGCGCGAAATCTCGAGCGTCAAGCTGGCGATTACCCTGGTGGGTGTGCGCACCATCAAGAACTTCGCGCTCTGGAGCGCGGTGTTCAGCCTGATGCCCAATCCGAAGTGCGGCCCGTTCGACCTGCGCAGCCTTTGGCAGGATTCGCTGCGGCGCGCGCTCTTGGCGCGTTCGCTGGCGAAGCTGCTCGGGCTGAAAGAGGCGGAAGAGACATTCTCCGCGGCGTTGCTCCAGGACATGGCCGTGCCCTTGCTGGCCAAGGAGGTGCCGCACCTGTACGTGAGAATGCTCGCTGCGCGCGACGAAGGCAAGTATCGCCTCTCCTACCTGGAGCAGAAGGTGTTCGGCTGGACCCATGCCGATGCCGGCGGCATCATGGCCCGACAGTGGAACCTGCCCGAGGAGTTCGCCCGGCTGATCGAGAGCCACCCGTCCGTGGAACAGTGGCTCAATCAGGCCGATGCGGAGCCTGCCCGCCTGGCCGTGGCGATGGCCGCCTTGTTGCCGCCGGTGGCCGACCCGGTCTGGACGGAATGCAGTCTGTTCGAGGAGTGCTATACGAAGGCCGCCCCTCCCGGCAGCCCGTCGGTGCCGGAAATTCTCGAACAGACCGACAACCAGTTCACCGAATTCGCACCAGTCCTGAAGCTGGCCACGCCGGCCAAGTCGCTGGTCGAATGCTACCGCGAGGCCGTGGGCAGCGAGGCGTAGCCCGCCTCGTCCCGATTACGCCCTCTCCAGCGAGATGAGCGGCGTGAGCCGCCGGTTTGGCCCGCACTGCCACCAGAGCGCAGGGAACAAATCGGGGGAACTGCCGGCGTCGTCGGGCCACGCGAGCCGGGCACGTACGTGCCCGGCTGGCCGGAAGGCTTGGTGGCGCAAGTGGTCACTCTGTCACTAGTAGTCCATCGCACTTAAGTTGGCGAGTTGATATTGCGTCCGTCTTGGTT
>CAYXPN010000303.1:0-6994 GCA_964467075.1 uncultured Planctomycetaceae bacterium
CGCTGGCCGCGCGTGGTGGGCAAGATCGAGCACCGGCCGCTCGACTACGCCAAGATCTGGCGCATGTGCCAGGCGCGCACCAGCAAACCCGTGCGCTTCGGCACGGTCTGCTCGCAGGTGATGAGTTTCTTCCTGGACATCCACACGCCCAAGTACCGCGACATCCGGCAGGTGATCTGGGACATGGCCGAGGCGATGAACCAGGAGCTGCTGGCGCTGCGCGATGCCGGCTGCAAGTGCATCCAGACCGAAGAGCCCACCATGCACTTCCTGGCCAACAGCCTGGGCGCGGACCACGAGCAGGTCAAATTCATGATCGAGGCCTTCAACCGCGAAATGGAGGGTCTGGACGACGTGGAAATCTGGATTCACACCTGCTGGGGCAATCCCAACATGCAGCGGGTCATGGAGGATACGAGCTATGCCCGGTCCATGGAAATCTACCTGGAGCAGTGCCGCGGCGACGTGTGGACCGTGGAGATGAAGGACCGCCAGTTCCGCGACATCGAGCTGTTCGGCCCGTTCAAAGGCAACCTGAAAAAGAAGGTGGCCATCGGTGCGGTGAGCCACCGCACGCTCCAGGCCGACCGGCCCGAGGACGTGGCCGCGGAGATTCGCCGGGCCTTGGAGTACATCCCGGCCGAGCAGTTGATCGTCACGAGCGATTGCGGTTTCGGCCGGCAGGGCTGCAACCGGGAGATCGCCTTCTACAAGGCCAGCGCGATTGCCCAGGGCTGCAACATCGTGCGCCGGGAGCTGGGCCTGGAGCCCACCTACGTGCCCGCGGCCGACCCGGCATTGCAGACCGACATCGTGCCCCCGGCCGAGTGATTCGCCGCGACCGTACGGGGAAGCGGAGCCGCAGCCCAAACGGATCACCCCCGCAGCCTGGTGGGGCTTCTTCCCCGCCGATTCGGTGCTCCCAATCGACAGCTCGCCCCCAGTTCTTCTTGCAGCCGAGGGCCAGCCCGGTACTGGGTGTACCAGCCGGGCAGGTCGCCGTGAGGGCTGCTCGATCTAACGTAACTCGTTGTCTCTTAAAGGGTTGCGCATCCATTCCCGGTGGCTTTCGCTCCTTGTCGATGGGCGGAAGTGGGGATCGGCCGACTAAAGGGCTGCGTCGCCTGGGCTGTTTCCGGCCGACCGCTTGCCCGACTGGAACCGGCCTGTATGATTAATAACAGGTTCCGTTGTTAAAAATAAGCCGGGCGCCGGCCGGGCTGCGAGCCCCGCGCTGACCTTGTCGCGTTCGCCCCGCCCGACGATCCACCGCCTCCTGACCGACCGGCCCCCAGAGGTCCAGTCATGGCAACCACCGAGAGCACGATTCGACAGTTCGTCGAGCGGCCCTACCAGTGGGGATTCCACACCGAGATCGACGCGCACACCGTTCCGCCCGGGCTCAACGAGGAAACCATCCGCTTGATCTCGGCCAAGAAGGGCGAGCCGGAGTGGCTCCTCCAGTGGCGGCTGGGGGCCCTGCGCCACTGGCAGACCATGCAGGAGCCCACCTGGTCGAACGTGCGCTATCCGCCCATCGACTATCAGCAGATCGTCTACTACTCGGCGCCGAAATCGAACGAGCAGGGACCGCGAAGCCTCGACGATGTGGACCCCGCGGTGCTGCGCATGTTCGACAAGCTGGGCATTCCCCTGGCCGAACAGGAGCGCCTGGCGGGCGTGGCCGTGGACGCCGTGGTCGACAGCGTCTCGGTGGCCACCAGCTTCAAAGAGCAACTGGCCGAGCTGGGGATCATCTTCTGCTCGTTCTCCGAGGCGGTCCGGGAGCATCCCGAGCTGGTGCGCGAGTATCTCGGCTCCGTGGTGCCGCCGACGGACAACTATTTCGCCTCGCTCAACTCCGCGGTCTTCAGCGACGGCTCGTTTTGCTACGTCCCCCCGGGTGTACACTGCCCCATGGAGCTGTCCACCTATTTCCGCATCAATGCCCGGAACACCGGCCAGTTCGAGCGCACGCTGATCATCGCCGAACCGGAGAGCTACGTCAGCTACCTGGAAGGCTGCACCGCGCCGATGCGCGACGAGCACCAGTTGCACGCCGCGGTGGTCGAGTTGATCGCCCACGAAGGGGCCCGGATCAAGTATTCCACGGTGCAGAACTGGTACCCGGGCGACGCGGAGGGCAAGGGCGGCGTTTACAACTTTGTCACCAAGCGCGGCGCGTGCCGGGGCAGGAACTCCCGGATTTCCTGGACCCAGGTGGAGGTCGGCTCGGCCATCACCTGGAAGTATCCCAGCGTGATCCTGCGGGGAGCGGACTCGGTGGGCGAGTTCTATTCGGTGGCGCTCACGTCGAACCATCAGCAGGCCGACACCGGCACCAAGATGATCCACATCGGCCAGAATACGCGCAGCACGATCGTTTCCAAGGGCATTTCCGCGGGTTTCGGGCAGAACAGCTATCGGGGGCTGGTGCGGGTGCAGCCATCCGCGCGCAATGCGCGCAACTACTCGCAGTGCGATTCGCTCTTGATCGGCGATCGCTGCGGGGCCCACACGTTTCCGTACCTCGAGGTGAAGAACCCCACGGCGGTGGTGGAACACGAGGCATCGACCTCGAAGATCGGCGAGGACCAGATCTTCTACTGCCGGCAGCGGGGGCTTTCGGCCGAAGACGCGGTGAGCATGATCGTCAACGGTTTCTGCAAGGAGGTGTTCCGCGAGTTGCCCATGGAGTTCGCCGTCGAAGCGCAAAGGCTGCTCAGCGTCAGCCTGGAAGGCAGCGTGGGCTAAACGACCTTGCGTGATCGTGAAACCCTATTCAGGCACCGGGAGCGTTCGCCCGGCGAGCTGGCGCCCGCCGTGCACATCGTTTCGGCAGGACCGGCGAGCCGGCGGCGTGAGCCGCCGGTTTGGCGGTACCCACCGCACGTGAGAGAAGAGCACTGGCAGAGCCAGCGGCACCCGGCGCATTGCCGGACAAGCCAGCAGTGGCACCCGGCACCTGTCCACGCTCCGGCGAGCGTGGCTATTATCGTGCGTGCCGATCCACACCATCCACATCAGGAAGACCCACACATGGCATTCAGCAACCAACCCCTGCTGGAAATCCGCAACCTGCACGCGCGCGCCGGCCAGCAGGAGATTCTCCGCGGGATCGACCTGTGTGTTTGCGCGGGCGAAGTGCACGCCGTGATGGGACCCAACGGCTCGGGCAAGAGCACGCTGGCCCACGTGCTGGCCGGAAACAATCTCTACGAGATCACCGCGGGCGAGGTGATCTACCGGGGCGAAGACCTGCTGGCCATGGAACCGGAAGATCGTGCGCGCGAGGGCATCTTCATGGCCTTCCAATACCCCGTGGCCATCCCCGGGATCAGCAGCACGTATTTCCTGCGGGAGGCCCTCAACGCGGTGCGCAAGCACCGGGGACTTGCGCCGCTCGATCCGATGGATTTTCTCGCCCTGGTGCGCGACAGCGCCGAGCGGCTGCGCATCGACCCGGCCCTGCTCGAACGCTCGGTCAACGACGGCTTCTCCGGCGGCGAGAAGAAACGCAACGAGATCCTCCAGATGTCCGTGCTCCGGCCGGCCCTGGCCATCCTGGACGAGACCGACTCCGGGCTGGATATCGACGCGCTGAGGGTCGTGGCCGACGGCGTGAACGTGCTGCGCAGCGCGGACCGGGCCGTGATGGTGGTAACCCACTACCAGCGCCTGCTCAACTACATCGTGCCCGACCAGGTCCACGTGCTCTACGAAGGCCGCATCGTGCGCTCCGGCGGCAAGCAGTTGGCCCTCGAACTCGAGGAGCACGGCTACGCCCGGCTTGCGCAGCAGTTTGCCGCGCCGCGGCCCGCGCCCCGCCGGGCCGTGGTGCAGCAAACAGGAGGTGCCGGAACATGACCACCGTGGTGGAAAAAGGCAGCACCTTCCTGGCCGACTTCGACCGGCGCGAAAGGGCGCTCAATGCCGGCCTGCCGCCCTGGGTACACCGTTTGCGCCGCGGGGCGATGGCCCGGTTTGCGCAGATGGGGCTGCCCACCACACGGCACGAGGAGTGGCGGTTTACCGACATCTCGGCGCTGGCCGAGACCGACTTCGAACCGGCGCCAACGCCGACCCAACTCCCCGCGTTTGAGCAGATCGAAGCCGCGGGGCTGCCGCGGCTCGACGGCCCGCGATTGCTGCTGATCAACGGGCGCTGCTGCGCCGAGCTTTCCTCCACCGCGGCCTTGCCCAAGGTTGTGACCGCCGCCGGTCTGGCCGAACGGCTGCACGCGCGTCCCGCCCTGGTCGAGCCGCACCTGGGGCGCTATGCCGACTATCGCGACCACGCCTTCGTCGCGCTCAATACGGCGCTCTTCGAAGACGGGCTGTTGCTCCGCGTGCCACCCGGCGCCGCGGTCGAGCAGCCGATCCACCTGGTGCACGTCGCCACGGCCGCGGAGCGTCCTTACGTGGCCCATCCCCGCACCTTGATCCTCGTGGGCCGGGGTGCCCGGGCGACCATCGTGGAGTCCTTCGTGGGCCTGGGCGAGAACGTCTATCTCACCAACGCGGTGACGGAAATCGTGCTCGCCGAAGGCGCGGTGCTGGACCACTACCGGCTCCAGCGCGAAGGTCCCGGCGCGTTTCACGTCGCCACGATCCAGGCCGCCCAGGCACGGGAGAGCAGCTTCTCGTCCCACCTGATCTCGCTCGGCAGCCGCCTGGCACGCACCGAGACCAACACCCGCCTGGACGCCGAAGGTTGCCACGCTGTGCTCGACGGCCTGTATCTGGCCCGCGGGCGCCAACACCTGGACAGCCGCACGCAGATCGACCACGCCCGGCCGCACGGCACCAGCCGCGAACTCTACAAGGGCATCCTTGCCGACCAGGCCCGAGGCGTGTTCAACGGCAAGGTCCTCGTCCATCCCCGTGCCCAAAAGACCGACGCCAGGCAGACCAACCAGGCGCTGTTGCTCTCTGATTCCGCGCAGGTCAACACCAAGCCCCAACTGGAAATCTTCGCCGACGACGTGCGCTGCACCCACGGCGCCACGGTCGGCCGGCTCGACCCCGAGGCCCTGTTCTACTTGCGTTCGCGCGGCCTGGCGCTTGGGGCCGCACGCCGCCTGCTGATCTTCGGCTTTGCCAACGAGGTCGTCAGCCGCGTCCGGCCCGAGGGGCTCCGCCGGGGGCTCGAAGGGCTGTTGACCGCCGGCGACGGCCTTTCCGACGACGGGGGAAGGGAGACAACCGCGTGACCACCGCCGCCCAGACAACGCACCACGCTCCCGCCGGCCCGCCGACCGGCTTCGACGTGCAGTATGTCCGCCGGCAGTTCCCCATCCTGCGGCGCAAGGTCCACGGCAGGCCGCTGGTCTATCTCGACAACGCCGCCACGGCCCAGAAGCCGCAGCCGGTGATCGACGCGCTCGATCGCTTCTACCGCCACGAGTGCTCGAACATCCACCGCGGGGTACACCAGCTCGCCGAATGGGCCACCGCGGCCTATGAAGAGGCCCGGGCAAAGGTGCAGCGATTCCTCGGCGCGCGCGAGCCGCGCGAAATCGTGTTCGTGCGCGGCGCCACCGAGGCGATCAACCTGGTGGCCCGGAGCTATGCCGCCGCCCATCTGCGCCCGGGCGACGAGATCATCCTCTCGCTGATGGAGCACCACTCGAACATCGTCCCCTGGCAATTGCTCGCCCAGGAGAAAGGTGCGGTGCTGCGCGTGGTGCCGCTCGATGATTGTGGGCGGTTCCTCTTCGACGAGTACGAGCATTTGCTGGGGCCGAAAACGCGCCTGGTGGCCGTCACCCATGCCTCGAACGTGCTGGGCACCATCCCGCCGGTGCGGCAGATCATCGGTCGGGCGCATGAGCGCGGCGTGCCGGTGCTGCTCGACGGGGCCCAGGCTGCGCCGCACATGCCGGTCGACGTGGCCCGGCTCGATTGCGACTTCTACGCACTCTCGGGCCACAAGCTGTATGGGCCCACGGGGATCGGTGTGCTCTACGGCAAGGCTGAATTGCTCGACGCCATGCCGCCCTGGCAGGGCGGCGGGGGGATGATCCGCTCGGTCAGCTTCGAGCAGACGATCTACGACGACGCGCCGGGCAGGTTCGAGGCGGGCACACCGCACATCGCCGGGGCGATCGGGCTGGGTGCGGCCGTGGATTTCCTTGAGGCGCTGGGGCCGCAGCGAGCCTTCGCCTACGAGCAACAACTGTTGCACTATGCCACCGAACGGCTGCTGAGCATACCGGGCTTGCGCCTGATCGGCACCGCGGCCGACAAACTGGCCATCCTGTCGTTTGTGATCGACGGCGTGCACCCGCACGATGTGGGCACGATCCTCGACGCCCAGGGGATCGCCACGCGCACGGGCCACCACTGCGCGCAGCCGCTCACGGAGCACTTTCGCGTGCCGGCCACCACGCGTGCCTCCCTGGCCGCGTACAACACGTTCGAGGAAATCGACGCATTGATCCAGGGCCTTCAGAAGGTAAGCGAGGTGTTCTGTTGAGCATCGACCTGCGCGACCTGTACCAGGAAATGATCCTCGAGCACCAGCGCCGCCCGCGCAACTTCCGCGCCTTGGCCCGCGCGGACCGCGTGAGCCAGGGTTTCAACCCGCTCTGCGGCGACCGGGTGACGGTCTACGTCACACTGGCCGGCGAGGTGCTCGCCGAGGTGGCATTCCAGGGCGAGGGCTGCGCGATCTGCACGGCGTCGGCCTCGCTGATGACCGAGCACCTCAACGGCAAGTCGCTCGACGAAGCGGAACGGCTGTTTGGGGCCTTTCACGCCCTGCTGGCCGAAAACGGCCGGCAGACCCCGGACATCGACTCCCTGGGCAAGCTTAAGGTCTTTGCCGGCGTGCGCCGGTTTCCGGTGCGCGTCAAATGCGCCACGCTGCCCTGGCACACGTTGCGCGCGGCGCTGCGGGGCGAGGGGCGAACCGTGTCCACCGAGTGAGCCGGTAGCCCGTAGGGTGCGTGCTTTGCACGCACGCGAAGCGCCGGGTGAGCGCGGTCCGTAG
>CAYXPN010000304.1:0-2422 GCA_964467075.1 uncultured Planctomycetaceae bacterium
CAGCGCCTGGGGCGCTTGTACCAGGCCGCGGACTATCCGCCGCAACTTGTCGGGCACGGCGCGGCTGGCCGGCGGTCGCTCGACGAGGGCGTAGCGGGCCTGGGCCAGGCTTTCCACGGCGTCGGCTTTGCGCTTGGGAAAATGGGCCTGGCGGTAGGCCTTGTTGCGGGCCGGTTCGCCCACGGAGATCTCCAGCGGCAACGGCAGTTGGCGGAGGAAGTGCTCGAGGTTGGCGGCGTACTGCCCCGCGGCGTCGATCCGCAGGTAGAACCGCCACTCCGGATGGCGGCGGTGCAGCCGCTCCAGTTGCTGCTGCAATTGGCGATACCCCGCGCGCGACTCGATGACCGTCATCGGCCGGGCGGCCGGCTGGCCGTCGGGACCGAGGAAGTTGACGTGGTGTCCATAACGTGCGGTATCAATACCCACGCCGAACACCGGTTGGTTGGAGAGGTCGGGAAGGATCATGGTCACAGCTCCCATCGGACAGGAAAAGGGGTTGGACTGCTGTCAGCCGTGAGGGGCCTCCGGAAACGCTTTGACTTTGGGCTTTCCTTGTGATAAGCGGTCGTGCCGCATGATGTAACCAAACCTGAGCCAAAGGCCGGAGGAGACAATCTCTCCCAAAAGGTCGTGCCTTAGGGTGGGGCTAGAGTTCCTCACAGCTTCCACAATCAACCAGTCTGCCATGACTGACCGATCCGGTGCAAAGTGATCATACAAGGGTGGCCGCGCAGCGGTCGGGTGAGGGCAGCGCTGCGCTTCGCAACGCCCGGGCATCGAGGGGCAGTCGTTGCGCCTGCGTGCCACTGCCGGCTTGTCCAGCCGTGCTGGCACGGACCCGATGAATCGGGTCACTACGAACGGGCAGGCTCGTAGTGACCGTACTTGTACGGTCCCTGACTGACCCGATGAATCGGGTCACTACCAACGCGCACGTGCGGCAAGCTTGTTTAGAGTATCTCCAGCGCGCCTTCGGCCAGGCCGAAGGCGCGAATCTCCATGCCGCCGCTGTGCCGGGCCGGACAGAGGAGCACCGCGCCGACGTGCGGACGCTCCTCGCAATAGCGCGCCGCGGCCTCCGGGCCCATCACGAAGAAGGCCGTGGCCAGGGCGTCGGCCAAAGCCGCGCTGGGCGCCGGCACCGTGGCCGAAAGCACTCCCTCGGCCGGACGCCCGGTGCGCGGATCGATCACGTGGCTCAGCCTGCGGCCCTGGTGGCGAAAGGACTGGAACGCGCCGCCCGAGGTGCCTAACGCCCGGTTGCGCAAGCACAACTCGGCCACTCGCCGATCAGGCCGCAGCGGATGGCGCACGCCCACGGTCCATCCCTCGGCCGACTGCACGTCGTCGGGCGACCGCGCCTTGCCGACCGCCCCGGCTCCGCGGACAACATCTTCCTCGGGCGGACGGGTCTGCGAGCCGCGGGCCAGCAGGCTGCTGTGTCCGGCGTGGAGCAGGAAATCGTGGATACCCGCCTCAACCAGCACTTCTGCGCAGCGGTCCAGAGCATATCCTTTGCCGATGCTCCCCAGGTTCAGTTGCACGCCCGGACGCAGGAAGCGCACCGTGTGCTGGTCGGCGTCGAGCTGGACCAGCCGGCTGCCCACGCACTGGAGCGCCCGGTCGATCTCTTCCTGGCCGGGCACGGCGCCTTGGCGTCGGGCAAATCCCCAGACCTCCCAGAGCGGCCCGCTGGCGATGTCATAGGCGCCGTCGGTCTCGTCATGGAGTTGCAGCGCGCTGTGGAGCAGCTCGAACAGGCGCGGTTCCACGCGCACCGGCTGTTTGTCGGCCGTGCGGTTGATCTGCGAAAGCTCGCTCTCTGTGAGGAACACCGACATCTGGCGTTCGAGCGATTCGACCAGGTCCAGGGCCCTGAAGGCCGCTTGCGTGCCCTGGGCATACTGGCCGGCGTTCAGACAGACCTCGAACGTGCAAGCCATGGCCCGACGGCTGATGCGCAGCGTGTAGCCTGTGCTCTGCCCTCCGGCCCGGCTCTCGGGCCAGCGGTCGGGCAAGGCGGCCTCCAGGCGGTCGGCCATGGCCTCAGCGGCCGAGCGCCCCAGCAAAAATGCGCGGCGGCTGGTTTTTCGGGTCACAGGAGAACGCAAGTCAGAGGTCGGTAGGACGGACCTCCGGTCCGTCACAAGTCGGAAATCGGAAGTCGGAGGTCGGAAATCTCAAATTGCAGATCGCAAATCGGCGCGTGGCGAGCCGGGAGCGTCAGCTCCCGGTACGGACGGAGGTCGCAAGCCGGAGCGCCTATCGAGTCCATTATCACGTGGCAACGCCCTGGGAGACAAGCGCCGAGTGCTTTGTCCAACCCTGCGCGTCGGGTGCCACGGTTGGCTTGTCCAACCCTGCGCGTCGTGTGCCACGGTTGGCTTGTCCAACCGTGCGCGTCGTGCCAGCGCGCGTC
>CAYXPN010000304.1:2522-4283 GCA_964467075.1 uncultured Planctomycetaceae bacterium
TGCTCATATCCGCCCGTCTTGCACTGCTGGGCGAGCCAGCAGTGGCACCCTGCGTGCCAGCGCGCGTCTGCTCATATCCGCCCGTCTTGCACTGCTGGGCGAGCCAGCAGTGGCACCCTGCGTCAGGCCCCGGAGATCACCGCCGCACTACGGAGACTGCGTGGGCAGCGGCACGCGCACCGGCGTGTCGTCCTCCGGCGTACTTCCCACGTTGCTCACTACCACCACACCCTCCTCACGCACCACGCGATAGGGCTTGCCCGTGGCCGGGTTGACCTGGAAGTCGGGCAATTCGCGCTGCGCGGCCGCAGCCAGTGCCAGGGCCAGGGCCTCCCAATTGGCCCGATCGCGGGCCTGAACCTGCTGTGCCTTGCGCATGCCCGGCAACAACAGCTTTCCGGCCACCAGCGGATAGTCGGCCGAGCCCTGGCGCCGGGCCAGATCGTGGTCGATGTTGTTGAACAACTCCTGTCGGGCGTAGAAGGGCTGAGCGCAACTGTCGATGATCTTGCGCATGGTCTGGAGGTAGTAGAGTTCGTCGGCATCCGCGGTTTGCCGGGCCCGTTCGGCCATGGCCACCAGGTCGCCCTCTTTGCGCAGCTCGTCGATCTCGTAGTCGGTCAACAAGGCCAGCAGATGGCCGTCGCGCACCAACTCGTAGGCGTGCAGCCCCAGGGCCCGATCGCCGATCCAGGCGTCGGCGTCGGCGGGCCAGGCTTTCAGTTGGGCATCGACCAGTCCGTAGAGGCGGTCGATCTGCTCGGGCGTGCTGTTGCCCCGCAGGACGATGGCCTGCAACAGCGCGAAGGCATCGCTTCTCAGATAAGCGGCCTTCAAGCGGGGGACCACGTGTTTTTCCGCGCCCAGACACTGCGCCATGCGCAGGATGGTGCTCAAAGCGTCGACGGCCTCGACCGGCCGGCCCCGCTCGAGCATGTCCGCGCCGTGGAGCTGCTCCAGGCGCGCACAGATCTCGACCGTGTCCACGAACGAGAGCGGATCGAAATTGCCCCGCAGAAACCGGATGCCGAACGAACAACGGGGGCGATTGAGCACCTCGCGGGCCTTCAAACGCTGGCTTTCGTATCGGCGGCAAAACGCCCGGGCCGGCTCTTTCACACCCGGCGCAAAGGCGAAATCACCCGTGGGCAGGTAGCGCGCCGATTCCTCCAGCAGCCCGGCGACTCGGCGCTGTTCGAACAGCGGGCGCAGTCCCGCGGCCACGTTCTGCTCGTCGGGCACGGACTCGGCATCGAGCTGTTCTGGTGTGGCCTGCTCTTCGACCAGCCGGGCCAGCTCGTCCTGCAATCGCGTGTCGGCCGCGGCCTTCAGGCCGGGCAGGTAGCCGTAACGTGTCAGATCGTCGGTCTCACCGGGCGCAGAAGAAGAGCCCTGATGCCGGCATCCCGCGGCCAGGAGGCCCAGCACCAACAGACATGCGCCTGTGCATCGCACGGAGGGTGCCCCGCTATTGAGGGTTTGGATTGTTTGCCCCGGCCCCGGTGCGGCAGCGCGCCGGCAACTCGGACAGCGGCGCACGCTCGATCAACTCGGCCCCGCTCATCTACCTATGCTACCGCGCAATGCTGGGTCCACCAAGGGCACCCCATTCTGACCCCGCCAGTGCGACGCTGCGGGCGGGGGCATCACGAGCGGCAGTCGCGCGCCGGGGGGCAAGACTTCAGCGGCCTGAAGCAGCAGTCACCCGGCCACGACGAAGCGTGGCCCTCCAGCGCCGCGACCTGGAGGGACGTGCTGCGT
>CAYXPN010000304.1:4383-6984 GCA_964467075.1 uncultured Planctomycetaceae bacterium
CGCTGCGCTTGTTTCCGGCCTACCGGGGCTTCGCTTCGCTGAGAGCCCCGGCCACCCACGGACCAGGCGGCCACGACGAAGCGTGGCCCTCCAGCGCCGCGACCTGGAGGGACGTGCTGCGTCGCGTCCGTCACGCCCAATCGGCGGCCAGCGCTGCGCTTGTTTCCGGCCTACCGGGGCTTCGCTTCGCTGAGAGCCCCGGCCACTCACGGACCAGGCGGCCACGACGGAGCGTGGCCCTCCAGACTGCTGAATCGTCATGCGGCTTGCAGATCGCCGTGGTCGGTCCGCACGCGCGAAGCGCAAACTCCTGCCGGCCCGGGCGAAGCACTCAGTCGAGCGTGATGGCCTCGGTCGGGCACACATCCACACAGGCACCGCAGTCGCCGCAGACCTCTTCATCCACCACGGCGATCTCGTCCCGCATCTCGATCGCCTCCAACGGGCAGGCTTCCACACACGACTCACATCCCGTACACTTGTCTCGATCGACCACGGCTGCCATAACAAGTCTCCTCCGGACACGATAACCAACCAGAGTCCCGGGAACACGTCGGCCCTGCGATCTGAAGCACCGCAAGCGTGGGCAGGGGGCTCGCGACCAAGCCAGCGCCGGCGTCTGCCTTCACCGGGCTGCCCTTTGCCGGGCCACCTTGTCCTGCGCAACAGCCAAGCGGTCGCCGCAACAGAGGGTTTGGCCCGCGGTGGCGGTCCGCCGCTTTCGCATCGTGGGACCGAACAGCCAAGTAGGTCAGGCACTCCTGTGCCTGACATTCCCACGCAATGAGCGCGGCCAATGAGATCACCGCCAAGAAAGGAGACCCGACCCCATTCTTGACATTCTTGCCATTCTTGGCCCCAAACGGGCGTATTCAGCACACAAGTGCTTGTCGCATCAAGAGTTATTTCACAAACCCTCGCTTGTGCGGTTAGAACTTGTAAGAGTATTACTTCCCGGGGCTTCGCTTCGCTCCAGCCCCGGCCACCCGGGCTGCGCATCGAATTCGGCAAACAATTCCTTTACAAGTCCTTACCGGCGTAGGTTGGCACCCCGTGCGATCACCCGGCCGGGACGTGTCAAGGCGGGATCAAAATATCCAGGGCTCGCGCGGGCTGCGCGTAAGCAGCCGGTTCGCCTCGTCGTCGCCAAGGAATTGCTCGCCGGCCGGGTCCCATCGCAGGGGCCGCCCCACCTCCATGGCGATGTTGGCCAGGTGGCAGAGCGTGGCCGAGCGATGGCCCACCTCGACCGGAGCGTTCACCAGCTTCGCGTCGCGCTTGCGAATCGCGTCCAGCCAGATTCCCATGTGGGTGCCGGCCGAGGACTCGGGCCCCAGGTGGATTTCACCAGGCCCGAGCCGCGCCGTGGCCAGCGAGGCGGGCTCCATTTCCAGTTTGCCGCGATCCACATACACCCAGCCCTCGGTGCCCTCGAAGCGCACGCCGTTGCCGCCGCTGCGCAGCTCCACGCGCACGTCGCCGTGGTAGAAAAAGTCCACCTCCACGTCGTAGAAGGCGTCGTGGATGCCGCTCTGGTTGCGCTTGCCCCGGCCCACCACTTCCACCGGCCCCGACTCGTCGGCCCCGATGCCCATCTGGACGATGTCCAACTGGTGGGCGCCCCAGTTGGTCACGTCCCCGCCCGAGAAGTCGCTCACGAATCGGAACTTGTAGTGGACGCGGTCGGGCTGATAGGGCGACCAGGGCGCCGGGCCGAGCCACATCTCGTAGTCCAGCTCGGGCGGCACCGCCCGGGGACGCCAGGGGTTGTCGCTTCCCGGGCGCGTAGGTATCTTTACCTTGACTGCTTTCAACTCTCCGATGCGCCCGTTGCGCACCAGCTCGCAGGCGCGAATGAACTTCTCGTCGGTGCGCTGCTGGCTGCCGACCTGGAGGATGGCGAAATAGCGGCGCACCGCCTCGGCCAGCACGCGGCCCTCGTGGACAAACAGCGTGAGCGGCTTCTCCACGTACACCGCCTTGCCCGCCCGCACCGCGGCCAGGGCGATCGGCACGTGCCAGTGGTCGGGCGTGGCCACGACCACCGCGTCGATCTCCTCGCGCGCGAGCACCTCGCGGAAATCGCCGTAGGCCGCGCAACTGTTCGTGCCCAAAAGCGAGTTGATCTGCGCCTGGGCCTGCTGGCGGTGAGCGGCGTCCACGTCGCAGACGGCCACTACCTGGTCACCCCCGGCGATGATCTGCTGGCCGCGGCTGCCCGAGCCGATCAGCGCCGTGGTGATCCGCTCGCTGGGGGCGGTCTGCCCGTCGGCCCCCAGCACACTGGCCCGCACGAAGCACGGTGCAGCCAGCGCTGCGCCGGCGGTGTGCAGAAAACGGCGCCGCGAGAATCGCGCGCCGGCTTGCGGATCAGCCTTCCCGGTTGTCCTTCGCTGCATGGGGATCCCTTTCTTTGCAAGTACGATTGGGGGGCTTGCTGGGGGCGTCGAGTGGGTCAGAGCTTCTCCGGGGCCGCCAAGCAAACGGACCTCCCGGAGAGCCGTCGCCGTCCTCCCCGGACCCGTCGAGTTGACCAAACGCCTAGCAGTTCGACACGGCTAAGGACTTGTAAAGGAATTGTTTGCCGAATTCGATGCGCAG
>CAYXPN010000305.1:0-6980 GCA_964467075.1 uncultured Planctomycetaceae bacterium
GGGAAGCACGTTTTGTGCCCCGGGCGCCTTACCTACAAAACTGACGCACACACGTGGCCGGGGCTGGACGGATGCCCGAAGGGCGGCCGGAAGCCCCGGTTCTCCGGGGTTTCGCTACGCTCCAACCCCGGCCACCCACACGGAATCAATCCATCTACAAATCCCCGGCCCCTGAAGCCCGGGAGCGTTCGCGTCATTGCCCGGCAGACACGCCCGCAGCGCACTCTTAGGCCAGTGCTGCTGGCTCAAATGCCCCCGCCTCAGACGCCTTTCCCGCAACCACGGCCGCCCTGCCCACGCTGTAGTAGGCAAACCCCTCGGCACGCATGCGCTGGGGGTCGTATAGATTGCGCCCGTCGAAGACCACCGGGCGGCGCAGCCGGCGCTTCATGTCGGCGAAATCGGGATGGACGAACTGCTTCCATTCGGTCACAATCGCCAGGGCGTCGGCCCCGCTGAGCGCGTCTTCCGGACGCTCGCAGTAGACGAGCCGCTCGCCATAGCACTGTTCGACGTTGGGCATGGCCACCGGATCATGGACGCGCAGGCGCACGCCGCGCTCGAGCAGCCCGTCGATCAGCACCAGCGAGGGCGCCTCGCGGATGTCGTCGGTTCCCGGTTTGAAGGCCAGGCCCCAGACGGCGATCGTCAGGCCGTCCAGGCGACCGTCGAAATGCTCTTCGATCTTGCGCTTTAGCCAGGTCTTCTGCTCGAGATTGACCTGGTGCACCGCTTCGAGCATGCGGGGCCGGAGCCCTCGGGCGAAGGCCAACGCGGCCAGGGCCTGCACGTCCTTGGGAAAACAGCTTCCGCCGTAACCCGCCCCGGGAAACAGAAAAGCAAATCCGATGCGCCGGTCGTGTCCGATGCCGCGGCGCACCTGGTCGATATTCGCCCCGCAGCGCTCGCACAGGGCGGCCATCTCGTTGATGAAGCTGATCTTGGCGGCCAGCATGGCGTTGGCCACATACTTGGTCATCTCGGCGCTCTCGGGCGAGAGGACCAAGAGCGGCCGATCGGTGCGCAGGTAGGGTTTGTACAGATCGCCGAGCAATTCCGCGGCTTGAGCTGAACGCACGCCGAGTACGATCCGATCGGGCTTCATGAAGTCGTCGATGGCCGCGCCCTCTTTGAGGAACTCGGGATTGCTGGCCACCGGGCACGGGCGCCCGGTCAGCTCCTCCAGGCGGGCGCCAATGGCCGCGGTGGTGCCCACGGGCACGGTGCTCTTGCAGACCACCAGCGCGTCGGGCGGCAAGTGGGGGGCGAGGCCGCGGACCACTTGCCACAAGGCGCTCAAGTCCACCGCACCGTCGTTGGCCGGCGGGGTTCCCACCGCCAGGAAGACCACTTTGGCGCGGGATACGGCCGGGCCCAGCTCCGTGGTGAACTCCAGTCGCCCGGCCGCGGCATTGCGCGCGATCAGCTCGCCCAACCCGGGCTCGTAGATAGGCACCCGGCCGCGGCAGAGCATCTCGATCTTGCGCCGGTCGCAATCCACACACACCACGTGGTTACCCGTCTCCGCCAAGCAGGTGCCGGTAACCAGTCCCACATATCCCGTGCCGATCACAGCGATTTTCATCGTGGTTCCTCTGGGCAAGCGCTTGGGCGGCGGGCAAGCTGCTCGCGCCACCATGCCAGCGTATCGCCTACGGTCTGCTCCAGAGGAAGTGTAGCACGCCAACCAGTGCACGCCTGCAAACGTGAGACGTCGGCAATCGGGTCGTGTTTGAAGCCCGGCGCGGTCTGATGCACCGGGCGCCGCGGGTCGGCCAGGCGGCGCATGACGTCCAAGACCTCCCCGCTGGTCCGACAAACGCCCGACCCCACGTTATAGACCTCGCCCGACCGGCCGTGCTCGACCAAGAGCCGGTAGGCCCGCACCACGTCGCGCACGTCGCTCAGGTCGATCCGGGCCTCGCGGGTCTGGATTTCGACGGGCCGGTCGCCTGCCTCGGCGAACTGCCGGGCCCATTGCGAAAGCATGCGCCGGGAACTCTGCCGCGGCCCGGCATGGGGAAACGCCCGGGCGATCACCGCTTCACACATCCCCTCGCCCGCGGCCCGGAGCGCTTGCTGCTCGGCCGCCAGCTTGCTGCGCCCGTAGCCGCCGCGGGGAGCAGGCGGCGTGGTCTCGGAGACCTGGGGCGAATCGGGCGGAGGCGCCGCGTACACATGGCTGCTGCTGACCACCAGCACGCGCGGCCGGGTAGAGAGCGCGCCGGCAAGCTGGAGTACGCGTCGCGTGCCTTGGACATTGATCTTCAGCGCGTGGGGCAAAGATTCGGTCGGGCCGCAATCCTCGGGCACACTGACGGCCGCCAGGTGGTAGATGCACGTGGGGGCGAACTGCTCGATGCAGCGCAGCGTCTCGCGGTCCGGCTGCTGGTCGCGGCCCAGGTCCCAGGCCAGCAGGTCCATCTGTCCGGGGAGTGCGGTGCCGGCGGGCCCGGTCCACCGCCCGGCAGACGAGCAGCCCAGCACCCTATCGCCGCTGGCCAGCAGATGTTCGGCCAGGAAGCCGCCGGCAAAGCCACTCGCTCCGGTGATCAGCGCGCGTTGGGTCATGCTTCCCGAATGAGACAATTACGGCGCGGCGGGCAGCGATTCCAGGTGCCTTGGCAGCGGACTCGACGGATACGCGGCCGACTCAGTCCGACGAGTCGGCGCCGCGCTCCTCGTGTGGCACGCGTTTGACCGCCACCAGCGTGTCGCCCTGGTCGAGGGTCATCACGCGCACGCCCTGGGTGTTGCGCCCCACCACGCTGATCTCCGCGGCCGAGACCCGCTGGATCTTGCCCCGGGCGGTGATCATCAGCAGCTCGTCCTCGTCGGTCACCCGGCAGATGCCGATCACCGGGCCGTTGCGGGCTGTGGTCTTGATGTCGCGCAGCCCCTTGCCCCCGCGGCGCTGGGTTCGATAGCACCGCTGCGAGGAAAACAGTTCCTGGTCTTCGTCCTCGGCTCCCTGCTGCTCGTCCGCTTGGTCATTGGCCAATTGGTCATTGGCCAGTTGGTCATTGGCCAGTTGGTCATTGACTGCCTCTTCATCGCCCTGTTCGTCCTCCAGCTCCCCCTCGGGTGGTTCGCTTTCCAGGTTGGGGCCGAAGGGCGTGCGTTTGCCGTAGCCGTTGGCGCAGACGGTGAGCAAGTCGGCCTCGGCATGGGCCACCACCATGCCCACCACGTGGTCCTCGCCCACCAGCCTGATGCCTTTCACCCCGCTGGCGTAGCGGCTCATGGGACGCACATCCGACTCTTTGAAACGAATGGCCATTCCCCGCGCAGTGGAGAGCACCAGCTCGTCGCCCGGCCCGCACACCACCACGTCGACCAGCTCGTCGCCCTCGCGCAGACGGACGGCGATCAGCCCGCTGCGCAGGGGCCGGCCGTATTGGGCGAGGGGCGTTTTCTTGACGAGCCCGCGGGCCGTGGCCATCACCAGGAAGTGGTCGGGCTGGCTGAAGTCGCGCACGGCGCGGCAGTCGGTCACATGCTCGCCCTCGGCCAGTCGCAGGAGATTGACAATCGCCCGGCCGCGGCTGTCGCGTCCCATCTGGGGCAGGTCGTAGACCTTGCGCCAATAGACCTTGCCCTTGTTGGTGAAGAAGAGCAGATAGGCGTGGGTGCTGGCCACGAAGAGGTGCTGGATGGGATCTTCTTCCTCGGCCTTGGCGCCTTTGAGCCCTTTGCCGCCGCGGCGCTGGGACCGGTAGAGCCGGACGGGCGTGCGCTTGATGTAGCCCTGGCTGCTGATGGAGACGACCATCGTCTCTTCGGCGATCAGGTCATCCATGTTGATGTCGCCGATTTCCTCGCCGCTCAGCTCCGTGCGCCGCTGGTCGGCATGTTTCTGCTTCAGCTCGCGCAGGTCGTCGCGGATGATTTGCAGGATGTTTCGCCGGTCGGAGAGAATCCGCTGGTACTCGGCGATCTCGCCGAGCAGCTTGCCGTGCTCGTCGACCAGCTTCTGCTGCTCGAGATTGACCAGTTGGCCCAGCGTCATGCGCAGAATCGCGTCCGCCTGGACCGGCGTCAGCGCATAGGTCTCCCGCTCCCCGCGATCGGCCGCCAGCGACGCAAAACCCTCCGCGCCCAGGGCCCGGCGCAGCATCTCGGCGGGCACCTCGATCGCGCGCAGACGCTCCTTGGCCTCGGCCTGGGTGGACGAGCCGCGGATGATCCGGATCACTTCGTCCAAGTGGGCGTAGGCCAGCAAGAGGCCCTCGACGATGTGCTTGCGCTGCCTGGCGCGGGCCAGCAGGAACTGGGTGCGCCGCCGGATCACGGTGACCCGATGGCGGATGAACTCCTCCAGCAATTCCTTGAACGAAAGCACGCGCGGCTTGCCGTCCACCAGCGCCAGCAGGATGATCGAGAAGCTGTCCTGCAACGGCGTGTACTGGTAGAGCTGGTTGAGCACCACCTCCGGGTCTGCATCCCGCTTCAGCTCGCAGACCAGGCGCACCGGCTCTTTCAAGTCGCTTTCGTTGCGGATGTCTGCAATCCCCGGGATCCTTCCCTCGTTGACCGCCGCGGCAATGCGCTCCTCGATGCGATCGCGTTGCTGCTGGTAGGGGATTTCGGTGATCACGATGCGGTGGCGATTGCCGTGCGGCTCGATTGCCGCGCGGGCGCGCAGCACGATCGTGCTGCGACCCGTGTAATAGCCCTGCCGAATCCCTGAGCGACCGCAGATCACGCCGCCGGTGGGGAAGTCGGGGCCGGGACAGATTTCCAGCAGCTCGTCGATCGACACGTCGGGGTCGTCGATCAGGCAGATCAGCACATCGCAGATCTCGCCCAGGTTGTGCGGCGGAATCGAGGCGGCCATGCCCACCGCGATCCCGCTGGCACCATTGACCAGCAGATTGGGGAACTTCGAGGGCAGCACCGCGGGCTCGCGCGTGCGCTCGTCGTAGGTGGGCACGAAGTCCACCGTATCGAGCTTCAGGTCTTCGAGCATCAGCGCGGCGATCGGCGAGAGCCGCGCCTCGGTATATCGCATGGCCGCGGGCGGCAGCCCCGCGATCGAGCCGAAGTTGCCCTGCTTGTCCACCAACACATAGCGCATGTTCCATTCCTGGGCCATGCGCACCAGGGTGGGATAGATCACGCTTTCGCCGTGCGGATGGTAATTGCCGCTGGTATCGCCGGAGATCTTGGCGCACTTGACCCGGCCGGCGGCGGGCCCGAGGTTCAAGTCGTTCATCGCCACCAGGATGCGCCGTTGCGAGGGTTTGAGCCCGTCGCGCACATCCGGCAGGGCCCGGCTGACGATGACACTCATCGCGTAGGTCAAGTAGCTGCCCTTGAGCTCCTCTTCGATGGGCAGCTCGCGCAGACGCCGGCCTCCTGTCAACTCTTCTGGGGGAACGCCTTTTCCGCCAGAGTCGGGCGGGAGGGGGCCCGAGGGTGTCTCAGCATCGGAACTCAACGGAGCATCCTTTCGCAAGTCCGGCCCGCGGCGCCGGCACCCAAAGATCACTATTCCAACAGCCAGGGGCCCACCGCTCGGCGCCAAAACGGAATTATACCGGGAAGCCCCGCGCCCCACAATCCTGCCAGGCAGAAATCGGACGGCGCAACCCATTGAAATCAAAGGGGTTGCGTTTCAATTTCACCGGCTGATCGACGCGGGCGCCCCCGGCCGCCGACCCTGGTGCGCGACCGCACCCGAGCGCGGTTTCTCTGCCCCCCAAAAGCCCGTGCTGCGGGATACGCTGCTCGCATGCGGCAAGCCACTCATAGCAGTGGGGCCTTGCCACCTATAGATGCTAGGCCGCGTCCCATTGTCCCAAAGGGGGGTTTCCGTTATCGTGTTGGCGTCTTGCGGCGCACACCCAGCGTCCTGGCGGCGGCTTTGCGCCCGGTCGCCTGCGGCTTACCGTTAAACGGCTAGTCGACGGCGCGGGCACGGCGTCCTGCCAGCGGCTTTGCGTCCGCGCATCCGCTTTGATTTACAAGATCACAAGAACGGAGCCTGACGATGCCCGAGGAAAAAGGCCTGCCCATGACGGCCAAATGGGATCCGCAGAAACTCCAGCAGGAGGTGGCCGACCTGAAGGCGCTGGCCGGCAAGCCGCTCTTGCCGCGCGCCGCCGGATATGTGAAGCGCACCGGTCCCGGGCTGCTGCAAAGCGCCATGACGTTGGGGGCGGGCAGCGCCACCGCCTCGGTGGTGGCCGGGGCCTCTTTCGGCTACAAGCTGCTCTGGGTCCAGCCGGTGGCCATGTTCCTGGGTGTGATGATGCTGGCCGCCTTGGGCAACGTCGTGTTGACCACGGGCGAGCGCCCCTATCGGGCATTCGGACGCGAGATGAGCTACGTGCTGGTGTTCCTCTGGGCCCTGGGCACGATCGTGGCCTCGGTGATCTGGCACTTCCCGCAATACGGCCTGGCCGCCGGCGCCATACGCGATTTGGGGAAAATGGCCCAGGTCGAAAGCGAGGTCCAGCTTGTCAAGCTGCCCGACGGCAGTTACGCCACGCCGGCCGACGAACCGACCCTGGCCCTGGTCCGCGGGGAGCTCGAAGAGGGGGCAAACGCACGGGTACGCACGGGCGTCGCGCAAGAGGCGTGGGAGGAGCTGAAGCTCCAGGCTGCGGCCGACGCCGACAAGCCCGAGGCCGAGCCGAAGAGCGAAAGGCTCAGCTTCTTCACACCCAAAGGACTCATGCTGGGATGGCTGGTCGGCGGGCTGATCCTCTGCATCAATATGTTCACCGTTTTCAGCTACGGCAGCAGCACGCGCGGCATCAAGCTCTACGAATGGTTCCTACGGACCGTGATCGGGCTGATCATCGTGATGTTCGCCATCGTGGTGGCCAGCAAGATCGGCCAGATCGACTGGAGCGAGCTGGGCAAAGGGCTGATCGGCTGGTACGGGATTCCCGGCTACGACAACCCCGAGCACGTGACACTGGTGCTGGGGATGCTGGGCGCCGCGGTGGGGATCAACATGACGTTCCTCTATC
>CAYXPN010000306.1:0-6929 GCA_964467075.1 uncultured Planctomycetaceae bacterium
CGCTCCAGCCCCGGCCACCCGGGCCTTCGCTCCAGCCCCGGCCACCCGAGCCTGGGCACCGGATCAGGAAAACAACTCGTCTACAAGTTCTTAGACATCCTGCCCACGGTCTTGCTGGCGGGCATGGCGGTTGCGGTGCTCCTGGCCACCGGCGGATGCGATCTGGCCCCGCCTGCGCCCCAAACCCAGCAGCCGACCGAGCAGCCGGCCGAACACCGTGAGCCACGGCCGCCCGAGCTCAGCGAGCCGCAGCCGGCCGAGCCCCAACCGCTGGTCGTTTCGCCCCCAGGGCCTAACTCACAGCAGCCGGCCGGCCCGCAACGGGCCGGCGACTCCCCGCAGCCCAGCGAACCGGCGGAGGTGGCCGTCGCGCCAAAGCCCAATGCGTCCGCCCAGATCGGATCAGGCGACTCACTGGTCGGGAGCGCAGAGAACCTGGTGCGAGACCCCTCCTTCGAGAGCACGCAGGCGCGCGACCGCTGGGGCTACGTGTTCACCCAGTGGAAGGGCTGGAAATACGAAGGGGAGTGCGAGTTTCGCGTCGGCCAGGTGGCGCACACCGGCAAGACCTCCTGCCTGCTCTTCGGCGGCACGGCGCCGAAGATCCGCGTGGCCCAGAACCAGGAGCTTCCACCCGGGCGCTACCGCATCACCGCCTACCTGCGCGGCCTGGACATCGGCCGGGGCCAGTGGAATGCCACCACCGAGTTCATGTTCGACGGCAAGTACTTCCAGCTTGAGAAGAACGGCACCTTCGGCTGGACCAGGCTCAGCTACGTGGGCCAACTGAGCGAGAAGAAAGAGGCCGGGCCGTCCTTCGGCCTCTGGGCCCCCGGCTACCTGTGGATCGACGACGTGGTGATGGAGCGCGTAGGCGACGACGTGCCGTTGACCGAAAAACCCATCCTCGGCGAGCAAGAAGCGCCGATCGCGCCGCCCGGCCCCTTGGGCCCCGCCGCGGTGCGCTGCCCCGAGTGTGCCTACCGGAACATGCCCGAGTGGCAGACCTGCTACGCCTGCGGCACTGGCCTTGAGGCAGCGCAGACCGCGGCCGCGGGCCCGGCGCTGCGCGTGATCGCGTCGTTCGAGGATGAGAATCCCTTTGGCCGCGGCACCATCGTGGCCGAGCACGCCGCGGAGGGCAGCAAGTCGCTGCGCGTGGACCGATCCTACGTCTCCATGGAGCAGGCCCAGGACTGGACCGGCTACGATTTCCTCAAGGTCGATGTCTTTGCCGATGCCGGCGAGCCGGTCCCGCTCTACGTCGAGATTCGCGACCGGGAGACCACCGGCTACTGGACGCGGGTGAACTACCAGACGGTCGTCCCGCCCGGCCAAAGCACGCTGGTCGTTCCCATCGGGCAGCTCTATGTGGGCGAGAAGTCGCGGCCCGGGCGCGCGCTAGTGGTCAGCGGCATCACGCGCCTGGTCTTCAGCATCGGGGAGGACCCGCCCGGGCCGGTGTTCCTCGACCACATCCGCCTGGAGCGCGACGAGACGCCCCGGCAGATGGTCTTCGAGGGCCTCTATGCCTTTGATTTCGGCACGGCCACCAGCCCGGTGATGGACGGCTTCACACCGGTCACCGCGGCCACGCGCTACCACCCCGGCCGCGGCTACGGGCTTAAGGACGCGCGCATCTGGCGCAGCTACGACGTGCTCCAGCCCGAGCCGCTCTACCAGGACTTCCTCTGCATCGAGCAGGGCGGCCTGGCGATCGACCTGCCGGCGGGCACCTACCGCGTGTTTGTGAACATCGACAACCCGTCGGGCTACTGGGGCGAATACCAGGTCTATCGCCGGCGGGCGATCCTCGCCGAAGGCAAACCCGTGGCGATCGACACCATGGACTTCGCTGCGCTCAGGAGCAAGTACTTCCGCTTCTGGAACGTCGAAGACGTGCCCGGCGACGACACCTTCGAAAAGTACCAGCAGACCTACTACGCCGAGAAGACGTTCGACGTGGAGGTGACCGACGGGCAGCTCAACCTGGAGTTCCAGGGAGAGAACTGGGCGTGCAGCGTCTCTGCGGTGGTGGTCTTCCCGGTGGCCAAGGCCGCGCAGGGAGAGCGGTTCTTGCGTTTTGTGGAAGACCGGCGGCGGTTCTACTTCGACAACTACTGCAAGCGCATCCTCCATCAGCCCACAGGCGATCCGCTTGCACCCTCGCCGGAAGACGCCGCGCGCGGCTATCTCATCTTCCGGCGCGACTACATGCAGGACGTCTATTACAACGACACGCCGCGCCGGGCGGAAATCGGCGAGCAGCTTGCTGCCGCAGCCTTCGCCGGCGAATATGAACCGGTGACCTTCACCGTGCTGCCGCTTGACGACCTGGGCCGCACCCGCGTGGAGCTGAGCGGGCTCACTGGCCCGACAGGCACGATCCCGGCCTCGGCGATCGACGTGGGCTTCGTCTCCTATCGCCTCAGCCGCGTGACCATGGAGGGCACCGTCTACACGATTGCCCCGCGCCTGATCATGCCCACCGGCCAGCTCGAATTGCCCAAGGGCGTGGCCCGCCGCTTCTGGTTGACCATCCGAACGCCGGCCGACGCCGGGCCCGGCGTGTATCGCGGCCAAGTCACTATCACGCCCGAACGTGGGACGCCATCGCAACTGCCGCTGGAGCTGCACGTGCGCCGGGGCACGCTCGATCCGCTGGATATCCCGGCCGGTCCTTGGGGCCACCAGATTCGCATCCCCTGGGTGGGTGATGAGCCCGCGGCGGCCGCGCAGAGCGACGCGCTCACGCTGGCCGGCCTGCGCAGGCTGCGCGCATACGGCTTCACCGCCTATAGCGGCGTGCCCACGATCTTCTACCGTGGCTTCAAAGACGGCCGGCCGGTGCTCGACTTCACCCGGGCCGACCAGCAGATGCGCCTGGCCCGGGAGCTGGGCTTCCTGGCGGTGGTCTCCTACGGCAGCGGCCTGGTGGGGCTCAACGGCTACTACCAGGACACGGCCGCCATGCAGGCCGCGGGCTTGAGCGACTACAGCCGGTTCATCCAGGCCATCTACACGGCCGTCCAGCAACACGCCGACCAGGCCGACTGGCTGCCGGTCTACTACAACCTGGGCGACGAGCCCGTCGGTGAGAACCTGGTGCGCGCGGCCGAGAATGCCGAGGGTTATACCAAAGCATTCCCGCAGGGCCCGCCCTGGTTCACCGCGGCCAGCAGCTTCCGGGGCAGTGACGCTGCCGACCCGCATTTCCGCCTGTCCAAGGCAGTGCACGTGGCCAACTGGAATCTGCACGACGAGGACTCAGTGAAGCTGCTCCACAGCACAGGGCGCGACTGGGCGTTCTACAACCGCGGCAACCGCTGGACCTTCGGCCACTACATGTACAAGGCCGCGCAGGAGTTCGACATGAAGTTCCGCCTGGCGTGGCACTTCAACTGCACCGCGGGCGATCCCTACTATGCCCTGGACTGCCGCGAGGACGACTACGCCTGGTGCAATGCCACGCCGGACGGCAGGCTGGTGCCCGCGGTGCGCTTCGAGCGCCTGCGCGAGGGGCTCGACGACTACCGGCGGTTGCTGACGCTCTCGCGACTGGCCCGGGAGCAGCCCGGCACGCCCGCGGCCGCGGTTGCGCAGAAGCTGATTGCCGAGCGCATGGGCACGTTTCGGCTCGGGCAGTGTGAGCACGATGCGCTCTTCGGCCCCGAAGACTGGGCCGCCTTTCGCGCCAAGGTGGACGCGGCCATCGAGTCGCTCCGCCAGGGGCCGTAGGCGCCCGGGGGCAGGCCGCCGGAGAGGAGTTCCGTCCTCGGCCCGGCTCGCCGCTGGTGGACGCGGGCGAAACGTTCCTCGATATCACTGCCGGCTACGAGGGCAAGGCCCCAGACCTCGGCTGCTTTGAGCTAGGGAGCGAGCCGTGGCGCGCTGGGAGCAACATCACTCGAGAACGGTGGCTTAAGGAAGCCGCATGGTGAAACTCCACGCCAAGTTGTCGGCCAAGCCGAACCGCGACCGCCCCGGCCCTGCTTGCGGCCCTTCGCAACCCGGGGCGGACTCAGACACCCGGCGCTCGACATCGATCCACGAGATACAGCAAGCTGCGCCGCGGCAGCACGGTCGTCTCGCGCCGGGGATCGCTGCCTCGCGCAAGGGAACTTGATCGGCAAGAGACATTTGCGCAGAATGTCGGGAGCTTTACGCGGAAGCATGGGAACGTCAACGGAGGGTACACAATGCGAGCCGCCACCTTTCTTTCGGCCTTGGTGCTTGTTGTCTGTATCTGTCCCGCGCGCGCCAGCGCGGCGACGCGGGCGCGGGTGGACCATCCCTACCTGCTCTGGACCCGTGAGGACCTGCGCGTCCTGCGCCAGCGCATTGAAACGCAGCCTTGGGCCGCGCGGGCCTATGAGCAAATGGTGGCCTCTGATCAGCGCGACGGCGAGGATCTCCGGCTGCTGTTTCGCTACGCCGTCAGGGGGGATCGGGAGGCGGGCGAAATCCAAAAGAAACGGCTGCTCAGTCTGCTCAAGGCCCCGGACCCGCTGGGCGCGGCGCTCCAGTGGCGCATTCTGGCTTACGATCTTCTCTACGACGAGCTGGCGCCCGAGGAGCGCGCGGCCGTCGAGAAGCGCCTGCGGCGCTACATCCAGTATGCCATCAAGCCCGGCGGCACGTACGACACGAGCGTGTACAACAACGAGCGCGACTACGCGCGCTACGACGGCGAGGACGGGCACTATACGCGCACCAACTGGCTGCCGAACATCATCTTTCCCTGGAAGCTCAGCGCAAACCTGGCCGCCGCGGCCCTGGGCGACGAGGAGCTGATCCGCCGCACCTGGGCTGTCCACGGGAGCATCCAGTGGTACTTCGACGAGTATCTCGGCGATCTGGGCTTCTACGAGGAGGAGTTCAGCAAGATGGGCTCCACGCCCGGCGCACTGCTGCTCTATTGCACCGCGGTGCGCAACCTCGGTCTGGAGCAGCTCGGCTTCGGCTACCAGGGAAAAGGCGGCGCCTCGATGCGCGGCCACATCGAGAGCGTGCTCCACTTCACGTTCCCCGCGGTGGACACGGGCACGGCGCGGTGGCGTTTCGAGCGCATGAGCGCGGGCGACGTGCGCCCGTGGCTGCCGTTTGCCCATGCCACGGTCGCGGGATACTTCCCCAACGGGACCGGTGGAGACAAGCTCTGGCAGGCCCACGGCGCCTGGGGCGGCACCCAGCGGGGCAACCACGCGCAGTGGGACGGCTACTCCAACTTCACGCCGAAGATGCAGACGCGGATGTGGTTCGAGTGGGGCCACAGCCTCTGGCCCGACGCCGGCTTCGACTGGTTCCTGGCCCAGATGCGACCGCCCGGCGCCGAGCAGTACGTTCCCACGCTCTACTTCGGGCTGGACCCGATCGACCCGAACCAGGTCGTGCCGCCGCCGATCCAGTCCCGCGTCTACCCGGACCGCGGATTCGCGATGCTCCGGGCCGAGGAAGGGCCGGACCACTGGATGAGCCCCGCGCCGGCCGTTTGCCTGCGCCTGACGGCTCCCTACGCGCACAGCGTCAACGACCCGCTGGTGCTGGCGGGCTTCTACGCCTTCAACCGCCCGATCTACCAGAACCCCAAGTCGGACCCCGGCTACGCCTTCAAGTTCAGCCGCTCGATCCGCAGCCACTGCGGCGTGATGGTCGACGGGCACATCAAGAAGGACGACTGGGGACAGACCGGCAGCCTCGAACCGCAGTTCACCGACGATTGCCGCACACGAAGCGATTTCAGCCAAGACGTCAAGTTCGTCGCGGCGCGCACTCAGCAGCGCTATCCCGGCGTGGACGAAACCCGTGCGCTGATGCTCACCCGGGAGTACCTTTTCGACGTGTCCACCGCGCGCGACGGCCGGCAGCACTCCTACGTGTGGCTGGTCCATACGTTCGGCAGCGCGACTCCGGATCAGCCGGACCAGTGGCGGCCGTCAAATGATCTCGAGGAACTGGTTCGGGAGCTTTCCGACGTCCGGACGCTGGCCACCGGCGGGCGCGAATGGAGCGTGACCGTGCGCCAGACTCCGCCCGAAAACGCGCCGGAGAACACGCCGCTGGGCCGGGAGTGGTGGGGTCGCCGGATCGGCGTGCGCATCCGAATGCTCGGCCAGCAGACCGCGAAGGCCCACGTGGGCGCCAGCCCCAAGCCGCCGGGCGACCGCAACCGGGTGGGCGCGATGCCGATCGTCGACGGGGTCACGGTGGCTGCGTCGGTGGTCGCCCCCTCGGCCACCTTCGCCGCGCTGCACGAGCCGTTCGAAGGCCGCCCGCAGATCGACTCGTTCGAGCGGCTCGCCCAGACCGACGACGCCCTGGCCGTGCGCATCATCGGACGAGCCGGCAGCGGGATCAACGACCGCTTGATGGTGCGCGTGGGCGATCAGGCCGACCAGCCGCTCACCCTGTCGGAAGACGGCGAGCGTTTCACTTTTGCCGGCCATGCCTTCGTGCGCTTCGACGGGGAGACCGTCACGGTGCGCGGCGACCTTCGCCAACTGACGCTCCGTGTGGGCCACGCGCGACCGAAACTGATCGTCAACGGCCGGCCGGCGGAGGCGGATGTCTCCAACGGACTGCTCACGTGGGAGAAGTGACCGCCGCCGCAACGCAGCGTATCGACCAGGAAGAGCCGGGTAGGATGGCTCATGGCCTTGACCAGTTTTGCCCGGGCTTCATAGTCCGCCTGCGTAATTGAATCCATAGGTCGGGACTCCCATCAAGTATCGATGCGCATCTTTCGCCACATACGCGCACGGTCAGCCGGCGGGCAACTTGGCCGCGGGAGATGAAGCCAATCGCTCGTGACTGCCGGTGCGTGTGAATATCACGTACAGACACGGCATGAAAAACAGGGCAACGAGCACTTCCATGCCCAGGCCGCCGATGGCTCCGGCCGCCATGGGCTGAAGCATGTCGCCGCCTTC
>CAYXPN010000307.1:0-6898 GCA_964467075.1 uncultured Planctomycetaceae bacterium
GCCCTGGCGCTATAGCGACCCGTACCGGCAGGTGTATCGCATCCACACGAAGGAGGTCGGTTGATGGGGCCAGCCGAACACGGACAGCGGAAAGCGGCGTCCGGTGGGGGCTATCAGCCAGTGGGACAACCGGTTGATCTCCGGCGACTACGGCCACCGCGCAGCGGCTCGGCGATCGAGCGGCCGGCAGCCATTGTGTGCCTGATGTCGGCGGCGAACGAGCACTCCGCCAAACCAAGGAATGACCGATGAGCAGTGTTGCCGCCCAACTGGCCGACGCAGTCGTGGCAGAGCTGAACGCCGGCGTGCTCACTCCCCCCACCGCGGCCACCCGATCATGGCTGCCGCGTGCGGAGTTGAAGGAGTTGGCCGACACCAAGGTCACCGTGGCCCCACGCAGCCTCAGCCGCCAAAGGGAGAGCCGCAGCGACGTGAGCCGCGAGGCAGTCGTGGACGTGGCCGTCCAGCAGCAGGTGGGTCCCAGCGGCGACAGCACGATCGACAGCCTCGTGGGCCTGGCCGAGCAGATCGCCGCCCACTTCGATGGCTGGCAGTGTGCCGACCCGGCCGCAGTCTGCACGGGCGCGGAGCACCGGCCCCTGGCCGCGCCCGAACACCTCGAACAACACCACGTGCTCACCAGCCTGGTGGGCCTGACGTTTTGGTTGGCGTGATTACCAGTCCTCATCCTGCCCATCCTGTCATCCCGTCTCGAACAGAAAAGGTGACAGGATGACAGGATGCACGGGAACGGAAGATCAGACGTGATCGGGCTCGGTTTCAGGATCGACCAGGCCAAGGGCCTGTTTTTCGACAGCGAGGCGGTCCTGGCCGCCACCACCCGGGCCGAGCGGCGCGTGCTCAGTCGTTTTGGGTCCTTTGTGCGCCGCCGGGCCAAGTCCAGCATCCGCAAGCGCAAAAGCGTCTCGGAGCCCGACCACCCGCCCTCGAGCCACACCGGGCTCTTGAGGAAGTTCATCTGGTTCTTCTTCGAGCCCGAGCGGCGGTCAGTGGTCATCGGACCGGCGCGCCTGGGCACGAAGTTCGGCAGCGCGCCCGAGCTCTTGGAGCACGGCGGGCGCGGGCCGATCGCGGCCCGCTGGAGCCGGAAGAGGGGCCGGCAGAGAACCCGGGTCGTCCATATCCGCCGGCGGCCGTTCATGCAGCCGGCCTTTGAAGAGGAACAGAAGCAGTTGCCCAAGCTGTGGGCGAATAGCATTCGGTAAGAAATGACGAATGACCAAGCACCAATGACCAATGACCGCTCTCGCCGGACTCCGCGATTTGGTCATTGGGATTTGGACATTGGTCATTCCCGGTTAAGGAGCTTCCCATGGGACTCAAACTCGGCATGAACGCCAAGCTCTACCGCAACACGGGCACCTACGAGAGCCCGGCGTGGGACGAGATTCCCAATACCAAGGATGTCACGCTCTCGCTCGAGTCCAGCGAGGGCGACGCCACCATCCGCGGCAATGCCGGCTGGCGGGCCACCGTAGGGTCGCTGAAGGACGCCTCGGTCGAGTGGCAGATGAATTGGGACCCGACCGACGAGGATTTCCAGGCCATCCGGGACGCCTTCCTCACCGACGCGCCCATCGAGTTGGCCGTGATGGACGGGGACATCACCACCACCGGCAACCAGGGCCTCAGAGCGAGCTTTGCCATCCTCAGGTTCAACCGCAACGAGCCGCTCGAAGGCCCGATCACCGCGGACGTCAGCGCCAAGCCCACGCTCGCCGCGAATCCCCCGTCGTGGCACACGGTGCCGTGAGACGTGACAGGGTGAGCGGGTGAGGGGGTGAGAGGGTAAAAGGATAGGCGATGATCAAACTCGGCATCCAGGCCCAGGTCTATCGCAACACGGGCAGCTACGAGTCGCCCGCATGGCAACCCGTGCCGGCCTGCCGCGAGGTGACCCTCACGCTGGAAAAGGCCGATTCCGAGGCCACCGTGCGCGGCAACGCCGGCTTTCGGACCACGGTCACGGCGCTAAAGAACGCCGGCGTGGAACTCGAACTGGCCTACGCTCCCCCGGACGACGATCTGGACGCCCTGATGGCAGCGCTTTGCGCGGGTACGACCCTCGACCTGCTCGTGGCCGACGGCGACGGCCTGGGGGCCGAGGGGCTGAGGGCCGACTGGAGCGTGCTGAGTGCCGAACGCGCCGAGCCGCTCGAAGACGTCCAGCGCATGCGACTCTCGCTCAAGACCGACTCGCACACGCATGCCCCGCAGTGGTACACCTCGACGGGCATGCTCGGCTGGCACCACTACAAAGAGATCACCGTCATACCGGACAACGTGCTGGCCGGATTGTACGACTTCCCATTGCACGTGCCGATTGAGGCTGACGCCGACATCGGGGCCTCGGCCCGGGCCGACGGCCTGGACATCCGCTTTACCAACGCGGACGGCACGCAGGAGCTGGCCTTTGAACGGGAGAGGTTTGAGATTGTCGGTGGAAACGGGGAGGGGCGTTTCTGGGTGCATGTGCCCGAAATCGACCCCGACACGGGGGCCACGATCCGCGTTTACTACGGCAACCCCCATGCGAAAGACGGCCAGAACCCGGCGGCCGTGTGGCAGGCGTATCTGTTTGTCTCGCACCTGGGCGATCTGACGCCCAGCTACGTGCGCGCGAGCCGTGGCCAGCACGCCCGCAAGAAGGCGCCCGGTCGGCCAGACGAAACGTTCGGACATCTGGACTCCGCCCAGGACTTCATCTTGGGCGACTATCTGGACCTGGGCGACATCGAGCCCGACTGCTGGACGGTCGAACTGCTTTACAGCGGCTATTCCGCGCCGAACGGGATACTGGCCCACTGGGGGGATCTGTATAGCTCAATCCAGCTTCCAGAGTCGGGCGCGGCCATTGGCATCACTCTGGGGTTGGACAACTATGCCACTTGGCCGACGGCACTGACCGACCAGGTGAACGACGGAAACTGGCACCACCTGGCGTTCCACGTACCGGGCAGCGGGCAGTACGACATCATAAGCGCGCTGTTCTTCCTCGACGGCGACGCCCAGATGCCGGAGACCACCGGCACTGACGGCACGCAGCAGGCCAAACCGGGCAACCTGGTGCTGGGGTATCTGGACGACGAAGAAACGGCGATGGGCGTGTATGACGAGGTGCGGGTGTACGACTGGTCGCCCGACACGGCCTGGGCGTACTTCGCCGCGAAGAACATGCTGAACACGGATAACTACGAGCTGACTTGGGGGCCGGAACAGTAGATGAGAGTCAAGAGCCAAGAGCTGGAGTCGCTCTTGACTCTGGACTCTCGACCCTGGACTGAGGAGTGAACCATGCGAACCTTCAAGGACAAGACCGGGCGCGAGTGGACGCTGGACGTGAACGTCTCCGCGGTCAAGCGGGTACGCGATCTGTTGAAAGAGGACCTGCTGGACGTGGAGAATGTGGTGCCCCGCCTGCTGCTCGACCCGATCCTGCTGGTGGATGTGATCTACTGCCTCTGCAAGCCTGAGGCGGACGAGCGGCAGGTGACCGACGAGCAGTTCGGCCGGAGCATGGCCGGCGAGACGATCGCTCGGGCCAAAGAGGCCCTGCTGGAGGACCTGGCGGATTTTTTCCCCGACCGGGTGACGCAGGAGGCGGTGCGCGCGTTGCCCCGGAAACACGACGAGATCGCGGCGATCCAACTGGACATGCTGCCCGGCCGGCTCGAGCAGATCACCGCCATGCAGATCAAGCTCCTGCAGCAACACCTGGCGAAGCTGGACCTGCCGCGGGAGATCGAGGCGGCCCTGGCGACCGCTGGCGACTCATCTACCAGCTCGCCGGCATCGCCGGAGTAGACCCCGGGCCGTTTACCCTGCGCGAACTGGTCCGGATGGCCGAGGGGGCGTGGAACCACACGGCGAACCTGTTGGCGATGCTATACAACGCCCATCGGCACCCCGATTGCCCGCGGCTGGGGCTTAAGGACTTCCCCCTGCTGGCCAGCGAGCGGCACGAGCCGAGCGAGAGGATCCAAAGCGCCGACATCAGCGTGCTCAAGCAGGTGTTTGTGAGAGAAGAAAGGGGGGATTAGGGATTGGGGATTAGGGATTAGAAGGCCACCGACATTTCCAATCCCCAATCCCCAATCAACCAATCCCCAAGCCCCATGCCCGTTGGTTCTGCTGCCATCCGCGCCGGACGCGCCTTTGTGGAGCTGTTTGTCGATGACAAACGGCTGCGCAAGGGACTCATCGGCGCATCCGGCTATCTGAAACAGTGGGGCCGCAAGATGTCGGCCCTGGGCAGCGACGCCCTGCGCGCCGGCTTGGGCCTAGCGGCCCCGCTGGCCCTGGCCACGAAGGTCTTTGCCGGGTTCGACGATCAGATGAAGGCCGTGCAGGCGGTGAGCGGCGCCACAGGCCGTGAGTTCGAGCGCCTGACCGAACAAGCAAAGGAGCTGGGACGCACTACTTCATACACCGCGGCCGAGGTGGGCTCGGCCATGCTCAACCTGGCCCGGGCCGGCTTCAAACCCGCGGAGATCGAGGCGGCCACGCCGGCCATGCTCGATCTGGCCCGGGCCACCGGAACCGATCTGGCCCAGTCGGCCGACATTGCCGCGGGCACGCTCAGGGCGTTCAACCTCGAGGCCGATCAGACGACGCGCGTGGCCGACGTGCTGGTGGCCACGGCCAACAATTCCGCCCAGACGCTCGAGGACCTGGGCGAGGCCATGAAATATGCCGCGCCCGTGGCCCAGGAATATGGCCTGAGCGTCGAACAGACGGCCAAGGCCCTGGGCGTGATGGCCAACATGCAGATCAAGGGCTCCATGGCCGGCACCAGCCTGCGCCAGATGATGCTCCGGCTGGCCGATCCCAGCGTCCAGGCCACGCTCAAGGGACTCGGCATCGAAGCGACCGACGCGCAGAGCAACCTCCGCCCGATCGGCGACCTGATGGCCGAGATCGGCCAGGCCATTGCCCAGATGCCCAGCGGCGAGCGACTGCGCCTGATGCAGGAGATGTTCGACATGCGGGCCATGTCCGGCGCGCTCAAGCTCGCGCGCACGGATTTTCCGCAACTGAGTAAGGCCATCGACGAGGCGGGCGGCACCGCCGCGCGCACCGCCGAGATCATGGACTCCGGCCTGGGCGGTGGGTTGCGGCGGCTATGGTCCGCGGTCGAGGGCGTGGCCATCGCCATCGGCGAGGCCTTGGGGCAGGAGCTGACCGAGCTGTCCGACAAGCTGGCGGCCCACGCCCAGGACATCGCCCGCTGGGTCCAGCAGCACCAGCAGGCGATCCTCACTGTGGCCAAGGCCGCGGCCGGGCTGCTGGCCTTGGGTGTGGCGCTGAAGATCGTAGGCGGCGTGCTGGGCACCGGCGGGATGCTGCTCAAGGGACTCTCCACACTGGTCACGCTGCTGGCCTCCCCGGGTCTGGCAGCCGGCGCCGGCCTGGTCGTGGCCGTGGGGTTGCTCGTAAACGAGTTCCGCAAGCTCAAGGGGATCACGGCCGAGGCCAACGCCGAACTGGCCGCGTACCAGCAACAGACCGATGCCCTGATGCAGAAGATGAAAGACGCGCCCACGCGCGTCGGGCAGCTTGAGGCCAAGATCGAACTGCTGGAGCAGATGGCCGCCAGAATCCGGCGCGACCGCCTCTCGGGCACGATGGACCAGCGCCAGATCGAGGAGTCGCGCTACCAGCTTCAGCAGGTCGAGGGCCGGCTGGCCAAGGCCCGGCGCGAACTGGAGCGGGCGCGCAAAGAGCAAGAGGCCGCCCAGGAGGCCCAGACACAGCGCACGGCCGAGAACGCGGCCGTAGAGGAGCGCACCCGCTACGCGGCCTCGCTGCGCGAGCGGCTTGACGAACGCCTGCACCAGTTGCGCCTCGAACAGATCGAGGACGAAGAGGCCCGGGCCGTGGCCGCCATCGAGCACCAGTACGCCAAGATGCGCGAGGAGGCGCGCAAGGCCGGCGCCGGGTTGGCGGAGATTGACGAGGCCCAGATCGAGGAACTCCGCGGCGTGGAGGAGCGGTTCCGGCGCCAGCGCGAACAAGAGGAAGAGCGGGCCGCACAGGAACGTGCCCGCTACAGCGAGGACCTCAACCACGAGATCGCCCGGGCACGCATCGAGGCCACCCTGAAGGGCGCCGAGCGCGAGCGGGCCCTGTTGAAGCTGGAAGAAGAACGCATGCGCAGGGAGGCCCGGGAGCTGGGCCTGGACGAAGGGAAGGTGGGCGAACTGTTCGATCTCAGGCGCATGGCACTGGAGACCGATCAGCTTGCCCAGCGCGTCTCCACGGTGGGCACATTCAATCCCATGGCCCTCTGGGGCCTGGGCGGACGGGGACCCATGGAGCGCACGGCCCAGGCCACCGAGCAGACGGCCAAGAACACGCAGCGGCTCGTGCAGGAGGCCAAGCACGGCGGGTTGGTGTTTGCGTAACGAAGGGGGATTAGGGATTGGGGATTAGGGATTAGGGACGAGGTGATTCCAGCCTCCAATCCCCAATCCCTGAGCGAAGCGATGCCTGTAACGGTCACCGAAAAATGGGACAGCCGGCCCTCGACCGAGGGCGACAACCCGTCGGTCGAGCTGCGGTTTCTGATCCAGGGCACCGACGACGACCTGCTGGCCAAAAGCGCGCTCAGGGATGCCTCACCCATCCTCTATGATGGCCTGATCCGCCAGAGCTACAGCCTCGACGAGCGCATCGGCGAGACTCGCTGGGAGGGCTCGGTGCGCTATGGCCGGCGCCGCCGGCCCGAGACCGGCGAGAGCAGCTTCCAGTTCGACACCGGCGGCGGCACGCAGCACATCACCCAGAGCCTCGCCACCGTGGCCCGCTATGCGCCGCCGGGTAAGACCGCCCCGGATTGCAAGGGCGCGATCGGGGTGACCGCGGACAGTGTGGAGGG
>CAYXPN010000308.1:0-3472 GCA_964467075.1 uncultured Planctomycetaceae bacterium
GCGCGAGGTGGCCTACGCCGCGGGCAAGGTGGGGATCGACGTGCAGCGGCTGGGGTGCTGAAAGACCGTCGGGCGGGCCGGCAGGCCCGTGCGTGCGTTTGACGCACCCTACGGGCTGCACCGCGCACTGCTGGACAAGCCAGCAGTGGCACCCGCGGCGGCTTATTCACAGAGCACGCATTTCGCGGAACAAAAACGGCATCAAAGCGGCACAAAGTCGGCAGATGTTTTTAGCACGCCAGGGCGGGAGTGAGGGCGGGCTGCGCTATCACGGGCGCTGCGAACCAGCGCGTTTCTCGATCCCGGCTCCCCTCACCCGGCTCGTTCAAGCTCGCTGCCCTCTCCCGCAGAAGCGGGAGAGGGTACGACTCGCGCGAAATCACGAGCGCCGGGTAATCTGGTGCTCCGCCTTCTCAAGCCACTGGCGATCAATCGTCACGCCCCAGCCAGGCCCTTCGGGAAACGCCACCTGCCCGTCTTTCACTTCCAGCAAGGGACGATAGATGTCCGCTGTCCACGCGGTCGGCTCGATTGAGAACTCCAGGTGCGGCCCGGCGTTGTCGATGGAGCGCAACAGGTGCATCGTAAACACCGTGACCAGCGAAAGATTGGCCGAGTGGGGCACGCAGGGCATGCCAGCCAGGGCCCCCATGGCAGCCACGCGCATCGCGCGGACCATGCCGCCCACATAACACACGTCCGGCTGCACGATGTCCACCGCGTGCATTTCAATCATCCGCCGCCAGCCGGGCAGCAGGCAATCCTGCTCGCCGCCGGCCACGGGCACGTCGATCGCGCGGGTCACCTCGGCCGTCCATTCATATTCCCAGTAGGGGCACGGCTCCTCGAAATGGCACACGCCGTACTCACCCAGGAACCGGCCCACGGCGATGGCCTTCGGCGGCGTGTAGCAACTGTTAGCATCGACCAGCAGCGCCACCTCCGGGCCGACGGCCTTGCGCACGGTCTTGACCAGCGCTTCGGTGCGCCCCGGCCATTGGTCCTGGTCGTGGCCGGTGCGCCGGCCGATGCGCACCTTGAAGGCCCGAAGGCCTTTGTCCCCGCGCAGTTGCACCAGCCGGGCGGCCTCGTCCTCGGGTTTGATGTCGCGGCGCATGCTGGAGCCGTAGGCCACGACCGGCCCGGGCTTGCCGCCCAATAGCTCGCACACGCGCTTGCCCGCGCGCCGGGCGCGCAGGTCCCAGAGGGCCGTCTCCACGCCGGTCAGTGCCCTGCGCACGTAGGAGCCGGGGAACTTGTAGTTTTCTTCCACGGTGCGATCCACGAACTCAGCGATCCGGCCCACGGGGCGGCGCAGGGCATGGGGGGCGATCTGGCGGTGCACCACCAGGGCCGAGATGTCGGCGTTGAACGGCGCGGTCTGGCCGAAGCCTTCCTCGCCGCGATCGCTCACCACGCGCACCACGGAGACCGGACCGCGCGTGAACGTCTCCACGCTGTCCAGCCGGATCGGTTCCACGTCGGCAAGCGTGGCCTCCGGGTCCAGCTCCAGCGCCGCACGCATGGCCGGGTCTTCGCCCTTGCCGGGCTTTGCTGCCCCGGCGCAGCGAGCGTGGCGCCCGCTTGGTGCAGACCATGCGCCCAAGGCAACACTCCCGGTAGCCAAGGCGCCCAGAAAGCGACGCCGACTGGCGCCTTCATACGAATGATCGGACGAACGTGCCATGTCATGTCTCCACGAACGGGCTTGGGAGAGAAGATCAATCCGGGCACCTGGGCGAAAACCGCCACCAGCCTCCCCCTCTCCCGTTTACGGGAGAGATTGAACACAGGCCCCCCCTCTCCCGCCGTGCGGGAGAGGGGAGCCAGCAATGGCCCGCAGCAAGAGCACTGGCAGAGCCAGCCGCACACGGCGCCGGACGTGGTTTCACGCGCAAGCACCGAAACCGGTAGGGGCGACGCATGCGTCGCCCCTACCGCGGCGCGCCGACGCACTCGTGATTGTTACGGCCTGGCCCCCGCGGCGCGCAGCTTTCCCTGGACCGCGGCCACGCGGATGAACTGCGGCATGTCGGCCTGGTCGAGCTTCTGATAGACGGCCAGCGCGTCGGTTTTCTTGCCCGCGGCCAGCAGCTTCTCGGCGCAGCCGAGCAGGGCATTGGCCACGAGGTTGCGCGTCTCAGCGCTCGTGCGTCCCAGCGCGCCCTGGAGTGCGGCGGTGGCCTCGGCACCGCCGAGCTTGCCCAGGGCCGTGGCCGCGGCGCCGGCCACCTCGGCATCTCTCTCCCCGAGCAGGCCGACCAGCGCCGACACACTGGCCGGATCGCCGCGCGTGCCCAGCGAGTTGATGATGCCCACGCGGAAGCGGCCGCTCGACTTGGGCAAGGCCGCCAGCAGCTTGGCGTTGGCGCCCGGCTCGGGATTGTGCTCCAGGCAGCGGCGGGCCGCATCGCGCACATGCTCGTCGTTATCGTCGAGCAGGGCGGCCACCGCCTCGATACACTCCTCGCGGCCGATGAACTGAAGTTCTCTGAGCATCCGGGCCTTGGCCGGGGCATTGGCCTCGGCGAGCTTCTGGGCCATCACCCGGCAGACCACGGCCCGATCCGCCTCGCGCCCGGGAGCGCCCACCTCGAAACACACCTTCTGCAATGCCTGCCGGGCACTGCTGCGGTCCTGGATTTTCTCGGCCCCCAGGCCCGGCAGCCACTCGTCCAACTGCTGGGCAAACTGCTGCTCAAAGGAAGGCGGTTCGCCTTCTTCCGCGGCTTGTGCGGGAGGGGCGACGCCGCCGATCAACAGGGCCAGCAACGCCGGCAGCGTCCCGAGCAGCGCCGCGCGCAATCGACTCCCACGGTTTCGCATACCAGGTCTCATGGTCTTGCTCCTCGTATGGTTCTCTGAGGGTTCTCTGCAATCGTCATCCGGTACACGGGAAACAGGATCACGTTCTGCGTCCAAAGGTTCTCCCGGCCTTGGCTACGGAGTGGAGCGCCGAGGGCCGACGGCTTGCTCCAACCTGCCGGCGCCCGGGCCGGCGGGAGTCGGCCCAGCCAAGGTGGTTCAGCCCACCTCCAGGGTCCAGGGGGCGCGCTTGGGCCGGTCGAGCCAGCGTGCGGCCTCGGGATCGCCGATGATCTCTTCCTTTTGCGGGTCCCAACGCAGCGGGCGCCCCAGCCAGTAGGCGATGTTGCCCAGGTGGCAGACGGTACACGCGCGATGGGCGATCTCGATGTCGCGGAACGCGCGCTCGCGGTGGAGCACACTGTAAACAAAATCACCCAGCAGGCCGCCGCGGCCCTTATAGCCGGGCATGTCCACCGGGCCGGTCACAGGCGGCACCTCGCCCGGCAGTTGGGCCTTGGTGCCGATGTAGGTGATGTTCTTCGTCCCGCCGTGATACATCTTCAGCCCGTTGGCAAAACGGTAGGTGAGCCGCTCCACATCCTTGCCGTCCGGCGGGATAATCTCCACCGGGCCGGTCTCGTGCAGTCCCACGGCGAACATGGCC
>CAYXPN010000308.1:3482-6894 GCA_964467075.1 uncultured Planctomycetaceae bacterium
GAAGCGGTGGGCCCCCCAGTCGGTCATGCCCCCGCCCGAATAGTCCCGATAAGGCCGGAAACCGCCGCGAATCAGGTTGGAATGGAACGGCCGCCAGGGCGCCGGCCCGAGCCACATGTCCCAGTCCAGCCCGGGCGGCAGGGGTTCCTCGGGCAGATTGCAGATGCCCGACGGTCCGCCGCAGGCGACAAACACCTCCTTGATCTCGCCCAGGGCCCCGCCCCAGATCAAACGCGGCCAGTCGCCGTAGTCGCCCAACACGCGCTGGCTGCCGCCGGAAAAGACCCGGGCGTAACGGCGGGCCGCCGTGACCATGGCCCGGCCTTCGCGCACGGTGAGTGTCTCGGGCTTCTCACAGAACACATCCTTGCCGTGGCGACAGGCGTCGATGGTGATGATGGCGTGCCAGTGGTCGGGCGTGCCGATCATCACGGCGTCGATGTCGTCGCGGCGGGTAATTTCGCGGAAGTCGTTGTAGGCCTTGCAGTCTTGGTTTCCGTAGCGTTCGTCCACACTTTGCTTGGCCCGCTGGCGATGGTCCGGCACGGGGTCGCAGACGGCCAGCATCTGGACTTCGCTGGATCCCATCAGGCCCCGCATCACCCCGCTGCCCCGGCCTCCCACGCCGATGGCCCCCATGACGATCCGCTGGTTGGCCGGTGTGTCACCGTCGGCCCCCAAGGCCCGGCCGGGCACCAGCCACGGTACGGTCACTGCCGCGGCAGCCGATTTACGCAACAGCGCCCGCCGCGATAAGCGTCTCTGGCGACTCATGGGCAAGTCTCCTGCTGAAACGAGTGGAATCCGAAATCAATCACCCCTTCACCCAACGCGGCCCCAGGGCCGCAATGAAAGTCGGAAGTCGGAGGTCGCAGGTTGGCACCTGGCGAGCCGGGCGCGTGAACTCCCGGTTCGGACAAAAAACCGGCAAGAGGCACCCTGGAAGTGTAGGTTTGCGATACAGGCGGGCTCTGCATTGTGGGCGCCCGGACAGGCGGGCCGATTCGAGCGCCCGTGACTGTAGACGAATCCAGTGGACTTGTCAAATACCTGCTCTTTGGCGTGTTCCGGCGCGTTTCCGGATCACGGGGTGCGGCCGACACCGGAGCGATAGGGCGAGGACTGGTGGGAACACTCGTTTAACGGCTAGCCGAAGGCGTCGGCGTGGTGGATACCGTCGCCTGCGGCTCGCCGCTGGACGAGACGGAGGCTGTCGCGGCGCAGACAGCAGACAGGGGGCGCCCACATTGGCGGGGGGTGAGAAGACGGATTTCTCACTGCGGCACCCTGCCGCGGCAGCACACACGGGCAATCTGTGGCCTACACTTGCGCAACCGTACTTGCCGTGCCGGGCGTGGATCTCGTGCAACCCTGGCCTATCAACCAGCCCGGTCTAACAGCGGCAGCGGGCACCAGAACGGTCGCACACGCGGCGTTGCCCGGCGCGTGGGGCATCGGGCAGGAGGCGAGCCGGCGGCAACCGTCATCACAGGCCGTGTCTCAATGAAACAGCTTCTGCTGGTCACTACCGATCGCGAAATCGCCCGGGTCCTTGGCGGGCTCGAAGCCCCAACTGCGGCGGGTCCAACCGGCTGTTGGAAGGTCATCCGTGCGCACACTTGTGCTGCGGCAAGAAAGCGATTGCTGGCCGAGTCCTTCGACGCCGTGGTCCTGGATGCAGGGGCAGGAGGCGAGACAAGACACAAGACACCACGCAAGGCGGCAAAATCGGCAAGAGCCGGTGCAGCAGACAGAACGGACGGAACAGGGCGTGATCTCTTCGAGCTCGCTCGGTGTCTCCAGCAGGATAACCCGGCGCCCGGCGTGCCGGTGGTGATGCTCGTGCGCGCGGACGATGTGGATTCGCGGCGCAAGGCCTGGCAGTCGGGCGCAGCGGACGTGACCTGCCGTCCGATCTTGCTGGAGGAACTCCAGGCACGCCTGGAGCGGCTGGCCGCGGGGGGCGCGCTTGAGCACCTCACCGGGCCCGACCGCGGCCGTGGCGCGCGCAAAGCCTGGGCTGCGAAAACCAACTCTCTGTTGCTCTGGCCCACGCTCAAGCTGCTGTGGCGCCTGGCCGCGGCCGCGGAATGCTCTGATGGCTCGGCCGCGCTGCACGTGGTGCGCGTGGGGCTTGCCAGCCGCGAGCTGGCCCGCGCCCTGGGGCTCGATGCCGCGCAAGCCGACGTGCTCTTGTGGACGGCCCCGTTGCACGACGTAGGCAACCTGGCCGTTCCCCGCGAAATCTTCCAGAAGCCCGAGCCGCTCGACCCGGACGAATGGGCGGTGCTCAAACAGCATTGCCGGCTGGGGGCCCGATTGCTCGAGGAGAATGCGCACTTCGCCGCGGCGCTGGGCGCCCTGCCGCAGGATGTGTGCCCGCGGGGCCGTGCCGGCACCCGGGCCAGGCGCCTCCTGAAGACCGCGGCCACCGTGGCACTGACACACCACGAACGCTGGGACGGCAGCGGCTATCCGCAGGGTCTCGGCGAACACGAGATTCCCATCGAGGGGCGCATCGTGGCAGTGGCCGATGTGTTCGACTCGCTCACCAGCCCGCGCCCCTACCGCGGGGCATATCCCGAGCCGATCGCCCTGGAGATCATGGAGAACACCGCGGGCAAGCTGTTCGACCCGGAGGTCTATGGGGCGTTCTTGAAGGTCCTGCCGCGGATTCGCGCGATCCGGCGGGCGTCGGACGCCGGGCGGGAGCACGCGGCGGAGTGTGAGCTGGGGGTATGATCGGCCAGGGCGTGGTTGGCGTGGCGTGATTCGATTCCGGCCGTCGGGCCCTGGCCCTGCACTAGCAGTCCGACACACGTGAAGCGTGGAGTTGGGTGCCACTGCTGGCTTGTCCAGCAGTGCCGAATACACGGTTGGGCAAGCCAATCGTGGCACCCCACAGTTTAGCCGTGTCGGACTGCTGGTGGTTCTTGCACATTGCGCGCGAAGTCCGACGAGCCCCGCGGGACGCACCGGACCGGCAAGCGGACGGTGCGCCTGCGAGCCTCAAGCCGGAGGCAGGGACTGTAACGCCTATGGCGCCCGTGCCCGGTATCCGAGCGGTGGTCGGCGCGGCCCCTGAAGGGATTGCCGGGTCGGTTTGGTGCGGCCTCAAGGGGCCGCGGAGGAGTTTGACCGGCGATCCAGCCGTAAGCTATACGCTTTTGCGGCCCCGAAGGCCCTTGTCCCGGAGGACCGGGGTGTGCGGAGCCGGACCGTCGGTCCGGCTCGAGTGGTGATCCCCCGCCCGTCGGCCCTTGGTTGCGGAGGTGGGAATCTCCGCGGCACGTCGATCGGGGCGCACGGACAGAGGTTGGATTGCTTCCTGTTGCGATAGACCCTTCCCGGCTCTCGGGTCGCCTTAGCACTTGTAAGGGTATAACTTCCCGGGAAAAGGTGACAGGCACCA
>CAYXPN010000309.1:0-6889 GCA_964467075.1 uncultured Planctomycetaceae bacterium
CATGATCTCGAGGCGAACAAGCACGGGTGGACAAGCCACCCGTGCCACCCGGTGCGCTCTGCGTGTTGACTCGCGGCCACGACAGAGCGTGGCGCATCCGGAGTCTACCGACCATCGGCCACGACAGAGCGTGGCCCTCCATAGAGAATGCGACCAAACGCCGGGTGCCACTGCTGGCTTGTCCAGCAGTGCGGCAGCCCATGATCTCGAGGCGAACAAGCACGGGTGGACAAGCCACCCGTGCCACCCGGTGCGCTCTGCGTGTTGACTCGCGGCCACGACAGAGCGTGGCGCATCCGGAGTCTGCCGACCATCGGCCACGACAGAGCGTGGCCCTCCATAGAGAATGCGACCAAACGCATGGCTGCAACCAGCCACCCTACGCCTAGCCGATGATCCGCTTCCAGCGCTCCAGGTTCCACTGGGCCTTCTGCTGCGGGGTCATCTGGCTGAAATCCGGCTCTTCTTCGGCCCCGGGGCGTGGGCGCGCAGGCAACGGCCCCGGCATCGAGGTGGTCACCGCCGCGCTCCTCCCAGCGCCCGGAGTGCTCGCGGGCCGTGGCGGCGCTGCATCGCCATAGGCCGCGCCTGCCTCGGTGCGCTTCAGATCATCTTCGAGCTTGCGCCGCGGCGCGATCCCCAATCGTTGCAAATCCGCATGATAGGCGCGCACGGCCTCGGCCGGCTCGATCTCATCGTCGGCCACGCGGCGCAGATACTGCACAAAGGTCAACTGGTGCTCGGCGTTGTTGATCTTGCGCCCGTAAAGCGCCACGCGGGCCCCGTACTTCTTCGCTTCCCAGAGCATGTGGAAGGCGTCGAAAGTGGTGCCCGCGGAGCCGCCCAGGATGCCCACCACCAGGCTGCGGTCGTAGCGGGCCAGCGCCTCCATGGCCGCGGGTCCATAGTAGGGAATCTTCAGAAACAGCGGCCGGCCCCGGCTCGTGACCCCGGCCAGGGCCCGCACGATGTGGTCGTTGACAAAGCGCGGGATGTCCTCGGGCTTCTGCCCGCCCGGCGCGTTGGGGCTAAAGACCTCGAGGAAATGGCGGAACCCCTTGGCCTCGGCCTCCAGGCGAAAGGCCTTGTAGGCCTCGAGCGTCTGCCGGTCCAAGGCGGCGTCGTTGTTGAAGGTGACCGAATACAGCCCCAGGTCTGCGCCCAGCCGGCGCTCGCCGGGCTCACACTCGGCCTTGCCGCACATGATCTGGTCGATCGTGGCCGTGCGAAAGGGCAGCGACGGCTGCTGGCTGTAGCGCCCCGTGCCCGCGGCCAGCCAGATGTCCGTGGTGTCGTTGGCCCGGACCGCGGGAGTGACCGCGCTGGAGTCGAACAGGCGCTCGCCCAGGGTGAGCACCTCGCTGGAGCTGGCGCTCATGAGCATGATGTCCAGCAGCCCCTGGCAGACGAGCTCGCGCATCAGTTGGCGGTACTGGTCGAGCGTGCGGAAGCGGGCCTCGGGGCCGTGATACTCGGGGCTGCGCCCGGGCGCAGCGAGCCCGTAGGCCATGTCCGCGTCCTTGGCGTCGGCCAGGATGAAGTCTCGGCAGGCCGGGTCGGCCAGGATGCGAGCGAGTTTGCGGTCCAGGGATTTCTGCATGGCGTGGGGGCCGGCAAGCACAGGCGCAAAAGGGGATGCTCTTCGCCGGACGGTCAATTATAGCTCGGGGTCCGGCGCATTGGAGCCGGGTGCCGGGATTCACGCAACCGCGGCTATTCCTCGGCGAGGCGGCCGAGCGATTGGCGAGCCGGAGGCGTGAGCCTCCGGTTTGCCCGGCAGTGTCAGAGCGTCGGGCGTTGGGCGGCACGCGTGGATTGCCCACCCGTGCTGGTTTGCGCCAGGAGCGCGCGGGCGGGACAAAGCCGGCAGTGCCATTCGGTGGGATGTGTTTCGCCAGGGAATCGCGAAAACGCGAAAGGGCGAAAGCGCGAAAACCAGGGAAAGGAGAGAGTGTAGCATCAATACAGGCGCTCGTTGCGACAGTCACACTTCAGAGACCACGAAAACACGAAAGAACGAAGGAACGAAACAAAAGGGTTGTTACAACTGCTCGCTCGAAAGGTCTTGGCGTTCGTATTTTCTCGCCTGTTTCGTCTTTTCGCCCTTTCGTGCTTTCGTGGTTCCTCTGTAATGTTGCTACAGACTCGGAAAGGACCCACAACCGCAATCGGGCGCTTTGTCGCGCGCAACCCTACTGCCTGTCCTTTTCCGGCTCGATGCGGGCCAGCGTGTGCGCCTGATGGCAGTCGGTGCAGGAGAGTTTGGCCGTGGCCGGTGTGTCGCTCTCGCGCGGGCGCTCGCACTCGTGGCACGTCACACAGAAGCCGTTGACTTCCTCGGCCGTGGCAAACGCGCGGTCGGGCGGCACTTCGTTGTTCTCGTCGCGCACGTGGCCGTCGCTCGGCCCGTGGCAGTCCGCGCAGCCCACCTTGTCCTCGGGTGAGGTGAAATGGGCACTGGGCGTGTACTGGTCGGCCACGTCCACGTGGCACAGATCGCAGCCGCCCAACGGGTTCTTGCCCACGCGCAGCAGCACGGCCTCGGGCGCGTCGAGCGCAGCCGATTGGTCGGCCGAATCGGTCGCAGCAGAGCTGTCGGCCGCGTCGGTCGCAGCGGACTGGTCGCTCGCGCGGGTTGCTGCGGACTGTTCTGCCGAATGCGTCGCTTGTGCAGCCCGCGGCTGGTCGGGCAAATCCAGCACTTCCGAGGCCGGCACCAGCTCCGTTTCCTGCTCACAGGAGACGGTGCAGCCGCCCGCCGCGGCCAGCACGAGCGCGCAGAGGAGTACGGCTGGCCGAGCAGCCCGTCTGCCCAAGAGCCCGTAAGAGGGCAGCTCCCCGGGGCTTCGCTTTGCTCCAGCCCCGGCCACCCCGGCGTGTGCCGTGTGCCGCTGCTTGCCCCCCGGGCGAGCAGTGCCGGCCGCGGCGAGGCACTGCTCCTGGCGAAGCAGTGGCACACTGAATCCCCGCATGCGCTCAAGCAACCGGTTGGCAGGCCCCAACGCCCGGTCCTTCCCAATCACGGCCGGCCTGCGCACCCTACGCATAGCGCCACCCCCGCTCGAGCCAGCCTTCGTGCGCCCCGGGAGTCGCCGCGGCCAGCTCGAGGCGCTGCTTGGCCTCGGGTGTGAGCCCCACCCACGAGGCGCTGAAGTTCTCGCGCACCTGCGCCTCGGTGTGCATGCCACAGATGCACACGTCCACTTGCGGATTCTGCAAGACAAAGGCGATCATGTCGCGGGCCAGTCCCTGGTCGGCCCCTTCCAGGTCGCGGCCCTTGAGCAGCGAACCGCGGGCGAACGGCTTGATGGTCACCATGCCCAGGCCGGCCTTCCTGGCCGCGGGGATCACCTGCTCGGCCGCCCGATGGCGCACGTTGTAGGGTGCCGAGGTGACGTCGAAGAACCGGCCGAACTTCTCAAAGGCCAACAGGAACAGCTCGGGCGTGAAATGGCTGCCGAAGCCCGCGAAGCGCACCTTGCCCTGCTGCTTGACCTTCTCCAGGGCCTCGATCGACCAGGTCATGTCCCAATAGCCGGACATGGGCGTATCGTTCTCGGTGTTGCTGAGCATCAACAGATCGAAGTAGTCGGTCTGCCAGAGCTTCAGGCGCTCGTCCACCCAGTCGTAGATGATCTGCCGGTCCTCTTTCACGCCCGTCTGCCGGTGGCACAGGCGCGCCGAGACGATCACGTCCTTGCGCTTTTTCATGCGCTTGATCACCTCGCCGGGCACGCTGTGCTCCTCGGGCGGGGTGCAGGAGTCGAAGAAATTGACCCCCATCTCCAGGCCCGCGCCGATCATGCGCTCGGCCTCGCTGAGCGTGACGGCGCGAAAGCCGCCGCTGCCGTCGGGCACGCGCTTGTAGGCCCAACTGTGGCCGCCGAAGCCGACCTGGGAGACCTCCAGCCCAGTGCGTCCCAGGGGCCGGCGGGCCACGGTCCCTTCGGCAGCGGCCCGGGCGGTGCCCGAGGCGGCGAACCAACCCGCGGCCACCGGACCGGCTGCGGCGCCGCGGCCCAGCGTGCCCAGGAACCCGCGGCGGGTGCGGGCCGGCCGGCCGGCGGAAGACGATAGGGATTGGTGATCTTTCATGCGTCGGCCCTCCTTTTGAGATTAGCCCACTGCTCGTAGTTTCAGATCAGCCCAGTGCTCGTAGTGACCCGATTCATCGGGTCATTCGAAGGACCGTACAAGTACGGTCACTACATACGGCGGGTGGCCGGGGCTCCCGCAGACGCCCGAAGGACGGCCGGAAATCCCGGGTTTCGCTTCGCTCCAACCCCGGCCAGCCACCACCGCAGGTTGTTTGCTTACGACTGCTCACTCCCCGACACACCGGCCGGCCGATCCCCGCACCATTCACCCCGGCCAGTATAGGGCCCTGCGCGAGGCGGTTCAAGCGCAAGCGGGCCTCGGGCGTCGTTTGTGCGCTGGGCCCGGCGGGCGCGGCGCTTGCGGCGAGGCGGCCGGGCAGGTTGCGTTGGCGGGCACAGCGCTGGAGAATGTGGCCTGGAGATACGTCATTCAACCCTCTCCCGCTTCTGCGGGAGAGGGTGGCCGCGCAGCGGCCGGGGGAGGGCGGTCGGAATCCGAGCACGTGCTGATCGTCGGGTGCCACTGCCGGCTTGTCCAGCAGTGCGGCAGCCCATGATCTCGAGGCGAACAAGCACGGGTGGACAAGCCACCCGTGCCACCCGGTGCTTCAACCCGCCCTCACCCGAAGGCCCCGACCACTTCGTGGTGCCCGCCAAAGGGAGAGGGGAGACGCGCCGGCAAGCCGGGCCACACACAAACCACTGACCAGCGAATCACAGGAGATCCACACGATGACGAGCAAAACCCAATTGCCAATGCCAACCATGCGGCACGGCTCCGTGGCGGCCGTGGCAGCGCTCTTGGTGACTTCTGTTGCGGCCGTGGCGCTGGCCGCGGTTTCTGCACACGCGCAGGCCGTCTTGCCGGGGACCGTGCTGGGTGCGGCCGCTCAGGCGCTCGGCCAGCCTGGCGCCGCACAGTCCGGCGCCGCGAGCCGTCCCAACGTGCTGTTGATTATGACCGACGACCAGGGCTACGGCGATATGGGCTGCCACGGCAACCCGGTGATCAAAACGCCCAACATCGACCGGCTCTATCAGCAGAGCGTGCGCCTGACCAATTTCCACGTGGACCCCACCTGCTCGCCCACGCGCGCCGCACTGCTCACCGGCCGATACTCCTGCCGCACCGGCGTGTGGCACACGATCATGGGGCGCTCGCTGTTGCGCCGCGACGAGGTGACCATGGCCGACCTGCTGGCCGCGGCAGGCTACCGGACGGGCATCTTCGGCAAGTGGCACCTGGGCGACAACTTCCCCTATCGGGCCATGGACCGCGGCTTCCAGCAGTCGCTGGTCCACGGCGGCGGCGGCATCGGGCACGCGCCCGACCACTGGGGCAACACCTATTTCAGCCCGGTGCTCTGCCACAACGGGCGCTGGGAGAAGACCGAAGGCTATTGCACCGACGTGTTCTTTGCCGCGGCCACGCGCTTCATCGAGGGCTGCCATAACCGCGGGCAGCCCTTTTTCTGCTATCTGCCGACCAACGTGCCGCACGGGCCGTACCAGGTGGCCGAGCAGTACAGCCGGCCGTATGTCGAAGCGGGGCTGCCCGAGAGCCTGGCACGGTTCTATGGGATGATTACCAATTTCGACGAGAACCTGGGGCGCCTGCTCGAGCGGCTCGACCAACTGGACTTGAGCCGCAACACGGTGGTGATCTATCTGACCGACAACGGCACGTCGGGCGGAGGGTTCAACGTCGAGATGCGGGGACAGAAGGGCTCGGTCTACGAGGGCGGCCATCGCGTGCCGTGTTTCATTCGCTGGCCGGGCCGCTTGAGCGGCGACTACGACGTGGCCCAACTGGCGGCCCACATCGACATCCTGCCCACCGTGCTCGACTTCTGCCGCATTGCGCGGCCCAAGGACCGCAAGCTGGACGGCCAGAGCCTGGTGCCGCTCTTGGTGAAGGTGGAAGACTCGGCCCCGCGCACGCTCTTTGTGCAGTCCCATCGCATCGAGCTGCCCGAGATGTGGCGCAACTCCGCGGTGATGACCGAGCGCTACCGGTTGATCAACGGCCGGGAGCTGTACGACATGGTCGATGACCCTTCGCAGGTGCGCAACCTGGCGGCCGAAAAGCCCGAGGTGGTCGACCGCCTGCGCTTCGCCTACGAGGAGTGGTACAAGGACGTGTCGCAGCGCTTCGACGAATACTGCCCGATCTCGCTGGGCGCCGCGGAGCAGGACCCCACGCTGCTCACCTCCCACGACTGGCACGGCCCGGGGGCCGACCTGGCCTGGTACCAGGGGCAGTTGCTGCGCCGGCCCGCGGCCAACGGGTTCTGGGCGGTGAAGATCGAGCGCGCCGGGCGATATCGCTTTACGCTGCGCGAGCGGCCGGCCGCGGCCGACTTTGCACTGAAGCGCGGCGTGGCCCGGCTGCAACTCGGCACGCTCACCCAAACGCGCGCCATTGGGCCCGGCGCGACGGGCGTCAGCTTCGAGCTGCACCTGAAGCCCGACGAGACGCGGCTGCAAACGTGGCTCATCGAGCAGGGCCCCGGCGGGCGCCCGGCCTCGCGCGGGGCCTACTACGTGGAGGTGGAATACCTGGGCGGGGATACGGCGAAATAGCCCGTAACCGTTCACGGGCCGCTGCCCGTTTTCGGGCCATTTCGCGTGGATAGTCGCCTTTCGCTCCGCGAAAGCAGCGCCACTTTCGCGGAGCGAAAGGCGACAATGACGGCCCGTGAACGGTTACAATAGCCCCAGCCTGCGATCACGAAAACGGGACCACGACTACGAGAACGGAATCACGAAAGCACGAAAAGCCGAAAGCACGA